>JABXJW010000203.1 GCA_013375395.1 Desulfobacterales bacterium
GGGAGTCTGGAATTTATCAATACGATAAAAGATGCTTTTTTGAAAAACAAAAAAGCAGATCGTAATTTACCCGATCTGAAAGCGTTTACCGGCAGCCCCTCTATTGAACAGATCATAACGGTGGTAGATGCGCAAATCAAACAAGATAAGGCATTGTCCAGAGGGTGAAGATATATTTTTGTCATAAATATACGGGAAAAAAGCTCAGGGAAATTGGCACAAAGTTCGGTATCGGAGAATCCGGGGTCTCGCAGGCAAGCCGTCGCATTGTCCTGAAATCAAAACGGGATAGCAAATTAAGGAAGACCATCAAAAAGATTCAAAACGAACTGAACTTGTCAAGAATGTAGACCTGGCCCCGATAGGTGTCCTCTGGGCCATGATGGATCAGCTACTCCTTTCATGTGGGGCTCTTTCATCCCCTACTCTATGCCGGTTTATCCCGGCGCTTTCTGGACGTCCCCTTTTCCCTTACCTTGAGACGGACAAAGCTATCAGAAGATCAAAAAGAGGGGTCGAGACACTCGACCGAGCAGGTTTTGGCGTGTGTGATCTGCCTGAGTAATGTTGAGAATAGCTGGTTGCGGCTTGGAGAAGGGCACCCCCATGAAGGTTATTGCATCTTAACGGATGGGCGCAATCACATCAAACCTCTTTCCTTTAATGATAGGTGACCTTTCTTTGTGACGATTATGTGATCCAAGACGGATATTCCAAGAATTTTCCCGGCTTCAACCAACTGTCTCGTTGTAACTATATCATCGGGGCTGGGTTTGAGTATGCCTGAGGGGTGGTTGTGAGCAACGATTATGGAGGCCGCCCGATCTGATATGGCATCTACAAACACTTCACGCGGGTGGACCTGATTAGTATTAAGAAGGCCGACAGTCACCACCCTATTTCCGATTACCTCATTTGCTCCATTCAGAGATATACAAAGGAAATGTTCCTGTTTTTTGTCCGCAATATATGAAATAAGGGGCAAGATATCTTCTGTCTTTTGAACAAAGGTACTTTCCTTTAGTAGTCTCCTCCTTGCAAATTCAAAAGAGGCCACGATCTGACATGCCTTGGCAAAACCAACACCTTCTATCGAGACAAGGGTCTTTACATCTACTTTTTTCTTATCTCTATCAAGCTTTCGTAGGATAGCGCGAGCGACTTGAAAGACATCTTTCCCCTTGACCCCGCTTCCAAGAAGGATAGCAAGAAGTTCTGAATCCGAAAGTGCTTCCGGCCCTTTAGCAGCAAGTTTCTCTCGCGGTCTGTCAAAATTGGGTATATCTCTAATACGTTTCCTCATGCAACGTTCTACACTCAGGCAGGTAGGCTCCTATTTCCGATTTTCAAGTTCAACAACGCCTCGCAATTGCTTTAAGATGCCCTCTCTTACCTTTCTGTTTCTTGTCTTACGAAAGAGCCTCAAAAGAGTAATTTCTTCCTTGTTGAGGGGTTGAAAGGTTTCAAGACGGTCTCCTCCAGGAGTGTATCTCAGAGAGAGATCCGAAACTTTAGCCACCCTTTCTCCTTCCTCAAAAAACGCGATAATGTTAACGCCAAGTGCCTCCGAAATCTGTTGCAAACGCATGACAGAGAGTCTAGTTGAGCCCTTCTCATATTTTTGAATTTGCTGAAAAGAGATACCTATCCTTTCGGCCAATTCAGTCTGGGACAGACCCCAGCCCTTCCTTATCTGTTTAATTTTTGAGCCAATCTTTTTGTCAATCAACGATTTCTTCCTTTAATCAACACATCCTAATTTTTTCAATTTTAACAAAATCTTATCACATAGAAATCCAGAAAAGTCTACCAACCGACAGTTGCATTTTGTTGTTGACTTGTGTATCCTCCTGGTGGTATTAAGATTAAAGAGGGAGGGGTAAGAAAGGAGGGGTAGATGAAAAAGAAGAGAGTCCTTGTCGCAGATGACGCAGAATTTATGAGGACTTTACTGCCTGAGGCCCTGAGAATTTATGACTTCGACATAGATGTCGTAGAAAATGGACTTGAGGCAATGAGCCATGTTGACAAGAAATCGTATGATTTAATCATCACAGACTACATGATGCCGGGGATGAATGGGCTTGAATTAACACGAAGGATAAAGGCAAAATACCCCCATACTCCCATCATTGTAGTCACTGCCATTGGACCTGTACTTGAACTCCTGAAATGTGGAGCCACAGCCTGTATCATGAAGCCATTCAATATTCTCGAGCTACAAAATACTGTAAAAAGAATCCTGAGTGAGGAAAGATAGCAATGTGTCACTCGGTCAATTGCTTAAAGTACGAGATCTTTTCCCAGGAAAAGGCTTCCTTCTGACAGGAAAAGATGGAATTAGGGTCTACTCTTGACTCATGCATTCACGCAGGCTCAGATGGGTCCGGACAAGCTTTTCAAAAATGATTGGGCACCCTTGTATCTCCAATGAATCAACAAGGGTGTCATTCAATATCAACACTTTATCCGGGCGGTATGCCGCAATAAAGCTCCTGAGGGAACGACTGACTTTTGGCCTGCTGAGTTGGCCGGCCTTGACTTCCACGGCAAACAGTCTGTCTTGCGTTCGGACGACAAAGTCAACTTCCGCCCCGGAACTGGATCTCCAAAACGAGACAGTATGCAGTAGAGGATTGGTGTGCTTGCATAGCTCGGTAAGAACCATGTTTTCCGTAAGCACCCCGCAGTCAGCCCGCTGATTAACGGGTGCGAAACCACCGAATAATAAGTTGCGCAGACCATTATCTAAGAAAAAGACCTTTGGTGTGGAGGTGATTTCCGCCCGTTTTCCGCCGACAAAGGGATGGACAAGTTTGAGCACATGGCTTTCTTCCAGGAGGTTTACATATTCAATCACGGTGTTGACGCTGATGGCCAGATTTTCGGCCCAGTTGGAGAAGTTGACCATATTGCCGATCTGGGAGGCGGCCAGCGAGAGAAGCTTTCTGAATGCCTCCGGGCGTCTGATCCGATAAAGATCGGTCGCATCTCTGAGGACAAACGCCTCCACCAACTGGGCAAGGATTTCCTCCTTGTTCTTGTTGAGCACCACCTCTGGATATCCACCCCATAACAGCAGTTGTTCCCAGGTATCTCTGGCGGTTTCTTCCTCGATCAATGGTGGCAGCCCGGAGGGCCACAATTCCGCCATTCCGAAGGGGAGTAACAGGTGGCGTAATGCTCGACCTGCCAGAGATTCCCTTGTTTTGCTCCGGAGGTGATAGCTGGACGAGCCGGTAACATAGATTGGTACCCCGGGTTTCAAGTCCACGAGGGCTTTAAGGAAAAGTCCTGCCTCCGGCAGGTGTTGGATCTCCTCAAAAAACAATCCAGGTACAGGCCTGGCAATTTCATCCACACTGCTCAGGAATAGTGCCGGTGATTTGCACAACTGCCGACAGGAATGTTCCTCACAGTTAATGAGCAGGAAAGGGTCGGCAAGTTCAGCCAGGTGGTGCCAGATGAGGGTCGATTTGCCTGATTGTCTCGGCCCCACCATCAAGCATATCTTGTCGTTTGCGCATTGCAGAGGCACATTGAGGTGCCTGGGCACAAATCGGGCAGGCAGATGACTGCGAGCGGTACTTGGCCACGACGACCGATCAAGAAGCCATGGATTATGCCTTGCCAGGACTTGAAATGTGACTTGATCCATTGCTATTAGAAGTTACCAGGGTTAATATGATATTATACTGCAAAATAGCAGACTAGTTTTGAAGTTGCCAGGGAAAAATGCGGCAAAGAGAGGGGGCGGTGTTTAGACTGTGTTTGAGCCCCATCTCATCACACAAGATCCGAAAGAAACAAGTGTGCTGAACATAGCCTGATACCTTCCTTTGTGATCAAATCAATATCATCTTCAAGCGATACCTGTGTAGCCTGCACGGAAGGGAAGCGAGCCTTCAAGTAGTTGAGAGGCCGGCTGATATCCTTGCCGGATTTCTTTTTACATTCAATAAAATGGAGAGGGTTTCCATCTTCAACAATAACGAAATCCACCTCTCGTGTGTCCACATCCCTGAAATACCGAAGCTCTATATCCCGGCCTTCGGTATCCTGCAAAAAGAAACACCATTTCAGAAGATGACAGGCCACGAGGTTTTCAAATCGTTTTCCAGTATCGTTGACCACTGTCCAGTCAAGGTGATAGTGCTTTGCCTCCTTTTTGACTGCCCTTATCTTGGGTGCTCCAAACGGATATATCCTGAAAATCATATAGAGATTTTCGAGCATGCTAATCCACCGCGATACGGATTGATGTGCGACCTGCAAGTCTTCTCTCAGCGCATTGATTGAGAGTGGAGAACCGACCAGTTCAGGAAGACTCAGTACCATCTTTTCAATAATGCTCAGATCCCGAACGTTCTCAAGATCAGCCAGTTCTTCCCTGACAATTCGTGAACGGTATTCTCTGCTCCATCGCTTACTCTGTGTTTCCGACTGCAGCATAAACGGTTCGGGAAATCCGCCATAGACCAGAAGATCCCGCACCGTTGATGGTGACGGCATGGCCAGTTCGGAATATGTCAACGGGAAAAGCCGGAAAAAGTGATATCGCCCCTGAAGGGAATCGCCGCCACGACGATAGTAGTCAAGCCGTGCGCTGCCGGTAACAAGGATTTGAAGTTCATCGCCGCGTTTATCATACAGGCCTTTTACCACCTGTCGCCACCGCGAATACTTGTGGATTTCATCGAGGATCAGATATCCAGGCCCTGCGGGAAATCGTTCAATGAGAATATTCTCCCTGTCCTCTGGCGCATCCCAGTTCAGATAACGCGATTTTGTGCCAAACCCTGCCTCATGACAAAGCTGCTTTGCCATCGTGGTTTTTCCGGTCTGCCGCGGCCCACCCACAAAGACCATTTTACGTTTTAGATCGTCGGATACGTTTTTTTCGATATACCTGGGCAGATAATCGGCCATTTTTTACCTCCATCAAAAAATACAAGCGAGTAATTTGTGATAGAGGTAAATATACTCGTTTTTAGTCTGCCCCGTCAACATCAAAAAACATGGGAGTTGAAAAACAGGGCAGAAGGCCGGCAAAGGCCTACCGTTCGTGTGCGGTTGCTGCAAGACAAAGAAAAGCATTTACTCAAGCCGGTTAGCGGTCCTGGGCGCTCAATGCCTCACTGCGTCAGTTGCTTAAAGTATGAGATCTTTTTCCAGGAAAAGGGTTCCTTCTGGCAGGGGAAGATAGAATTGTTGTGAAAGATGGGGGCAGAGGCCAGGTCATAGCGTGACGTCTTTACGGCAGCCTCCCAGAGCGCAGTGTGCGGAATCGGGGAGTATTGCGCAAGCACCGGCCTTGCGCCGCATGCCTTGACCATTTTAATGGATGCCTCAAGTTCCGCAAGGTCTTGGTCAGGCAAACCGCAAAGGAGATAGGCGCCTAAGGCCTCTTCTGTAAAGCCTGCCTCCTTCAGGTTGCAAACCGCCTGCTCAAATTCATCCGGCCCTACCTTATCGTCCACGGTGTTCCTGCCTTCAAAGAATGCCGTTTCAAGCCCGAGGCGGATTGTCTTGAACCCTGAACGAAAAAGCATGCGTGCTACCTCACGCGACAGAGCCCTTATGTGCAGGGCGTTCAGCGTATGAAAGCGCACGCTAAGCCCCCGTCTGACAACCCCTTCAAGGATTGGCATGATGTGGCTGTCTGAATCGATCAGCAGGGCATCATCATAAAAGGCAAAATCTTTCACCGCGTATTTTTCGTGCCAGTATGAAATTTCTTCTACCACATGTTCGGGCGACCTGCGCCTAAACTGCCGGTTTAGAAACCAGGAGGCACAGTAGGCACAGCGAAACGGGCATCCCCTGCCGGTCAGGATTGGGACATAGGGGATAGCGTGCTGCAGATCAAAGGCCGGATATGGATAGGTATCAAGGTCGTCGGCAGTAAATTGCAGCCTGCCGGAAAAGCCGGAAATACGGTCAACCGTTTCAACAACGCTGTCCTCGCCCTCCCCTGAGATGACTTCGTCTGCGCCGGCATACTTTACTGCGTGCTCACGGCACAGGGTGGCATAAATGCCTCCCAGAACCATCGGCACCTCGGGCAACAGCTCGCGGACAATCTTGATAACGGCAAATACGCCCGGATACCAGTAAGTCATACGATCCGCCAACTTGATACCCCTGTCAACAACCCATCTGGAACTAGCCCGACAGAGGTCGAAATTGTTGACCCCGCACATCCCCTATACGGTCGACGATTTCCCCTCGTGTGTTTTTCCCATTCGTCTCAAGGGCACCGCCAGGCTCTGGTAGCTTACAAAAAGGATATCCTCATACGGGGGAATCTTGGGGGAATCTTGGGGACGTCCATTTGTAAATTAGTTTAGCCCATAGCATATTGATGATATTGCCTTTTTGTGACGCGATGAGCCCAG
>JABXJW010000204.1 GCA_013375395.1 Desulfobacterales bacterium
GCAACGGAAGGATGTTTCCTTTCGACGACGGCGAACTTCGGAAGGTTCTGAAAGTCGCCTACGAACGCGCCGGGATAACTCGAAGGATCAGACAACCGGGGCATATTTGGCGACACACCGGGGCCATGTATTGGCTACGCCAAACCGGATGGAACTACGCTTTCGTATGTATAATCGGAGGATGGGAGGGCGATCAAACGCTGAAAGATTGCTATGGGAAACCGGAAACCGTTGACGTCCTTAAAATGCTTGCGTCGGCGCAAGACTAAATTCCCCCGGGATTCGAACCCGGTTAAATTCCCCCTTTTTTTGTGAAACGTGCATTTTATAAGGTTTCACGTTAAGTTCTACGTGTAGATGCCTCAAGGCAAGCATCGGCCTGCTATCGCCGGGAGAACTGTCATTCCTCTCTCAAACCGGCATAGCTCCTTGAGGCATCCCGGCCGGCGCTTGTTTTGAGGCCTCTAGTAAACCCCGAAAGGGGCAAAAAAAGAATGGCGAAAAAAATTCCAACTCTAGGGATCGCCCGCAACGCATGGGCAATGTTGATCGGTTTCATTGTTGGAGTGGTGGTTAACCGATACATTGAACTGAAGGTTCCGAATTTCCCCGGTTACGGTGTTCCCATCGTTCGCGGTGTCAACGTTGACGATGCTGTTCTAATGGCTATTGGCCTCGCCATAATGTTGTTCTCGCGATTCGTCGCTAAGATGCGCTTTGCCTTTTATTTTGGGCTTGGGTTCTTTATAGCGATCGTTGCATGTGAACTTGGCGAGTTCATAGTAGAGGAAGTGGCTTAACCTTGCCGGACATGGACATCCTCGAACCTTCCATGCAAGCGTTCACAACGTCGCCGTCGCCCATCAACTTGACGGCCGGCCGTCCCATCTCAAAACTCAAGATCGGAACGGTCGCGTTGCAAGCCGGCGCGACGGCCCCGACGTTGGCAGAATTCCTTGGAAGAATCAGCGAACTTTACGTTAAGGCAACCGTGAGAGGTAAATCGCAAGACCTCATAAGATTCGAGAACGGCAACGACCTATGGGCGTTTAACATGCTTTGTCCTTGGATATTGCATCGTCCATACTGTCAGATTTCCGGCGCGGACAACGAGAACGTAAACATCTTAGGCCTAGAAGTTCCTTTGGGCTTGCCCTCCGGCAAGCACTCGGGGATATATCAGCTAGGCATCGAAGTTACCGACATCGCAACGACCGATGTGGAAAAACTAAGCGTCGCCGAAGTCTATGGCCCCCTTGCATTCCCGAACTTACCGGGCGCCCTTGTTAAAGGGAAGGTGTTTAAAACGTATAAGCGCCTTTATACGCCAAACGCGACGGGGCCGAACGAAGGGTTTGACATAGGGGAGGACGGCGACCTAATCGGCCTTCTATGTTGGCAAACGACATATCCGAAGGTTGACCTTTCGACATCCGATCCGACGGCCGTGTCTATTAAGGAGTTTATCCTTAAAGTCGGCGGTGTGGATCGCATTCACCTTGACTTGCCAACATATTACTTCGGGCAAAACAAAACGGCCATAGTCGCCGTGAGCGATGGGACAACTCTAGTTGAAACCGACGAACTACAAAAATATTTCTTCGTCGATGTCGTCAACATGATCGGCGCCATCAATTGCCGAGGAAAAGCCGTTAAGTTCAGAACGAATGCGGGCGTCGCCGACGCGATCCGGGTATATCCGATATACCTAATCTAAATTTGACACGCGCCCTCATGTTTTAAATCCTTGGGGGAATTTTATGGCGTATGAAACGCGGGACATTCCCGATCACTATGAAGACGGCATTCTTGCGATGGATAAAATCGGCGAAAGAACATACATCATCTATTACAACGATCCCGATCAACAAATCGCCTTAACGGGATCATTGACAAACTACGACTTTCGCATTCCCTTTGCTTTTCGCATCGAATATATTATCATCTGCGCCGACGATGCGACGGCCAAGGACATTGACATCTACGTTTTTCCTTACTTTGCTAAGGCCCTTGCTTATCCCCCGCGCCTATTGTCAAAATCAAGCGATATAGAAAAAGATCGGATTGTGAAGTATGGACGCGAATACAAGTTTCCCTGCGAATCTGTCATACGTTTCGCGCTTAACGGAACGGCGACTAAAAAAATCTTTCTCCTAGTTGGAATTCAAAGGTTGGGACCTTAAATGGCAGAAGAAATTGTTGAAGGCATAAGCGCCGAAGTTTTCAAGCATCAAGCAGACGCAACGTTAGATCAAACTGATCCCGTGAGCGGAACGAAATATGAGGTTCTTGCAACGACAAAAAATGTTAGGATCATCTTGATTGAAGCTCAATGCACATGGACAGTTCAGCCGACACCGTTAGAAATTCACGTTACTATTGATGGGCAACCTCTAGTATTCAGCAAGGCTGATCCGGTTTCCGAGGACTATTATTATGCAACGCCTTACGCGCCGGTTGCAGGGGGCAGTTTAAACGTTGTTGCCGAAGTGAGGCACAGAGCATTTTTGTTAGAAGGTAGAAGCGTAAAAGTTGAGGCTGAAATTACGGGAGGCACGGTTTCTAATTTGAGTGCTAGAGTGAAATATGCTAAAATTCCATAGGGGGTGAGATAATGCTTGGAGTGAATAATACGGGCCAAAAATGGTATGAGGCGCTTGCGACGTTCCTCATAATCTTGGCGATCAACGTTCTTTTGTTGTTGCCGGAGGGTTTGCCTACGCTTCAGCAATGGTATAGCGCGATCAAACAAGGCTTGGCGACTGCGTTCACGCTGTATGCGTTGAATAAGGGCATCGAATGGAGGAAAAAAGAGTAATGGTATATGAATGGGGAAGGTTGCCCGATAAGGGTTACAAAGAGGAAATCAGCGATGAGGAGGAACTGCATAAGGGCGATTTAGTGTTTATTGAGTGGCGCGCGAAACGACGCACGACGTATCCGGGGGGTTATTTCGAAAAACTTCCAAGCGAAAAAGAAATGGCAGACAAGATTATGGCTAAAACCGCGAATGAGGGACATAGTTCTATGTATATCCGCGTTGTAAGAACTGACGTCACGCACACAGGGCCTCTTGGACTTCCTTTGATTGAATCAACATATCACACCGAACATTTGATTCATATATTGCATGATTCCCCGCTTACGCTCGCGGTATTATTCACGATTGTCGTTGTGGCCGGAGTAATTGGTTGGCTTTTAACGTTGTATTCGCCCGTCTTTTTCAAGTGGGCCGGTTTATCCCCGGAAGAAGTTTCGAAATACATAGGCGGGATATTGCCCGGCCTTGATCGCATCGTCATAATTTTCGTTGCGATAGTCGCCATCCTCTTTCTGATCTGGTATTTAATGGGGCGACGGAGGCGACGGCGATGAAGAATTTTTTGATCCGTAATTGGAAGTGGATATTGTTGTTGATATTGATACTCGCCGGCATGTATCTTAGCGCATGGTATTACTACAACGTCATAAAGAAGAAGGAGGACAAGCCTAGTGGAGAAACTTGAGCAAATAATGTTGTGGACGTTCGGCATCCTAGCTTGGATGAGCGTCGCCCTCTCAAGTTTCCATACTCAAGATCAACAGTTGGCCGGCCTAGGGGGATTCGACCTTGAATCTTGCCGGCACATGATTTTTTTCGGTTGGCTGTCAACGGGCCTTTTCTGCATCGTCGCGTATTTCTACTCGAAGGTTAAGGCCTTTCTGTATGTTGGCGTCTTGATGATCGGGTTCGGATATCTGTGGTGTTACCACATACCGCATCCGGTCACGAATAGAGGCATAGGAGGATGGTCGGTTTGAAATGCTGGTATATGCGGAAGCGCGTTAAAAGTTGCAATGATTGTGTGCATCGCCTTGATTGCCCCGTGTTCAAGTTTATTGCAACGCCCGACCGGGGGGACATCCCGTAAATGGTTAAGTTCCATTGCGAGCGATGCGACCGCGTGATTAATTCGCCCAAACGGAAAAGTCGGTTATCCGCGATCCGCGCCCATTATTGGAAGCATCATCGCCGGACGATGTTAAAGGGGGTGAAAAAGCGTCATGGGTAAGAAAAAGCGCAAGAGGAAGAAAAAGAAGAAGTGGGGTAAGATCGGCGCGCCCGGATCGGCTAAGCGTAAAAAACACATGAGGAAGATAAGGCCGAAAAAATGAAACTAAACAAGGATTGGTTACGGGGATGGATGTCCGGTTTAGCGTGCGCGTTCGCAGTGTGGGTAGTTCTCGATCTGGTCGGCGTTCTCTAGGTTTTACAATTCCTCAAGTGATATGTAACGACTTAAGCCTTAAGATAGGCGATACAGTTCAAGTAACGCTTAAGGTGATACGTAATGCCCGACATCACGGAAACGATTGTATTTCATAAGTCGATCGCTAACAGCGACACCGGCACACTCGAGTATCCCATTCCCTATGATTGCCATGTCGTGAGGATTCAATATTTTTTCGCTCGCAACCAACAAAACCTTTTGCAAGTAGATGTTAAAGTCGCCGGTCAAAGCGTTCAAAAGTATGAAAAAAACAGCAATGCTTACATGGTTGGCGATGGTTACGAAATTGATGTGCGATGCTATACAGAAGGCAAGGCCGAACAGAAACTTCAATGCTGGTATAACAATGCCGATGCGGATGATCCTAAAACCTTGTTTGTGGTTGTGCATATTCTTCGCAAGTTGACGCCGGAGGAGGCCGACAAAATCGCGCCTTTCAAGTGGTGGATGTAATGGTTAAAGAGTTTGGCATGCCGATAACGACGATCAGAGATGTAATCCATAGGCCTCTAGAGTTGATTGTTAATTCAACCTTTGAGCAAGACTTTGTTGGATGGATCGCGTTGGTAGTATCCATAGATACGGACTATTATCATAGTTGTTGCAAATCATGTAAATTTGAGGCGTATGGAGTACTGTATCAAACTTTTCCCGTCCCCATCGGTGTTGATTGGTTTACAGCGTTATATTGTTGGTTAAGGGCCAACGCAATCGGAAAGGGATTGAGAGTGATTTATCATTACAGCGACGGAACTCAGACATCAGAAGACATAACAGTTACGACAGCAGATACTTGGCAACTCAAAACGTTATCTCCAACACCGGGCAAGCACATGCGAGGAATAACATTCGATAATCCCGATGCTTTGGGGTATCTTGTATGGCTTGACGACATTTACCCAATATTTTAAGGTGTTAAAGCATGGGTGAAGAAGTAGATCGGATTATTCACTTGTTGAATTTGCCTAAGATACATGACAGTTTGTTGCCTAGAAGCGGAATAAGACCTATGACCGGAGATTTAGACATTGCATCACATGAACTTTTGACTACAAACTTATCGTTAGGTGAATTAGACAGTAGTTTTTTGCAGATAATGAATCGGGCTAAGACCGGTTATAAAAATCTTCTTTTAGCTCAGTTAACTGCCCAATATCAAGTGGCTTGTAATACGGTAGGAGGAACTAATTTAGGTCTTAATGCTATTCGCTGTTACGAGAATAGGTATTGGGCTGGTCAAGCTTGGAATGGTTCTGCTTATGTTACTTTGGTCAAATGGGTTTCTAGTGCTATTCCATTAATCTATTTGCCTAGTTTACCGGTTGTTGATCCGGGAGAGGCGGGGGCTTTATGGAATGATGGAGGAACGGTTAAAGTTTCAAGTGGTTGAGGCTGTTTAACTTATAGAAGATTGTTCCATAGGATTTTATATATTTGCTTGTGACAATCTTTTAGTATGCCATATCGACTTCATTTGCAACGGTTCATTGGTCTTATGCTTGTCTTGATAAGTTTATCTCTAGCAATCGGCGCGATTTATTATCTTCATGGTCAATATTCAGAGAGGCAAATAGTTTTTTGGATTCCGGCGTTCATCGGTATATTTTTGTTAAGTCTTGAAAAAGTTAAGTAGGGCATTTTTGTTGTTTGATCCATTCGCCGGTGTTGGCCGACCATAGGATAGATTCATGGCCCCGAAGTTCCTTAAGGGGATTTGGCGCGACCTCATCGACGCCGATCCACTCGCTCACGTAGTCAACGTCCCTCGTTTCGTGTAGATGGAAGGTTACAACGTAGTCGGCGTTTGATCTTAAGTCCATGTGTGTCGATGCCGGTCGCCGGGAATTGGCGATTAATCCGATGCCTTGGCGTCGGCCCCGGTTGACGATCTCGCGTAGGTTATCGGTTACGTAGTGTCGGGGCCGGGCGAACCGGTCAACCTCATCGATTATGAGTGTGTAGTTTTGGAGGGCTAGGCAATGGCCGAAAAAGAGGGAAAATTCTTCGTCGCTGTAAGTCATTGGTTGATAGATTACATGGGGAAACTCGCGGAAGGCGTCGGGCAAGCGATGGGCGTAGTGGATCACATATCCGAGATCGCCGAGTTGCCATGTC
>JABXJW010000205.1 GCA_013375395.1 Desulfobacterales bacterium
CGTACTTATGGTACGCCGCAGTGACGAAGGATGCAGCGCAACGCAGAAGTTGGACTTTTTACGAAGCCGTCAATGTTAATGTAGCAGGTCCAGAGATAGAGCGCAATGGGGCATTTTAATAGGTGACCTCGTTGTCCATTAGCGGAAGACGTATGTCAGTCTCCTATTTCACGTCTGCTCCATCACCCAGTGTTCGAAGCGACTCCAAGACCTGTCTCAAAGTTTTTTCCAAATTGTCAAGCAACATATCACACCCCTCCGGCACGTTTTCTTCGATTGCCATTTCCAGTTCCTGTGCTGTAGCGTGCAAATCTTTGGCTGAGATGTTGCCGGCAACCCCTTTGAGGGTGTGAACCCGCAGCCGGGCCACATGCATCTCTTTAGCCTCGAGAGCGTTGCGTATCTCTTCTGCAGCACCGGCAAATTCCGTCGAAAACACTTTCAGCAACTTCTTGAAAAGCTTCCTGTTGCCGGCCAGCCTTCTAAGCCCCTGCTCGATATCGATGCCGGGCAGCATCGGGGGAAGGTCTTCGTCAACCTCTCTGCCGCCACCATGGTCTGCAGTGACCTCGATGGCCGCCTGTCTTTTTCCGGGCTTTATCCATCCGGTCAGTTTGGAAAACATGGCCTCAGGATCAATAGGCTTTGTGACGTAGTCGTCCATACCGGCTTCCACGCACTTTTCCCGGTCGCCTTTCATGGCATGGGCGGTCATGGCAATTATCGGAACACGTTCCCTGTGAGCTGGCAGCTCATAGCTGATAGCTGAAAGATCCCCTTCGTTTTTTCCTTTGAGCTTTGCCTGCCCCGCCCGCTCCTCTTTTTCCCGAATTACTCTTGTCGCCTCAAAACCGTCCATCTCGGGCATTTGAAGGTCCATAAGCACACAATCGTAGGTGGCCCTGTCCACGGCCTCGACCGCTTCCTTACCGTTATTGGCCGTTTCCACAATAAGCCCGGCATTAGCCAGTATCTCAAATGCGAGATCCCGGTTGATGGCGTTGTCTTCTACCAGAAGAATTCTAGCACCCTTGAGGCGTTCCATGATCACGGATTCCATGGCAATAGTCTGATATAGCGGGGCTGTGCTTTCCGACTCCTTCTGTCCGAACAGTTTCATAATGGTGTCAAAAAGCAGGGACGGCCTTAAAGGTTTAATCAGAAAGGCGTCAACCCCCACGGTCCCGGCTTGTCGCATCTCATCCTCACGGCCAAAAGCGGTCATCATGATGATCGGGATATGGGACAATTGGGGATCTTCTTTTATCCTTTTCGAGGCTGCAATGCCGTCAGTGCCGGGCATCTTCCAGTCAACGACCACCAGTTCAAAGGGTTTGTCTCCGGTCAGGCCTTCCCTTAACTTTTCCAATCCTTCTTCAGCCGAGGAGGCTGTGTCCACATCAAACGTGAAGGATCTCAATATCTTGCCTATGACGGTCTGGGCAGTCTTGGTGTCGTCAACAACAAGGACTTTCAACCCCTTGAGTGAAGGAGCGGCAAGTTTCTCTTCTTTGTCCTCTGATTGCCGGCCAAGATTTGCCGTGAAGTGGAAAGTGCTCCCTTTCCCGGGTTCGCTTTCCACCCGGATCTCCCCTTCCATCATTTCTACCAGACGCTTGCTGATGGTCAGCCCCAAGCCGCTGCCTCCGTATTTGCGAGTGGTGGAGCCATCCGCCTGCATGAAGGCGGTAAACAGCTTTGCAATATCTTCCCTGGATATCCCTATGCCGGTGTCCTTTACTGAAAAGTGCAGCCTGGCTTTGTCCGCTGATTTTTCAACACAGGCAACCTCGATCAAAACCTCTCCGATTTCCGTGAACTTTAGCGCGTTGCTCGCCAAATTGATTAGAATCTGGCCTAACCTCAGCGGGTCGCCAACCAGGGCGCACGGCACATCATCGCCAACTGCGATGATCAGTTCGATTCCTTTTTCCCCAACTTTGTCGCGGAACATGTCGGACAAGTTTCCCAGCACCTCGTGCAGATGGAAATCTACCGTTTCCATCTCAAGCTTGCCTGCTTCAATCTTTGAAAAATCCAAAATGTCGTTGATGATCCCAAGCAGAGTGTGAGCGGACGTATGTATCGTGGCCAGGTAACTTCGCAGCTTGGGAGCTAATTCCATGTTCAGCGCCAAACCGGTCATTCCAATGATCGGGTTCAGCGGTGTCCTGATCTCGTGGCTCATGTTGGCCAAAAACTCGCTCTTGGCAATATTTGCCGCTTTGGCTACTTCGCGTTCCCTTTGCGCTTTCTCTTTCTCCTTGCGCTCCGTGATTTCTATTAGCGAGCCTTCGTAGTAAAGCACTTCGCCGTGAAGACCGCATACGGTCCTAGCGGAAATGGAGGCCCAGAACACGCCCCCGTCCTTTCGGCGCATCTGCGTTTCGAACTCGATTACCATGCCCTCTTCGCGGAGAGTGCGTTCGTAGTCTCGGCGGTCTTCGGTATTGGCATAACATTGTTTGGAGATATCAGTGACAAGCAAGAGCATCTCCTCGGGAGAATCATAGCCCAAAATTCCGGCCAGGGATGGATTTGCACTGATAAAGCGTCCGTCGGGCGAGATCTGGAAAATGCCTTCAATAGCGTTTTCAAACATTTGGCGATATTTTCGCTCCATTTTCCGGAGTTCTTGTTCGCTGCGTTTTAGCTCTTCCAGCTTGTGTTCAAGAGCAGTCCTATACTCTTCTACTTTCGTTGCCATATCCTGAATGCCGATTAGCATAGTATCCATTTCGATTAGCCTGGTATCAGGAACCTTTGCATCAAAATTACCAAGTGAGATTTTCTCCAAGACTTCTGATAGCGCATCGATGTCGGTCAATAAATCAGCCTTAAACCTAATAGATGCTTTCCTGTAGTTTTGGAAATCAGCAATAACCCTGTTTATTGCCTCTGCCAATCTCTGTTGATCTTCACGATGCTTGCTGTTGTCTATCTGTCCTTGATATCTGTTGGATATTATCTTTTCCAACTCAATTAGAATCTGATCAATCATGATCTTCTCTCTCACCTAACAGATAGAACAGGCCCCTCGAGGAGACTGCGCCCGATGTTGTAATTGGACAAGAAGTTCCGTCGGATTGGAATCCTTTGAATTGCTCCAATGGGAAATGCGGAACAGTCACATTGTCAGTCGCAGAGGCTTGTATGCGTCGCAGGCCGTTTGCTTTTTTACTCGATGCCATATTTTTCTTTGGTTTCAATTACATACTCGTTAATTCCGGATGGATGAGTCATGACAAAAATACATTTTTCGTCACCTTTTGCCCTGCAAGAGATTTCTTTTGCCACCAGTTCTACCCCAAATGCAACCTGACACCATCCTGATGAATAACCCGCATTCATATGACATACAGGGCGATTGACTTTTACGCCCTCATTGATAAATGAATATGCTTCAAACGAATAGGGGTGGTCGTAAACAAGGAAATAGTTTTCATCAGTGGTTGGCTTTGATTCAGGGAAAATATCAACAAATGCCCAGCCGACATATGCAAAATGGACAGGACCTGCCGACAATGCTGCGGGTCCCCTTGTGAGCCCCAATTTGTTCATAAAAAATTCGGAATCTTTTGTACCTGCAGCCCTTCCCAGATTATATGCAATTTTTTCGGCGGCCAGTCTGCCATATTCCTTTTCCAGTATCTCTTTTAACTGGACAGTGAATGTTACTGCACGCGCAAGTATAATACCTCTCTCCGCCAATAGTGATCTCCCCTTTTTCGGGGACTTGATTAAGTCCTGAAAAAAACTGTGCCATGTCTTTCTCCGCCTGAACAAATAGTGGTTCAAATGGCGCGGGACATTTTACATACTTTGGTTTTGAATTACTCATTATGTTCCTCCTTGTACTCTTCCGCCTCCAGATCATTGTCCTGCAAGTCGGAGGCGGCCTCTTGCCCTGCTCCAAATGAGTCCTGATTGTTACTTTGTCCTACGCTCACCGATAATTCGGACATCATGGCCTCCATTCTTCATAGAAAGTTGACGGCTTCGTAAAAAGTCCAACTTCTGCGTTGCGCTGCATCCTTCGTCACTGCGGCGTACCGTACGTACGCCTCATTCCTCAGGATTTGCGCGCCTTGAATTTGGAGCTTTTTACTTTGCCGTCTAATTTGGACTTTTTACGAGACCATCAAAGTTGCGAACAACGATATTCCATGCACCCATGTCTTGATACAGCCAACCATCTCCTCATAATCAGGTGAACACACTACTCTAGAAAAACCGGAAACTTTGCACGAACCATGCCGAAGCATTTCGGGCGGGGGGATAACTATCTGTAGCTGCGAACAATTAAAGCTGCTTTGTTCAACCACTGGAGCGGAATTGACTCAGAACGCAGCAACGTGTCAGATTTTTGACCTTTGGTCACCTCACTACCGGCCTACCTGAGCAAGTCGCACGCCCTGGGGTGATATCGCTCACGTACGGACCTGTGCGTGGCAACCCGCATTCCTACCGCGACCTTTCGTAGAGTTTGTCGGCCTATCGGGCGGGATCTCGTTGTATCTGGGAGATGAGAGGGGACATTGGTGTACAAAGTGCTTGACAACCGATTGCGCTGATGCGCGAAGTATTTATCATGCTGCAACCAGCAAGGACGGATCTCCCGGGGGGCTTCATCATGTTATAGGCTTATAGGCAGGGGCATAGAAGGGAGAAAGAAAGATCTTCTCGGACACACTAGACCGCAATGATTTCACTGGCCGGTCGGTGGTCATGTGCGGCAACGTCTCACCGCGTCAGTTGCTTAAAGCACGAGGCCTTTTCCCATGAAAAGGGCTCTTTCTGGCAGGGAAAGATGGAGTTGTTGTGAAAGATGGGATCAGAGGCCAGGTCATAGCGTGATGCTGCCACAGCAGCATCCCAGAGCGCAGTGTGCGGAATTGGCGAGTATTGCGCGAGCACCGGTCTTACGCCGCACGCCTTGACCATTTTAATGGATGCCTCAAGCTCCACAAGGTCTTGGCCAGGCAAACCAAAGAGGAGATAAGCGCCTACGGCCTCTCCTGTAAAGCCGGCCTCCTTCAGGTTGCAAGCCGCCTTCTCAAATTCATCCGGCCCCACCTTATCGTGCACGGTATTTCTCCCCTCAAAGAACGCTGTCTCAAGCCCGAGTCGGATTGTCTTGAACCCTGAATGAAAAAGCATGCGCGCCACATCGCGCGAAAGTGCTCTTATGTGCAGGGCGTTCGGCGTATGAAAGCGCACGCCAATTTCCCGTGTGACAACCCCTTCAAGGATCGGCATGATGTGGCTGTCTGCATCGATCAGCAGGGCATCATCATAAAAGGCAAAATCTCGCACCCCGTATTTTTCATGCCAGTATGAAATTTCTTCTACCACATGTTCGGGCGACCTGCGCACGAACCGGCGGTTTAGAAACCCCGAGGCGCAGTAGGCGCAGCGAAACGGGCAGCCCCTGCCGGTCAGGATAGGGACATAGGCGATAGCGTGCTGGAGATCAAAGGCCGGGTACGGATAGGTGTCAAGGTCACCGGCAGTAAAGCGCAGCCTGCCGGAAGAGCCGGAAAGGCGGTCAACTGCCTCAACAATGCCGGCCTCGCCTTCCCCTGAGATGACCTCGTCTGCGCCCGCGTGTTTTACCGCGTGTTCACGGCATAGGGTGGCATAAATGCCTCCCAGAACCACCGGCGCCTTCGGCAACACTTCTCGGATAATCTTGATAACGGCAAGTGCGCCCGGATACCAGTAAGTCATAAGCGAGGTCACAAGGACCGCATCCGGTCTCGGAGTGTTTTTTACGGCCCTGCGCGTCAATTCTTCCGCAATGCCGTACCGGCTGAAGTTTCTGGGCACGTCATGCAGCTTTTTTGGCTTGTCAATTCGCCTTTTCGCATACGGCCCCTTGCCGAACCTGCCCGTTCTTGCGCTGTCTATCATTTCGGGATGAAAGCGGTCCAAACAGTCGATGTAGGCAACCTGGTAGCCTTGGTGCCGCAGGATTCCGGCAATGCTCAGCAGCCCCAGTGGTTTTGCCCAGAAATCATATGCAGCAAAATCATCAATCCAGGGGTTTATCAGTAGGATATGAGGGGTGTCTTTTCTCACTATTATTGGTTTGCCGGCAAACGAAAAACTTACATCTTTGCGTTCTGGTTTATTAATTTTTTCCAGTAAACCAATTTTTGAATTGACATTCTTCTATCATGGATATACAATGTGTATCATATACATACATAAGGAGGTATAAATATGCAAGATAATATAGAGTTACAAATTGGGAAATGGGGTAATTCACTTGGCATCCGACT
>JABXJW010000206.1 GCA_013375395.1 Desulfobacterales bacterium
TTAAGGTATCTTGCCTATTTTATAATTGTTCTTGCCGAAGGCAAGTTCCACAACTTTAGCTCACTTTAGGCATTTTAGGCACTTTAGCTCACTCTTATTGTCTTGCCACCGGTTTCCGATTTCGTTCAACCCAATAATTGGTTGACATATACGTCTGCTCTCAAATCTTTACTGCCGCTCGCACCTCTTCCATGGTCTTGCGGGCCACGGCCTGCGCCTTGCGGTTGCCGTCTTCAAGAATGGCCCTGACCGCATCAGGTTTGGCCTCATACCCGGAGCGCCGGTCACGAATAGGCCCAAGTGCCCGGATGAGATTTTCAGACATCATCTGTTTGCACTCTACGCAGCCGATTTGGGCCTTTCGGCATTCCCGATCGATGCCCTGTACGGTGTCGTTGTCCGAGTAAAGCCGATGAAAGCTGAAAACATTGCAAACATCCGGGTTGCCGGGGTCGGTGCGTCGGGCCCGCTGGGGATCGGTGATCATCCGGCTGACCTTGTTTCGGATCTCCTCCGGCGAATCTGAAAGAAAAATCGCATTGTTGTAACTCTTACTCATCTTACGGCGATCTATGCCTAGGATCTTGGGAGTTTCCGTCAAAATGGTATCCGGGATCGGGAAGATATTGCCGTAGAAGTGGTTGAAACGCCGTGCAATCTCGCGCGTGAGTTCCACGTGAGGCGCCTGGTCTATGCCCACGGGCACGCCGTTTGCCTTATACATTATGATATCGGCTGCCTGCAACACAGGATAACCCAGAAATCCAAAGGTGGAAAGGTCCTTGTTCTGCAGTTGGGCGATCTGCTCCTTGTAAGTAGGGTTCCGCTCCAGCCAGGGCAACGGCGTAATCATGGAAAGGAGCAGGAAGAGTTCGGCATGTTCCTTGATGTGCGACTGAACGAAAAAGGTGCATTTTCCGGGGGAAAGTCCCGCACTTAGCCAGTCTATAAACACATCCATGATGTAGCCCCGGATTGGCGCTGTCGTGTCGTAGTCACTGGTCAGTGCGTGCCAGTCGGCTATGAAAAAGAAACATTCATACTGATCCTGCATACTTTTCCAGTTTGCCAGGGCCCCGTGCAGGTTTCCGATATGCAGCGGCCCCGTGGGGCGCATGCCGCTCAAAATCCGCTTCTTAGCCATTTTTTTAATCCGGATCCTGTCCCCTTGTCCCCCTTTCAAAAAGGGGGATGCCTTGGTCCTCCCCTCTTGTAAAGGGGAGTTAGAGGGCATTTTATATGAATTTTGGCCCAATTGAGGTTTTGGCAATCGGGACCACTTATATTATCAAGCTCTATTGCCTGACAAGAAAAAAATTGGGCAAGGCTGAACCGACGACTCCGGGGCCCGATTCTACACGGCAACCCCCATGAAGATCCGGAGAAGCAGCTTTATGACAGGGACCAAAAACCAGTCCAGCGCATGGGTGAAGAGCAACAAGAGGACGATAATGATTCCGAAACGTTCCACTCTGGCCAGTTGCGCGGCTTGTGCCGGCGGCAGGAGCCCTGCCAGGACCCGGCCGCCGTCAAGTGGCGGTATGGGGATCATGTTGAATATGGCAAGGATAATGTTGATCAACACACTGTATTCGAGCATATTCGCCAGATCCCAAAACACGCCTGAAAAGAACGAGTCCTTCCACCACGGGATGCTGCGAACGACCTGCTTGAACAAAAAACCGCTCAAAAAGGCACACATAATATTGGCTGCGGCGCCGGCTGCCGCCACCAGGATCATATCCCGCCGCCGGTTGCGCAACTTACTGAAATTGACCGGAACCGGCCTAGCATACCCGAAGATAATGGGTGATCTCAAAAAGAACAGCATCAAAGGCAGAATAAAAGATCCCATGGGGTCGAGATGCTTGATTGGGTTTAATGTGAGCCTTCCGGACCATTTGGCTGTGGGGTCTCCCAGCCGATAGGCCACCCAGCCGTGGGCGACTTCATGAATCGTGACGGCGAACAGCAGCGGCACGATCATGACCACCAATTTGTTGAGATCAAAAGCTTGAAGCATTATGCCCTCCGACCTCCGACCTCTGCCCCAATTTTTCTCACAAATTCCACCTCGTCTTCGCGGGTTCTAACCAGGCCGTTCAGGCGTGCGTCAAGAAGGCTGTCCAGGATCTTGCGAAAGATCGGACCCGGTTCAAAGCCCATTTCTTTCAGGTCGTTACCTTTCAGGAGCGTGGATGCGGACCTTAACCTGGTAAAGTAGTTGGACATGGCGCGCCTGACCCCTTGGCTGGCGGTGGTTGCCATCATGTACAGTAAAAGCTCTGTGCGAAAAGGACGCAGTTTTCTATAAGTGACGCTATTTTGAAGACTTTTTTGAGATTCCATCCACTCCATGCAAAGATCGGCTTTGATTTTCTCCTCGATGAATACTTTCCGGTAGCGCTCGGTCAGTTCAAGGCGCCCACAGAGATCCTCTGCAACCTCTTGGCCGAAGGGTTTTATCGTGGCCAGCAGATAGACCTGCCACTTTCTATAGGAGTCTTCCAAAAAAAGCAAATTGTGCCATGTCAGGATCTTGTCAACCGAAGTGAGGAGGTCCTCCAGGGTCGAGTCATAGACAATTCTTGGATGGATCACCTTGAGAAGTTCGAATTGGTTCAGTCGCCGCAAGGCCATCATAGGCTTTTCTTCTTCCATGATCTGGCGCAGTTCCAAAAACAGCCGGCGACCACCTAGCTCCTTGAAAAAATCCATTCTGACGGCATTCTCAATCAACCCCGAGGTCAGTTTTCCTATCTTGAAGCCAAACCTTTGCTCGAATCGAACAGCGCGGAAAACCCGTGTAGGGTCTTCCACAAAGCTGAGGTTGTGCAGCACCCTGATCACCTTGCGCTTCAGGTCACGTTGTCCCCCAAAAAAATCGATGAGTGTGGCAAACCCGTCGGGATTGAGTCTTACGGCCAGGGTATTGATCGTAAAATCTCTCCGATACAGATCGAGTTTCAGGGAACCCATTTCCACCGTAGGAAGCGCCCCTGGTGACTTGTAGTATTCAAGCCGCGCCGTAGCCACATCGATCTTCCAGCCGTCCGAAAGCACTACCACCGCTGTTCTGAACTTTTCATGGGCCCGGACCCTGCCGCCAATAGAAGCAGCCAGTGCCCTGGCAAATCGGATGCCGTCGCCTTCGATGACAAGGTCGATGTCAAAATTTTCCTGGTACAAAAAGATGTCCCGGACAAAACCGCCCACGGCATAGGCATTGTATTCCAGGGAGTCGGCAACCTGCCCAACGATTCTAAGCAACCTGACGATATGTTCCGGAAGGCGCTCTTTTAAAAAATTCGCTACGCTCCTTTCCCGCACATGGGGTCCCCGTTCCTTTCCGTCTATGACAAATTCCGGCATGCGCACGCGATCGCTCACAAGGACATTGAGCAGATCGGTTCGTGTGATTACACCGGCCACGCGGCCGTTTTCCACCACAGGGAGCAGGCGCTGTTTATTGCCTATAATCCTTTCCTGAATTTCCGACAGGATGGCGCCGGGGGTTACGGTGCCGATCTCCGTGGTCATGTATTCACGCACCGGCACATGATCGAGCTTGTGATGGAGGCCTTTTTGTATAACCTGGCGGGAGATCATGCCGACAAGTTTATCGGATTCCAATACCACGAGGACGTTCACGTTGTAACGGGTAAGGAGTTTGTTGGCTTGCCTGAGCGTCACGGTCGGTTCCACATGTATCACAGGGGCGGACATGAGGTCTCCGGCCGACTGCTTCGATTTGATGAATCGACTCAAGACGCCAAAGAGCTTCTCTTCGACCTGGATCAGGGTTTGTCCCTTTATGGTGGCCGAGGCCGCCGACGGATGGCCGCCACCGCCGAAAGCCATGGCGATTTCCCCGACATCCACGTCCGGCCGGCGGCTGCGCGCCACTAGGTGGACGCGGTTTTCCATGCCGGCCAGTGCGATTAAAACGTCCAGGTTCTCCATGTCCCTGAGTTTGTGAACCAGGAGCGCAAAATCGGCCACATAGGTCTCGGAAGCGACTGTGGTGACTACCACGTCAACGCCGTTTATGCTGTGATGGCCGGCAGCCTGAATCATCTCGTTCAGTAAATTTACCTGCTCCGGGCTCATTTCCCGCGTGATCATGTTTGAGACCACATTCAAATTAGCCCCTTTGGACAGCAGGTAGGCGGCGGCCAGGTAATCATCCTCCGTGGTGGATGCGAATTTGAAAGAGCCGGTATCCTCGTACAGACCCAGCGCCATTATGGTCGCCTCCTCGGCTGTGATCCGGATCTGTTTTTCCCGCAGGATCTTTGTCATGATGGTTATGGTGGCCCCTGTTATTTCCGTTACCTCTACCGTGCCGGATAGATCGTCCGGCATGGACGGGTGATGGTCATAAGTGTGAATTTCCAGCCCCGGCCGGTCGACAATATCGGCAAATCTTCCTATGCGACTCGCCTGGCGGGTATCGACCAATACGAGCCTGGTCACGGCGTTCATGTCAACGTCTTTGATCTTTACGATGTTGTGCATGTACACCATGGATTTTACGAAAAAATCTCTCAAATTCCTTTCTTGAGAGCCCGGAAAGACCACAAGGGCATCCGGATAAAGCTTCTTGGCAGCCAGCATGGAGGCGAATGCGTCAAAATCCGCATTGACGTGGGTGGTTATGACGGTGAGGCCTTGTGATGTGTGTGTGTGGTTTTCCTTGGTTGTTCCGGCCATATTCTATTAGTGTTTTTCAATACCCCGCTGCTTGCCGCGGGGTTGCCGCTCAGTTCCCTCTCCCCTCTATCTTCTTGGGGATCAAATCTGGTGGCACTATAACATTTCGGTCGGCATTCCGATATCTTGTTTTTACGTCCTCCTTTAGCAGGAAGATCTTTGAATTTCCATGACAGGAGTTGCATGTCCTGTTCTGGGGAGTATGCCGCCTGATATTGTGCGGGGTGGCCATTTTCCACGTGGGAAGTTTGTCAAAATTTGTCAGTCCGTTCTCAACGTAAGTCTTGAAAAAGTCCCGGTCCACCGGGACATGACGGACCGTGACAAACTTTTCGGGCCGCCTATCGGATTGCAAGGGATTCAGGCCGATCTTGAAGTCAATGTCAGTCTCCTCGATTTCAAAGAACTTGGGACACGGCTGGTCTTTGGAAACATGACAGCCATAGCAGTTCTTGTACGGCATGGAATGACAAACATGACAGCTCACCCGATCTTTGTGTATCTTATGCTGTTTGGCATTCTTGGATTTTCCGTGATAGATATCTTTGTGACAGTTTACGCACTTGGGGCCGTTTTCCACTTGATACCGGCTGCTGTAATCCTTGCCGTCTCCGTGCATCTCGTCAGCGGTGTGGCACCTGTTGCATTTGAAATACTTCTGTCTGTGGATATCCGCAGGGATGCCCTTGTTCTTGCCGAAGTATTCCCTTTGGATACGGCTTCCGTGGCAGGCGGTGCATACTAGCCGCATCGGCGGCGTTTTCTGGTAAAGGTGGCCGTCCAATAACCCTCCCTCCACAGATTCCGGACGGCTGATATGGCACTGCCCGCAACTGCTGTGGCAGGCTTTGCAGTGGGTCTGCCTGGCCGCATCCACCTTTGCATACACGGCCTTGTCAACATTGGCCCTTGTGTCTATCATTTTCTTGAACGGCGCCAGGCTCACGTGAAGGCTGCTGTTGTAATTTTTTGCAATATCAGCGTGACACGCCCCGCAGGCCCCGGAAGGGTCCGGATAGGATGGGTCTTTTGCCACACCGATGTGTGCTGTTTTCCAATCAGGGTCATTCGGATCACCGCCGTGGCATTCATGACAGCCGATTTTGCCGTGATTTTCATCCTCTGCTATTGAGCTGTCAACAAACACCTTTTCGTGCGGCGCCAACGGCGCCACTTCCCCGCCTCATCCATGGCCCGCGGTTTCTGCGGACGCCTCCGGTTCATCTTTGCCGGCTTTGGCGATCTCTCTTGTGATCTCTATAAGCTTCCGTGCGTTCGTATGACAGGCGAGACAGTGATTTGCCTGCTCGCGGGGCAGAGCTGTCCTGCCGCCGCAAAACAACAGCAGGAAGACGGCCAAGGCCATTATCATGAGAGATGGATGATTTAAGGTGAACCTGGACATTTTCTTTGAATTGATCCTTGGCAGACAAAGATACGAAACACACTACCACCTAAAGTGATCGGTTCCAGGTTCAGGGTTCAAGGTTCAAAGGTTATAGTCTACTTTACAACGGTTCAGGGTTCACGGTTCAGGGTTGACAACCTTTGAACCTATGAAC
>JABXJW010000207.1 GCA_013375395.1 Desulfobacterales bacterium
CTTCCGATCTGCATAAAAGGTGAAGCTAAAAGCACCAAGCAACTAGACAGTGATTTCAAAGGGGATTGATTGGGGTGTATTGTGTCCAGGTAATCGAGCTTACTTCCCCCTCCAACTCCTCACCAACCTCTCAACTCCCAAGGCAACCAATCCCACACCCACGACTACTGTAACCACTGCAAAGGGCTTCGAGAAGCTAGTGATGATAATCCCATCGCTCGTCACGAGCAACACCGAGAGGAATAGGAAACATACAGCAAGAACCAGTAGGGAGGCATCCCCAAGTTCCTCTCTTATCTCTGCCCATGCCGACTTAGTAGACTTAGGTCTCCGCTCGATTTTGATTCTAATCATGTTGCCTCCAAGTCCACCTAGCTGGCCTTAGTGTAGAGGACTCATTTCAGTATACGAAGGCTTCTGACTATCTCATGGAAATCGTCTTGGTACTGACTAAACTCTCCCGATGGCGGTGTGCAAGTTACAATCCAAACGATTTTGCCCAGAAGGATACACATCTGCAATTGATGTTGCGTACCCCAGGCAGGGCAAGTCGTTTCGTGTTCTACAATAGTAGCTACTCTTCCGCCAACGCTTGTCTTAACTCTGGCGTACTCATCATAATCGTAGCAGAAATCCTTGATTCCCCTGATTTCAAGCTCAACCATTTGGTCATGGGTTAGTCCTCCTATAGGGAATGACTCACATAATATGTTCACATTTGGGGAGTACCCCGTTTCGGACGGCACTCCTGCCAAGAAAATCGCACGAACCTGCTCAATTGGCGCATCGGCCTCAATGCTTGCAATGATTTCCCTAACAGCTTCTTCGAGGTCAGGAATTAGCGAGAGGGCAAGTTCCCAATCTGAGGGGTAGGAAATGCTGAAAAGATTCATTTCGTCCGTGTATGTGACGAAGTGGGCAGGAATCGTCGTCTCGGTAGCAAAGACGTAGTCCCCCGTCTTAGCCTCGTTTCCAGCGACATCCTTGGACTTCACTCGGTAGTGATAAGTAGTGCCAGAGGAGAGCTCACTCAAATTGACGCTGTGGCTCGTCAAGAGACTACTGCTCAAGGGAGACGATAGACCATAGGCAGAAGTAATGCCATACTCCACCTGAGTCGTGGCTGGCTCATCTGTAGTCCAAGTGATTGCGGCAGTGGTCTCAGCAATATCCGTAACATTTACATCCGAAATCAGCGGGGCGGTTGTATCAGGTGTCGGCCCAAGAATGGTGAAGGTGTGGTCGCCTGACATGGCCTCGTTGCTCGACCTGTCTTTCGACTTCACCCGAAAATGGTAAGTGGTGTCTGGGTCTAGCCTGGTCAAGAATACCATATGGCTAGTGGTTAGGTCTGAGACTGAGGAGCTAGTTAGACCGTAGCTCTCTGAGACACCATATTCAACTTGGCTTGTAGCTGGCTCATTTGTGACCCACGTGATTTTTGCCCCGGATTCAAACCACTTTGAGACCGAAATCCCCGAAATCACAGGAGGGGCGTTGTCAACTTCCTCACCACCCGCACAGCCAGCAAGTAGTGTCCCCAAGATGAGGACAATTGTGAGAAGAGCTATCCTTCTCATAGTGACCCATGAACGGGAGGGATTTGCTAATACGAGTTGCGTGACTGAGAAAAATATACGACTCTACCTATGAATTGTCAAGACCAAAATAGCTGGATATACCACACCCAGCTTGGATGCAGGGACAAGGGTTGCACTAAAGAAGCAGGAAATCTGAGAATAGCCTGAGGGTTTGCAGGTTATGGTGTATTGAAAGTCGTGGGAAGGACAGTTGGGGCTACAGGCGCGTAACCGTTCCCCCAACGACAAACAGCTCAAAGTTTTGCGAAACAACCCCTCTTCGCCGCAAAACTGCTCTCCTCCCTGCTATTTCAAAAGACCTCTCCTGAGGTAATCCCCAAAAGGACGAACCCCATGCATCTGCTACCTTCCCATCGACTAGCACTTCACCGCTACCACTTGTCACAATAGTGCCATACCGAGCTTCAACCACATACTTTGTCCCTTCTATATCCACGCTCCATTTCCTTCCCATGGTCTGCCTCCTTCCTGACTATTGCACCGCTCCAAATCCACCCGAGCTCGGCTTGCTTTGCCTCTAGGACAACTCCTCTATAGTAAACCAGAGCCGAAAGTCCTCATTCCTTATATCACTATGGGAGCCTATACCCCAGCGCTGCTGCGATGTCCAGGTTATTTCTATTGCCCCAACGAAGTCATCCTCGGGACACTCTGCCAGTTCTGTTGCCACTTCTTCACCCGATATTGAACCTGTCAGGAGGTTACCAATGAGCCCCGGCACACCGGTCAAATAATCAATCAACGCTCCGACCAGGAGTTGTCGCAACATTCCAGACCAGCCTGGGTCACTCTCCAAGGCTATCGCGACTATCTTTAACTCATTACCGACGCTATTAGTGGAGAATACTTGTTGCCCTATTGTTTGCGTCTCATTGTCATTCAGTTCTATAGCCCCGGTAGAGGGGATACGTGTCCACCGAGGCTCTGACTTGCCATCGCTTACAGCCAAATATACGTAAATCTCTCCTTCATCCTGAATCAAAGGCACCGGGTCATGGTCAAACAATACGCCAATTCTGTCGACAGTCACAGTTATTCTGGGATTCAGGGTCGTTACAGTGCGTGAACAGGGGTAGGACTCGCCAGCATCATTGTATGCCTTTACCGTGTATGAGTAAGAGGTAGCTGCCTCTAGGCGTGTGTCTTGGTATGAAGTGACGCTCTTGCCAACAGCTACGACAAGGACACCGTTACGATATATCCTAAACCCTTCCTCGTTGTCCGAGTTGTCTGTCCACCACAAGTTGACCTGGGTTTGCGACAGTGCTTCGGCGTTGAAACTTGATGGAGGGTTAGGCACTGTCAGGTGTTCTTGTGGCTCTAGCGCCCCTTCTGGCGCAGTCTCTGCTGCACAGGCAGCGCCTAACACTAGCCCTAGAACCATCATGGCTACAGAGATAAGGGCAACAATTCTGACGACCATCATTTCCTCCTCCTTCCTCCAAATCCGCCTGGCTGGGCTGTTTGTGATATTACTTGATTCTACAGCAGTGGCCTCTTAACCTCGCTTATTCTCTCCTTAACCTCTTTTATGTCTTCGGGGTCGCTGACAAGTTCAAGTACTTTGTTGTAGTCCTTCAACGCCTTGGTGTGCTCACCTTTTGCTTGGTAGGCTCTTCCCCTGTTGAAAAGGGCATCGGCCATAGAATCGGGAGCAACACTCATGGTCTTATCGAAATCAAGAATGGCCTTGTTGTGCTCCCCTTTCTCTATGTAGGCTAAGCCTCTATTGTAATAGGCTTTTGCATATGTCTCATCCAATTCTATAGCCTTGTCCAGCTCTTCTATTGATTTATCAATGTCACCTAAGCCATCGTATGCGAGTGACATGTTGTAGTGGTAGTAGGCTTCCTCAGGATTGGTGTTGATTGCCTTTTTGAAATCTTGAAGAGCTCTCTCAAAATCACCAAGCTCGGCATACGCTGTAGCTCTTCTTACGTAGGCCTCAGCGGATTCGGGTTCTTTGTCAATTGCCTTTGAATACTCATCTATAGCTTTCTCAAATTGCCCTACATCAACACAGGAGTCCCCCCTCTCCACTTCATCGCAACTATAGGACTCTACCGTGAATCTATATCGACTTCTCCAGCGCGCAATGTCAGGAGTCATAGGTTCTTGACGAGCCGTGTCTCTTAACAAAGGCCATGAGTCGCACATAGCGAATTTGGCTATTTTGTCTGTTTCGTCAGGATTGGGCGCAAGAAGTAGAAATGCCCCTATCACCACGACTATGGGTACTCCTATCAAGGCTAAAGGTAACCGCAGGAAGGGGATTTTCTCCCAAAGCCAGCTACTACCTCTCATAAATCCTAGAGATGGTAACCATATTAAGGACATGATGGAGACATAAACTAACCCTATGGGGGGTATAGCCAACAGGCAGCCTGTGAAAAAATTGGTAGCCATGGCTGGGATAGCCAAAACGAAAGCTATGACATGTAGCAAGAATCTGAGGATTGTATTAGTTGTCATCTTCTTTCCAAATCCGCCTGGCTGGACTTATCTAATATCAAGCTCCTCTTTCAGGCTCTTACTTCTGCTAATTGCCTCGTATAGCTCCCTAACCTTCTCACAGTCAATGATTCTCGTTTCCCTTTGTATTTCGTGGAATGAACCCCTTATCCACTCCATAGCCCTCTCCCTGTGTTGCCCTGTAGTCACTAGATATGGGCGACTATTCCATTTGTCCCAGGAGTGTTTGAGTTTGGCAAGAGCCTCATAGAAGTTGCCACCTATTTGAACCTCAAACACTGCGTAAGGGTTTCCTGCTTCGATTCTCTTCCAGGCAACATCGACCTTCTCGCCATCGATACGACATTCCTTTTCAGACACCCTCCCTTCCATCTGGCCTATCTCGTGGAGCATCTCCTTAATCTGGTCGTGATAGGTGGGTCTAGCTTTCTTTGACACCTCCCCCTGCAATAACTTCTTCATTTCTTGTTCAATAAGATAAAAGTCTTGTTCAGGAATCCTCTTGAGGCTTCCCATAAACGCTGTTCCCCACCGAAATTGTTTCTGCTTTTCCGTGATGAAGCTGAGATAGGGCACAAGGGGTATTACGTCCAGCATCTTGTCTTCAGGAAGCACACTCTCTGGCTTGACGTCAAACCTACACGGCCAGACTTCATCAACTTCAGACCAGTGGGGTGTTCTATCGATGTAGAGGCGAGATGTTACTTGACAGATAGCTCCAAAGCTGTGTTGACCAATAACGTAGTAGACCAATTTGTCCCCAATCTCGACTTTGCCGCAAAGCTTCCTGAGCCTTTCCTTGTATCCTGAAAAAGGGAAATTCGCCTTGCGGTCTATCTCAAAGTTCGCTGCAGTGGTCATAGTAACCCAATATTGTGGCATCATAGTCCTCCAAGTGTGCAGTGTGTCCTCATTGGAGAATCCTCTACGATATTATACCACAACCAGCTTGGATGCAGATTTAAGGGTTGGTGTGCCCAAAAAGAAAGCCCATCTACGTAAAATAGATGAGCTTAGCTAGAAGGGGGGTGACCAATCTAGCCACAACTATTGTCGCCGAAGACATGACTCCTGTATGTGACTTTTGTCTCTCCTCATGTATCTGGGCAGATGTGAATCCCTGGGGATGGTGCAGAGGTGCGCTGTGACCTTCAATGATGCGATGAAGTTCTATAAGGCACCACTGTCCTGATATGCCCTCTCACGTGCAAAATGAGGGGCACTGTTAGCCTTGTGAGTGCAGGAATTCCTAGCTCAACCCGCCTTCTTTTTTCTCATTGGATGTGGTGGTGAGATACACAAAGTTAGTGAAGTCTGAGGATAGCTTGAGACTTCATAGGGCGAGAGTGTAGGGGAACTTTGGGAAGGGATTTGGCTCTTTGAGAGAAGGACTAACTTATTTCAACTAGGGAGCGCTTTATCTCCTCAAGCTCTTCCTTGCTGAGGCCCCATAGCTCCGCTGCTTTGAGGTCTATCTCCTCCTCCACCCGGTGCAATTCCTCTTCCCCAGCTTTGCCTTGGGCAGCAAGCTCATGGGCTCGCTGGGAGAGGGAGGCGAGTCTGCTTTGCGTATCGGTGTTTTGAAATCGGGGTATATGCACAATCTGCAAGCTTTTCGGGGATGCTAGCCCTCCCCCACCACCAGCGGCATAGGCTCGAATGGTGAAGTCACAGGGTGTGGAATTGAGAAGGGCACAGAGATAGCGCGCTTCAACTACATCGTCGAAACTGGCAAACGAAGTATTATGTTCTGGGATGATGAGCTTGCTTTCCCAATCAGCTACGACACAGGCTGTAAGCCCGGTTGCTATCCAAGGCCATACCACCTTATACGGCGCAAAGGTATATTCAGCCACATCATACATCGAGTAGAAGGGGTCCTTTTGTGGGTCAAAGTATTTCTTGTAGCCGCTTCGCTCTCGCAAAACGGTCTCAAATTCCTTCAGGTAGGCATAGGTTAGGGGATATTGAACTTTAAGCCAAGCCTCATCATAGCCAGTACGCTTCTGGGGGTCTTGAACCATAATGATATAAGCTGAGTGCTTAGCCTGCCAGCGCTGTATATCCCTACCACGGAGTAGAGGATAAACTAGGTCTGGCTCAATGAGTGCCTTTGTTGGTTTCATCTTTTTCTTGCCCACGTCGTGGAGGTTCTCCACCACCAGCAATCCATCGGG
>JABXJW010000208.1 GCA_013375395.1 Desulfobacterales bacterium
CCCAAGCCCTATGCCCTATGCCCTCTGCCCTATGCTCTTTGCCCTATGCCCTATGCGCTGTCGGTTTCCTCAAGAAATTACAGAACATTAAGCCCCAGCCATGGCACAAATCGTGCAACGCTTCAAGCATGTTTGAGACATATGAGGGAACCTAGCTCGCTTTGCCTAGGGGGGACAAGGGGAGACTTTTTCAAGCTTCAAGCCGTCATCGACAAACAGGTAATGCTCCCGTCAATTAGCGCCTTTGTCAGATGTGTGTCAACGATTCGGATATTGACCATGGGCTTCGGCTGCCGTACAACATAACCCTCAGTAATCATTATATATACCACTGCAATTCAATGTAATCAACGGGGCGGAGCTGTGTCTTGAGGACGCTCCGTCTACAGACCATGAGACCTTTGAAAAACACTCCCTTTTGCCCAATCTCTGCGTTAGGCTCAAATTTTGGCACGCAGTGAAGCTTCAGCGCTATCCTCAAAATACCCAATGTATTCCTCCGGTTGCACGCAGTGAAGCTTCAGCGCTAAATTTTCGCCTGCCTTTACCTTGAACAAAATTGAGCATTTTTCAAAGGTCTCACCATATGAAATATCCACAGGGTGTGGAGGCCGAGGATGGTTCAAGGGTTGAAAACGTCACGTTTGGAAAAAGCAGCATTTACGCTCTATCTTATCATCCTGGTTCTAAGCCCTCTCCTTTTTGGCGCCGTTCACACCTATGCACACACCATCATGTGCCTGGGGGTGCTGACAGCCGGCCTTTTATTGGTGAAAAAAAATATAATAAAAGAAGCCAAGGCAGGTGTCTACCAATTTCAACTACCGGACACCGGCGCTAATTTTGCCTTTTGTATTCTGTTAATTTTTCTTTTTGTCCAGATCATCCCATTGCCGGATTCTGTCTTGCAACTCTTGTCGCCGGAGGCCGTGGCAGTCAAACAAAAATCATTGCCTGCACCGGCTTTTCGAATCACGGAAGGTCCTACCGGGCAATGGTTCGCCCTCTCGCCCTATTGTTACCCTGTGCGGATGTCTATCATAAGATGGAGCGTTTACGGGCTCTTTTTTCTTGTCCTGACCCAGCTTCTGAACTCCCGGAAAAGAATCGAGCTGACAACCTCTCTGGTCTTGATAACAGGTTGCTTTGAAGTTCTCTACGGTCTTGCACAGACCTATTCCGGCTCCAACCATATCTGGTGGTTCAAAAAAGCGAGTTATTTGCACGACGTGACCGGAACATATATTAATCGAAACCACTTTGCGGGACTGATGGAGATGTGCTTGCTGTTGGCGGCAGCGTACGCGGCCGCACTCTCGGCCGGATACAAAAAGAGAAATATGATCTCAGGCTATAAGAGCAGCTTGAGGGCAAGGGTTTCACGGCACTTATCAGGAGAGCAAAGATTAAACAAGAGAGCCTTGATTGTCTTTTCCGGCGCAATCATGGGAATAGGACTCATTTTCTCTGCCTCCAGGGCAGGCATTATTTCGGCCGCCGCCGCCCTGTTGTGCCTGAGTTTGTTGTTTATCTTCAGGAAACGATGTCGCCGGCAGGGATTTGTAATCCTTTCTCTGTTTCTCATCACTTCGGTCTATGCTCTTTGTATTGGCGTTGATTATCCTGTCGGGCGATTCAAATACATTGATACTACCCTTGCGGGACGGGCCAGGCTGGCTCAAAAGACTATGGATATGTTTCAGGATTACAGGTCGGCAGGTATCGGTGTCGGCAATTTCCAGCATGCTTATCCCAAATACCAGGCTGCTGAAGACAAAAATTTATTCATACGCCATGCCCACAACGACTGGGCGCAATTCTTGGCTGAAGCAGGAATAGCAGGTTTTTGTCTCTTGTTGGCCGGAATATCTTACTATGTCTATCAGATAATAAAGCTGTGGAAAACAAGAACAGATCCGTTTGCAATTTGCCTCGGAGGCGCGCCATTGGCTGTTATGACTGCTATGGCGATCCACTCCTATTTTGATTTCAATCTTCATATCCCGGCAAACTGTCTGATGCTTGGCGCTGTCATGGCCATCGGTCACAGCGCTCTTCATCTGAAGAGACACCGCGGACGAGACAAAACACTTTATCGCTATCGCACCATGCCTATAAAATATAAGGGACTTTTGGCTTTGCTTTTGATTCTCATGCTTATTATCTGGGACGGGGCTTGGACCGTCAGACATTTCATGGCTGAGGCATACTGCAATACAGTGACCAATTCCACCATAAACAGAGACCAGGACCCGCCTCTGGAAGAGATCAAAAAGGCCATTGCGTGGGACAAATGGAATGCGGGCTATTGGCATAAATTAGCCCGCGAACTGATCAGGATTCGTAATGCAAATTTAGTAAACATGGAGGCTGATGACGAAAATCGACACAAACGCCGGATGGACATCATCAAGGCCCTGGAGGAAGCCGTGCGGTTGAATCCTTTTCGGGCGGAATATCACCTCCGGCTGGGATTGGAATATGCCTGGCTGCGGCAAGACCCGGATTACCATCAGAAATGGATGCCCGCGGCAGACATATCCATGCAAAGGGCTGCTTACTTTGCAGGCGAGAATAATCCCCATCTGCATATACGTCTGGGCAATTATTGGGTGATTCGCTCAAGAACAATTCACACTGCCGGCTCGGAATGGGAAACCGCGTGGTCCAAGGCTTGCCGGCATTACAAGAAGGCCCAAAGCCTGGAAACAAGGAAAACATTGGCGGACAAGATAGCAAGATATGTGTGGAATTACTATCCTGACAAGGCATTTGTCCGTGATGTCTTGCTTGTTGACAACCGGATTCTTTTGGAAAAAATGAAATGAACTAAGGAGGACACAATCAATGAACTCAAGATCAAGTATTCTGCCCATTTTCCTGGCCCTGCTTTTATGCCTGTTTGCTTGTAAAAGTCGTGTTGAAGAGCACATTGCCAAGATATCTGCTTTCAAAGGCGAGGTCATTGTCCAATCCGACACAAGAATTCTCAGGGTTGCACAGTCGCGGCTGGCCCTGAAGGATGGTGATCGCATCCAGACCAAACAAGCTGAGGCACGGATCATCTTCAATGACGGCGCTGTTATGAATATCTGGCCTTTCACCAGCATCGCAATCCAGGAAAGGGAAGAGAAAAGCGTATCCGAGAATCTCAAGAAAATAGCCCGCAGGATTACCTGTTTTATAGGCAAATTGCGGTTCAAGACCGGCACGTCCAAAACAAAGAACTATCTCCAAACGCCGACAGCCGTGTGCGGGATACGCGGATCAGAGGGCGATATCGCATTCGATAATACCGATACATATTTGAAAATGTATACGGGAGAGGCGAAAGTCGTAGGCGAAGTCAAAATGGAGGTGGTCAAAGATCCCGGAATTGGCGCAGCCAAAAAAAGCAGGGTTTACCGGTCCTTGGCAACGGCCCACAGCATTGCTGAACGGGCAAAGGCCACAGGCAAGGCCGCTGATGTCGCCAAGGCAAAAGTTGCAGCAGTCAAGGTGGCCAAGGAATCCGCTGTTGAGCTCCAAAAGAACCCGGATGACGTGGTGAAAAAGGAGGCCAAAGTCGCCCTTAATGTCGCTGCTGCCGATATCGCAGTAGGCGAGGCTGAAGTCGCTGTGGCGCAACTTGTAGAGGCTGGAGCTTCAGATGCCGACATGCAAACCGCCTTGGATGCTGTCCGGGAATCAAAAGCCAAAGCCGTCAAAGCTCGCAAGGCTGCCGATAGTCTCTATGCCGGCGAGGTGCTGGATCCGGAGAAGCTGGATGAGGCAATAGCGGATACGGGCACGGCCGCTGAGAAGGCTCAAAGTGCTGCCGAGGAAGCAACTTCGATCAGGGACAAAATTGTACCCGAAGCAGTGCAAGCGGATGCAGAACTCTCCGGGCAGCTCTACCAGTTGGAGGCTAGTCCTTCTCAATAGTTGACCCTAATGTTGCAAAATTTGAGTTTACTTAAAAGGCTCAATCCCTGAAAAGAGGAATTGCTACAATCTGTTTGCTGGCCGGTCTCTTGATTCTTCCAACCGCCCATGTGACGGCTCAAGGGGGCCGGATAGGTACCGGAAAGTTCAAGGTGATCCCCAGACTCACCATCCGGGAAGTACATGATGACAACATATACCGTGGCAATGGAACCAATAATGCTGGTGAACGTGAAGTGTCTGATTGGATTACCCATGTCATTCCTGCTATCGGTCTCCATTACAGGTTTCGGCAAAGAGGAGGCTTGTCCCTGGGGTTTGAGGGGAACCATGCCCACTACTGTGAAAATCACGCTAACGACTGGGATGCCCATAAGGCTGTATTCAATCTTGGCTATCAGGCCCCCGGAGGGCTTATTCTTGGCATCAATAATATTCATACTGAGACTGAAGACCCGTATGGCAGTCCCGAGCAATACGGCATTGGTTTAAAAGCCGAACGATGGACACACGCCTTTATGGGAAAGATAGGATATGACTTCGGCAACAGGTTGAAGATTCTTTTTTTTTGCAATTCGTACGAACAGGAGTATTACCATTTCGAGGGCTCGCCGTATAACTACTTTTCCGGCGAATTGGGTTTCGGGCTGGAGACACGGGTACTGCCGAAGACATCCGCATTTGTTCGATATCATTTCGGGCATCGGGACTATTTTTCGCACTACGCCACCCCTGCCGATGAATTCACTGATTCCGATTTTCGCCGGTTCCGGGTGAACGCTGGACTAACCTGGGACACCGGCGCCAAGGTGACCGGTGAGCTGAACTTTGGTCATCAGTGGATATATTATGATAATGACATAGATGCCTGGTGGAACGAATACCCGGACAGAAATACCTGGATTGCCTCGACCAATGTGGCTTTTCAAGCCGGGCCGAACACAATGCTTGCCTTAACTTTTGAGAGGATACCGCGAGAGGCGAGATGCGATAGAAGCGAGTATTTTGTGGAAACCGGCCTGGAGATGAGCCTGGAGCAAGTAATCCGAAGAAAAACCACTTTGACCGTGGGTGGCGCTTGCAGCCATGATAGATTCTATCTCCCGGCAAACAATGCCAGGAAAGATGATAACTACATGGCCAATATAAGGCTTGACTACCGGCCTCGAGATTGGCTGACCGCAGCCCTGGGCTACAGCTATGGTAGAAAAGATTCAAACTATGCAGCAAATGATTATACTGATAACCGGTTCATGATTTCATTGAGCGCGGTGTACTAGTAGAATGTTTCCGAAATAACATTATATCTTATCCCGTCATTGCGAGGAGCGAAGCGACGACGCAATCTCCTGGAAGTCCAGCTAGTTAGAGATTCTTCGCTATCGGTCGCAATGACAAATTGTTGTAACACTATTTATGAATCGCTCTACCGGATTTCCCATCATGATGATTTCAACCCGCTTACGTCTTATCATGGCAATGGCAACTGCTTTGTTTATTTGTGCCTGCGGCGCCGGTGGACAAGTCGTAAAGGTCACCACCCCTCGTGAGGGCTCTTATGCCGGGCTAAAGGAAGAGGATCGGGCAAGGCTTCATGAATTCAAGAACCCACGAGTAGACAAAGGCATTGACGGCGGCCTTAAGGCCGTTATCGATGCAACCCGGCATTTTACGGTTTCCGAATACCTCATGCAGCACCCGGAGGCAAGAGACCGTGCAGGCAGTGACTACGGAGTGGGCGGTTATGATGTACTGAGCATCACTGTTTACGAAGAAAAAGACCTGTCCAAGGAAGCCGTGAGGGTATCCGCGGACGGATACATTTCATTCCCGTTGATAGGACGAATCAAGGTGAATGGTCTTACCACATCGGAAATCGAAAAACTGATATCCTTTAGGTTGGCTAACGAGCAATATGTTTTGGATGCTCATGTATCGATAATGGTGACCGGATACAACAGCAAGCGTTTCCTGGTCCTTGGGGCTGCAAGAAACCCCGGCAGCTATTGCCTTCAGGCCCGGGAACGTGTTTTGGACGTCATTTCAAGGGCAGGAGGCATTGATTTTAAAGAGGCCGGCAAAAATGGCATGATCATCCGCACGGAGAACCCGAATACGGAGCAGGAACGCAGGATTGTCATCAATCTGGACCTGTACGGTCTCCTGAAGGGAAGAGACCAGATTTCCAACATATTTTTGGCGGACAAAGACGTGCTCTTCATCCCGGCAGCAGAGAATTTCTACATAATAGGCCAGGTTAAAGAACCGGGCTCTTATTCTCTTACCGAAAGAGAAATCACCCTTGTAGAGGCAATCAGCATGGC
>JABXJW010000209.1 GCA_013375395.1 Desulfobacterales bacterium
GGGAGTCTGGAATTTATCAATACGATAAAAGATGCTTTTTTGAAAAACAAAAAAGCAGATCGTAATTTACCCGATCTAAAAGCGTTTACCGGCAGCCCTTCTATTGAACAGATCATAACGGTGGTAGATACGCAAATCAAACAAGATAGGGCATTGTCCAGAGGGGTGAAGCTATATTTTTGTCACAAATATACGGGAAAAACGCTCCGGGAAATTGGCACAAAGTTCGATATCGGAGAATCCGGGGTCTCGCAGGCAAGCCGTCGCGTTGTCCTGAAATCAAAACAGGATAGCAAATTAAGGAAGACCATCAAAAAGATTCAAAACGAACTGAACTTGTCAAGAATGTAGACCTGACCCCGATGGGTGAAGGTGCAAACTTTTTAACAACTGCCGCACAGTATATCATATATTGTCTTTGTGTTTTGCACCTGAAAAACCTTAAAATCACTGAATGCGGAATTTCTCCGGCCTTGTTCTGCATATTACCTCAAAAAATACTGTCTCCCCTATTGATCTAAGGCCACGTCAGTGATAGAAATTATTTGACGACCAGACAGTTGGTGCTATCAGTTCAATTTAACCGGTTTGTTTTCTCAAGACATCGCATTACAGTCGGGATAGGCGACACATGCTCAGAACGATTGCCGACCTATTAAGGATCCTAAATTCAGGAACCGAGCCTGGCCGGATCAGTCTTGCCTTTTGTTTCGCCATGGTCGCAGGTCTCACCCCCCTTTTCAGTCTCCATAACCTCGTGGTCCTGTTGCTTGTCCTGCTTCTCCGCGTTAACCTGTCCACCTTTATCCTGGGGCTGGGCTTCTTTTCAGGCATCGCTTACCTGCTCGACCCACTCTTTCACCGGGTTGGCCTAGCGGTGCTGACTGCCGGCGCCCTGGAAGGTCTCTGGACGGCCCTTTACAACATGGCACTCTTACGCCTCGAAAAGTTCAACAACTCGATTGTAATGGGGAGTTTGTTCTTTTCGCTTCTCATTTTCGCCCCCCTTTATCTCATTGCAAACCAGATGATCTTACGCTACCGGCAGCACGTGCTTGCCTGGGTGCAAAAGAGCCGGATCATGCAGGCATTCAAGGCATCCAGGCTTTACCGTTTGTATTCAACCTACTCCGAGTTTGAAGGTGCCAAATGAAGTGGGTCCGTTGGAAGGGCTTGATCGCCTTTGTGGCTGTCCTGATCATCGTAACAGGGGTGTGGTTTTTTGTTGTGGACAGCGCTATCGAGGCGGTCATCGAAAAGACCGGCACAAGTATGGTCGGGGCCAAGGTGGAATTGGGCGGCGTTGACCTGTCTATTTCTCCGTTGGGCCTTTCTCTGACAGGGCTTCAAGTCACAAATCCTGACGAACCCATGACTAATGCGGTTCAGGTTGATCGCATCGCCCTGTCCTTGGAAGGAGCAAGGCTGCTTCTCCGTAAAGTGATTGTCAAAGAGATGACACTCGAAGGGGTTCGGCTAAACACCCCTCGAAATAAGTCCGGGGCGATTCGCCGGCCTTCGGCCGCTACCCCGGCACCCCAGAAAAAAACAGCAGACAAGAAGTTCGCTTTGCCGTCTCTTGAGGCGCCTGATGCAAAAGAGATTCTTAAAAAAGAAAAACTTCAGTCCCTTGATCAGATAACCGCCCTTCAAGCCGATCTCAAGACAGAGAAGGACCAATGGCGCAAGCGCCTGGCGGACCTGCCGGACAAGGACAAGCTGGCGGCATACAACAAGCGTATCAAGAAATTGAAATCTGCGAAAAAAGGCGGGCTGAAAGGGATATTGAGCGGCGCTAAGGAGATCTCGGCAATCCGCAAAGAGCTTCGCAAGGACCTGGACCGTATCGAGACGGCAAGGAAGGAACTTAAGAAAGACCTGTCATCGTTTCGAAGGCGGATTGATGAGGTAACAAAAGTTCCACAGTCAGATATTCAACGCCTCAAGGAAAAGTACGCCCTCTCCCCTCAAGGCCTGACCAATGTGAGCCGACTTGTGTTAGGCGAAAAAATCAGCACGTGGGCCGACACGGCCCTTGGGTGGTACGAAAGGCTTAGACCGGTTCTGGAGCGGGCCAAAGAGCAGGAAAAAGCACATGAAGTGGTCAAACCGGTCCGTGGGAACGGGGTCAATGTTCGCTTCAAGGAACACGAGCCGCTTCCTGATTTTTTGATTCGCATCACGCGCGTTTCCATGGAGATGCCGGCAGGTTCTATGAAGGGCCGGATCACAAATATCACACCTGACCAGGATATCCTGGGTGTGCCGCTTGCTTACGATTTTTCCGGCAAAAATTTGAAACGGCTTCGCTCCGTGAAACTCGATGGCGTGCTGGACCATGTGGATCAGTCCGGTCCAAAGGATACTGCACACTTTGAGGTCAAGGGATATCAAATCGCGGATTTTAACATGTGTGACAGCCCTGAATTGCCCATGGTGTTGAAAAAGGCCACGGCAGACTTCAAGGCGGATGCGGCCTTGGCCGGCGAGGCGCTCAAGGCAAACTTGTGGGCCGGCCTTCGATCCGTTAAAATCTCTACCGGGATAAAAAAAGACGCCGGCCCACTGGCAAAAGCCATGGCCTCATCCATTTCCGACATGAACGCGTTGAATATCAAGGCGGCTATTTCCGGCACACTCGCAGATTACGACATTGATCTGAGTTCCGACCTGGATCGTGTGCTAAAAGATGCGGTAGGCAAGCAGGCCAAGGCGCAGGCGGCGCGCTTTGAAAAAGAGCTCAAGGCTGCGATTTCCGAAAAAGTGAGCGGACCGCTGGCCGAGCTGAAGGCAAGCCACGGCGGATTGCACGCAGTAGGAAGCGAACTCGCCGGCCGCCTCGATCTGGGAAGCGAGCTGCTCAAAGGCATGGAGAAAAAGGGTCCGGCCGGGTTGAAGCTTCCCGGAATCTTGCCTAAATTCCAGTAACGTAGATTTCAGTGGTCATTTGCTCTTTGCAACCTACTGTTGTTGAGAGAGTCGCATAATTTCCTTTCTATTGTAGGAATTCTCGTTAGTTGCCATCATATCAGACACTCAAACACAGAATGTTCAATCGACAGTATGCGATTAAGATTCTTTGACGGCTTCGTAAAAAGTCCAACTTCTGCGTTGCGCTGCATCCCTTGCCCCGTTAAATTCTCGCTATGCGAGACGGCAGAGCCCATTTTACAGGGTAAATGAATGAGGCGTACCATATAAGTACGCCTCATTCATCAGGATTGCGCCTGACGGCTTTAAAAGAGGTGCGCGCCTTGAATTTGGTCCGCCTTCGGCGGATTACTTTGCCGTCTAAATTACGTCTCGGAATTTCTACAACTTATTGAAAATATAGGAGGTTTTCGAGGCCTGGGTTTTTGCCTCGCGCATGGAATGATGGAATGGTGGAATATTGGAATGTTGATTTTCAAAGGAAGTTACACATTTATTAACTTGCCTGTCAAGAGAGATTTTGCCAATAAACCACTGTCCCATTTTCCCAGAACCCATTATTCCATCATTCCAGTATTCCAACATTCCAATTGTGAGCGAAGCGAACTAAGTTCGACTTTTTACGAGACCATCATTCTTTGAGGGAAACTACCTTTTTGAAAAGACTGGGTGACCCCGATGGGGTGCCCATGGAATGTGAAGCATCCCCGCCCTCCAGGCCGGGGTTCTGCCTTCCGGCAGCGCTTCGCCTCAGGGGAACGAGCCGGTCGAAGTCGCACATTTTATTCGGCCTTGGCAAGGTCGGAGAGTGGAGTGGAAGTCTTTAAGCGGTCAGCAGATAAGATTCCCTTCAATTTTGAAGGGAGCGGCTTCGAGTATTTCAAAATATGGATTGTCAACATCTTATTGACGATCGTTACTTTTGGAATATACTCAGCATGGGCAAAGGTTAGAAGAAAGCAGTATATTTACGGAAACACGTCTTTGGATGGAGTTTACTTTGAATACCTGGCAAAACCCACGAAGATTTTGAAAGGCAGGATTTTGGCTGTCCTGTTTCTCATGGCCTATCAAGTTGGTGTCAGATTTTTCCCTCCCCTGGGTATGGCTTTCATTCTCCTGCTTGCCTTCCTCTTTCCGTGGGTCATAAACAAAGGATTGAAGTTTAACGCAGTCAACTCCAGCTACAAGAACATACGGTTTAATTTTAACGCTACCTATTCCAAAACTTTCGTCAACATTACCCTTGTGTCCCTACTGATTCCTTTGACTTTCGGCCTTGCATATCCATATGTGATATATAGAATGAAAAAACATGTGGTAGAGCATAGTTGCTTTGGGACGACACCTTTTAAGTTCAACGGCGATGCAAACGGTTTTTATAGAATATATGTGATGGTATTTGCGTTTTTTCTTGCCCCCCTTGTTGCGGCTGCGATAGCAAAAGATGTTTTTGCAAATCCTTCGACAGGTGCAGTGGTTCCCTTCCTTATTTTGGCGCTCTACTTTTTAATATTTGTGTATATCCGGACATACCAAACAAACTATATCCTGAGCAATACGGCAATAAATACTCATCGCTTCAACAGTTCACTATTCTTGCCGCCAATGATCTTTATTTATGCGACCAATATAATTGCCACAGCTCTTTCTTTCGGGCTGTTCATCCCGTGGGCAAAAACCAGGCTGTTGAAGTATAGACTTGAGAACTTAGAGGTCATACCGGGCATTGGCCTGGAAGAGTTTCTCAACATTAAACAGGAAGAGATGAGCGCATTTGGCGACGAGATCAGCGATCTTTTTGATATCGATATAGGACTATGACAACGTTTCGAGCATCCTATTTTGACGGAAAAAGATCTGCCAAGACAGATGTGCTTGTCCGGTTTATGGGCGGAAGGTTTTATGTCTCAGGTGAGCATGTTGATGTCTCATACGATCTGGATGATGCGACCATTTCGAAAAGGATAGGAAATTCTGCACGGTTCATCAGCTTTGCAGACGGTTCGAAGTGTGAAAGCAGAGAAAATGATAAGATTGATCACATATTAAAGACTGCCGGAAAAGATAGAGCAGCGCTTTTTGTACATAAGCTTGAAAGCAAGTTAAAGTACGTATTGTTGGCCCTGGCCGTAACAATCGTTATTTCAATTATCACCATTACATATGCTATACCAACCCTTGCCGAGTACGTGGCCTTTTCTCTTCATCAATCTACACTCCGGCCGCTCGGGGAAAGCGCACTCTCCACTCTGGACGACGTATTGTTTTCCCCATCAGAGCTTAATAAAGAAACAAGGGATGGAGTCATGGGAGTTTTTGAAGGAATCGTTACAGAAATAGATAGCACCTATGAATATGGTCTGGAATTCAGAAAAAGTGATAAGGTTGGCGCCAACGCCGTTGCGCTACCTTCCGGCATTATTGTTATAACAGATGAGATGGTAAAGCTTGCGGCAAACGATGAAGAACTGACCGGGGTCTTGGCCCATGAGGTAGGGCATATAGAAAACAGACATTCATTAAGGACGTTACTGCAAAACTCCATAGCAGCATTGGTCATAGTAAGTGTGACAGGAGATATATCCTCCTTGTCGGCAGGCATTCCAGGGCTATTTTTAAAACTGAAGTTTTCTCGTGATTTTGAGAGGGAAGCTGACTGTTACGCTATTGAGTATTTGAGGCGCGCTGAAATACCCACGAAGCACTTTGCCCATTTTTTGAAGCGGTTGGGCAGCAAGAGCCCAAATAGTTCTGTTATGAGCTATATTTCCACTCATCCCCAAACATCGGAGCGCGTTGAAATGATTAGCGACTATTAGGGACGTTCTCAACGTGTGAAGAATGGGGACGCTGAAGAATGGGGACGCTGGTAAGAAAATAAGTTGACAAAGAAAAAATGGGAAATAGACCCCATGCCAAGATAAGCCCGCCTTGACGCCCGCCCGCATCGCCTGAGCCTCGCGACCCGCCTGCCATCGCCTGGCACTGCATACAGCCCAAACGCTGGCATGCGTGCCAATGGCGGGCAGGTGGCGGGCAGGCGCCTGGTGTCTTGAATTACATCATGATTAGGGGGACAGAGTGTCGAAAGATATTCATAAATGAGCCCTCCTGGTGTAGGGTTCTCGGTCGAAAGGGGAGAAGTCATTGCCCGTGAAATGGGCTAGAGTTAATCGAATAACCTTTTTTTACTTTTTTACCAGCGTCCCCAATTTAAAACCTGAAGGACAAACCGGCATGGCAGAGGTGAGAGTCTGCGCTTCCGGGATATGTGCCTCAAAGCCGAAAGTCAATTCGA
>JABXJW010000210.1 GCA_013375395.1 Desulfobacterales bacterium
CGGAGGCGTACATTGGTACGTCGCACAAGCAATTCCGCAGATTGATCCGCCTGAGGCGGAGAAAAGGGCCATTTCTGGATGGAAACTATCTGGCATCCCCACCTGCCACCCGCCTGCTAGCCACAGCGAACAGCTTCAATAGCGGCATGGGTGGCAATGGCGGGCAGGAAGCATCCAGCATCGCGAAGCTTCGCTAGGATAGTCTTATGCAGAATCCTCCGGCCCTTTGACAATGGTTGCAAGTTTTAGAGTTCTTTCCGACAGGCCGAAGATGTGAGCAAGCACGTCTGTAACTCTGACATGATGCCCGGAGGAGATGTCCAGGGTCATCCGGGCTGTCCTGGGAGAGCTAAGGTGCAGGTTTGCAACCGCTTGCTTCAGATCGATTGTTTTCGTGCGGCCTTTTCGATTTGTCTTTGTCAGAATCGATGTGGGGCTCTTGGCGAAGTCATTCAGTTTCGCTTCAGAAAAAGTGGCATCTTTCAGTGCGACTGTGTAGTCAAATCTCTCAGGGCTTTTTGCTACCCGACCGACAAGGACCGCAGTGCATGCCGTGATCGTGAGGCCGTCCGGCAGTTGCCGGTTGACTCGCTCAACAAGTGATGCCGGTTTTACGTAGACCGGCGCCTCGCACACCAGGTGCTCTTGTGTGCTCTCGATGCCGACAGGAAGCGCAGATTCAAAGGAAACCTTGGGCGAAGGGTGAAACCCCTCTGAAAATCGCAAGGGGATGCGAGCCCGCCTGAAGGCCCGTATGAAGATCTTGACGAGCTCAAGGTGTCCAAAATGCTTGGCCGAACCGAGCTTGGCATAGGAAACCCGAAGCCTCTTGAACATGGGTTTTTCCGGGGCCTCGCGAGGTTGGCGAAGAACCGTTACAGCAGCTTGTGCACCAAAGGTCACCGGCTTCACTGTTTCAAGATCGCAAACACCGCACAGGTTGCACTCACCACCCCGGCAATCCGGGGTATGGCTGCCGGCCAGCGCCCTTTCCCACTCCAGCCCCAGGTACTCTTTGGAAACCCCGCAGTCAATATGATCCCAGGCAAGCGGCTCTGAGATGTCCCTGGCCCGGGTCGTGTAAAACGGAGCATCGACGCCGCAGGAATCAATAGCCTCCAGCCATCGTTTGTATTCAAACTGCTCGCTCCAGCCGTCAAAACGGCAGCCCATCTCATATGCCTTGACCAACAGCCGGCTCAATCGCCTGTCACCCCTGGCAAAGAGTCCCTCAAGGAAGCTCATTTCAGGGCCTTGCCACTTGAAGCGAATGCCCCTGCCCTTAAGCTTGCCTCGAAGCATATGAATATTGTCTCTGCTTTCCGCTACCGGGATCTGAGGGCGCCACTGGAACGGGGTGTGGGCCTTTGGGATGAAGGTTGAAACACTCACTGTAATATTCTTATTGCGCCCGCCGCGGCCACCAAGCCTTTGAAGCCGCCTCACCAGCCTTACAATGGCATCCAGGTCGGCATCAGTTTCTGTAGGAAGTCCGATCATGAAATAGAGTTTGATGACCCGCCATCCCAACCCAAAGGCACTCCGTACGGTCTCTTCCAACGCCTCTTCCGTGATATTCTTGTTGATAACCTCACGGAGTCGCCGGCTCCCGGCCTCTGGAGCCACGGTGAACCCTGTCTTTCTGACTCGCTTGATCTGGGCCATAAGCGACTCAGTAAGGCTGCCGACTCTAAGGGAGGGAAGTGAGACTGCGATCTTCTCCGGCGCGCATCGGCCCATAAGGCGTTCCATCAGGGGCTGGATCGCACCATAGTCACCCGTGCTCAGGGACAGCAGGGAGATATCCTCGTATCCGGTATTGGCCAATGCTCGCTCTGCCAGGGAAAGGACAGTCTCCGGGGCGCGTTCCCTCACAGGACGATAGATCATGCCGGCCTGGCAGAACCGGCAGCCTCTCGTGCAGCCCCGGCAGATCTCAAGACTCAGGCGGTCGTGGATCGGCGCGCCAAAGGGGATCACGGGATGATCCGGATAAGGAACACGATTGATGTCGGTAACCAGTGCCTTTCGCACATGGGTGTATCCGGAAAACAGGGGCGTGAGCACCTGAAGCCCTTTGGCATCCGTATGCGCTTCAAAGAAAGAAGGAACGTAGACGCCCTCAAGCCCGGACCACCGTTTAAGGAGGCTTTGCCGGTCTGCCCCCGCTTCCTTCCATTCGAGCCAGGCGTCTGCCAGCTCAAGGACCACCTCCTCACCATCGCCTATGACGATAGCATCGAAAAAATCGGCCAGGGGCTCCGGATTAAACGCACACGGGCCGCCGGCTATGACAAAGGGGTGTGAGTTGTTGCGGTCTCGGGCATAAAGCGGTATTCTGGACAGGTTTAACATGGCCAAAATATTAGTAAAAGTGAGTTCGTAAGGCAGACTGAACCCAACAATATCAAATCCTGAAATGGGCGAGCGGGTCTCAAGGGAGCAGAACTGGATATTGCCGGCCCGCATTTCTGCTTCAAGCTCAACGCCCGGAGCAAAGATCCTCTCTGCCGCAATGTCTTCCCTTGCGTTCAGCACATCGTAGAGTATCTGAATACCCACGTGGCACATCCCCACCTCGTAAAGATCGGGAAAGGCCAGGGCAAAGCGGAGACGCATACGCTGCGGGTCTTTTCGCACCGCATTGATCTCCGACCCCAGGTAGTGGCTTGGACGCCGCACCAGGGGCAATATCTCCTCAAAGGATTGACGGCTCATGGTTTCCTTGTTATATATTTATATTCTAACATTACCTGTTGCTTTGCAGTGTCCGTAGTCCGTTGTTCCTGCCGGAAGAGGGATCACTACGCTATCAGACACTTGGAGAGCTTTGATAGCCGATCACTCATATGTTTGTCAATAGACGGCAATGATAGCTAGAAAGAAGGGGTTTGTTTCAATGGCTCGTTCTGCACGTGGCAGATCAAATCTCATAGCCCTCTGCCTGGTGATACTGGGCACGGTCCTCCTTATGGCAGGGGATTGTTGGTGCGCCCCTGATTTGCGGGAGAATGCCGTTGTCAGGGCGGTCAGGAAGGTCGGCGCTGCGGTGGTTAATATCAGCAGCGAATATGAGGTGGCACAACGTTCCAACCCATTCTTTAACTTTGGCCTTGACCCCTTCTTCGAGTCCTTTTTCAAGGACTTCTTTGAGCCGCGGTACCGCCGGCAGTACAAGGGTACAAGCCTTGGCTCCGGGGTAATCATTGACGGAAATCGGGGCTATATCCTGACCAATGAACACGTGATTGCAAGAAGTACTAAGATAAAGGTTGTGCTAAATGATGAGCGAGAGTTTGAGGCTGAGCTTGTAGGAGCAGCCCCTGATTTTGACTTGGCGGTACTGAAAATAAAATCCAAGAAGCCGTTGCCTGCCATTGAGATGGGCAATTCCAATGACCTGATGATCGGAGAGAGCGTGATTGCTATCGGTAATCCATTCGGGTTTTCTCACACGGTAACCACCGGCGTTATCAGCGCCACGAACCGCTCCGTTCAGACCGATGACCGCGTATATCGAGATTTCATCCAGACGGATGCTTCCATTAATCCGGGCAACAGCGGGGGGCCGCTGCTGAACATCAAGGGCGACTTCATCGGCATCAATACGGCTATTTATTCAAAGGCACAGGGAATCGGCTTTGCAATACCGGTCAATAAGGCCAGGCGGGTCATGGATGACCTTATCAAGTATGGCGAGGTGCACATTCCCTGGCTTGGTTTGTTTGTCCAGGATCTTAACCAGAAGCTTGCCCGCTATTTTAGGACTCCGGAAGGACATGGCGTGCTGATATCCGATGTGTCGGCCAATAGTCCGGCTCAAAAGGCCGGCCTGCAAAAGGGTGATGTTGTCACAGCCATAGGAAAACGGCGTGTAACCTCAAAGAAGGTGTACCATGCCATTATCAAAAATTTTGGCGCCGGAAAAATCATCCCCCTCACGGTGTGGAGGGATGGCAAGACCAGCCTCATGCAGATTCGTTCCCGTACGTTCCCCGAAGAGTTGGCCGACGAATTGGCCTATAAGTCTCTTGGCGTGCGAGTGCGGGAGGTCTCAGCAGCCTTGCGCCTCAGGTTTAGCATAGCAGCGCGAAACGGCGTGATGGTGACCGAGCTTCGTCCCGGCTCCTATCTTGATCGCGTAGGTGCCCGCTCTGGCGACGTTATCCGCAAAATCGATGAAGTCGTGATAAGGACCCTTGCTGACTTCAAGAAGGCGGTGATCAAGTACCGGCAAAGGCAATCCGCTGTTCTGCTCATACAGCGGGACAAACAGCAGTATCACGTGACGGTGAAGTTAGAGGCATAATCTTGACGGCTCGGTAAAAAGTCCAACTTCTGCGTTGCGCTGCATCCCCTGCCCCGTCAAATTCTCGCTATGAGACACGGCGGAGCCGATTTAACAGGGTAAATCACTGCGGCGTACCGTAAGTACGCCGCAGTGCCCAGGATTGCGCCTGACGGCTTATAAAGGGATGCGCGCCTTGAATTTGGTCCGCCTTCGGCGGATTACTTTGCCGTCTAATTCGGACTTTTTACGAGACCATCAATCTTGTATCAGATGAATCCCAAAAGGCAACCCATGAACGCCAAAAAAACTCCTCTCGTTGCCCGCAAAAGGCTCTCTTCCCTCTTGCTCGCAGGTTCATTGTTTCTGGGCGCCTGTGGTGAGAATGGGGCGCTGGAAAGAATCCAGGAGGCACGGACCATTACAGTTGTTACTCGCAATAACGCCCACTGCTACTATACATACAGGGATCAGGAGATGGGTTTTGAATACGATCTGGCCAAGGCATTTGCCGATTTTCTTGGGGTTGCACTGAAAGTGAAGGTGTCGAAGTCATCAGATGGATTGATCCCTTTGCTGTACGATGGAGCAGGAGATTTTGTTGCTGCAAGCATTGCCAAAACCCCTTCAAGGCTAAAGGCGGCGGATTTTTCAAGGGGATACCTCCCCGTGCAGCAAGTAGTAATCATCCACAAAAATAATACGGACATCAAAAATATTGATGACTTGGAAGGAGAAACCATTGATGCGTGCGGGGGGACCCCGCAAGAGGAAAGACTGCGTGAATTGAATCGACAGGGCTTCAATATAACTGTCAGGGAACACGACGATATCTCCACAGAAGAATTAATAGGGGCCGTGGCGCGGGGCAAGATCGAAATAACCATAGCAAATTCTAATGTGGCCCTGTTGAATAGGCGTTACTACCCGGACATGCGTATCGCTTTTCCCGTGGACGAACCCAAGTCATTAGGGTGGGCCGTGAAAAAGGCGGAAAAGGCCCTCCTGGATAAGATCAATGAGTTCTTTACCGTCATCGAACAAGACGGCACCTTCAAGGACATATACAACCGCTACTATGCCTATGTGGAACGATTTGACCATCTGGATATCAAAAGATTTCAAAAAAGGATTAAAACGCACCTTCCGAGATACAAGAAGACGATCATCAAGGCCGCCGAGACATACGGATTTGACTGGCGCCTGATAACGGCCCTCCTATATCAGGAATCTCAATTCGACCCTTGGGCAAAAAGCTTTTCCGGGGTGAGGGGGCTTATGCAGCTCACCCGGCCGACCGCCAAGGAAATGGGGGTCAAGAATCGCCTCGACCCCAACCAAAGCATCATGGGGGGTGCGCGATACTTAAGGGTGCTTTACGACTTGTATGATGGCGCCCCGGATTCGGACAGGGGCCTTGTTGCTCTTGCCGCCTATAACGTTGGAACGGGGCATATCTTTGACGCACGGAGGATCGCATCTAAAATGCAACTTGATCCCAACAAGTGGGCTTCTCTGGAAAAGACCCTCCCATTGTTGTGCCAAAGCAAGTACTACAAAAGGAGTAAATATGGTTACTGCCGGGGCACAGAGCCTGTCTTTCACGTCCAGCGGGTACTGACCTATTACGACATTCTAAAAAGGCGGGCCTTAAACATGCGGGATAAAGAATAGGATGGCGACGCAGAATGTTTCACGTGAAACATTCCAAACGGAACCGTCTTTCAAATTGCCGTAGCCGTTCACAGGTTCAGGGTTCACCCTGTTAAATTTGGCGCAAGGTTGCGCCTGACGGCTTGTAAACACACACTTCGTGTCCCGAAGGGAGCCCTATTTAACAGGGTGAGCCGTTCAGGGTTATCTTTTTTTCGTTGACCTTGCTCGCCTGCCTGTGCGTCGCACGCAGACAGGTAGGCGAGCAAGTACTTGATGAAACCTC
>JABXJW010000211.1 GCA_013375395.1 Desulfobacterales bacterium
GAATCCATCTCCATAAGCATCAAGGAGACATTTCCCTGCATACCCATGAGCAGGTTGTTGAAGTCATGGGCGATTCCGCCTGCAAGTTGCCCGATAGCTTCCATTTTCCGTGCATGGTGTAATTGCTCTTCAAGTCTTGCTTTTTGCTCTTCAAGTCGTTTGCGTTTAGTGATGTCCCTTATGGTTCCCACTGTTCCACTCTGTTTCTTGTCAGTCCTGTTTACCGCAACATCATATTGCCCGGATGAAGATATTTCTCCATAGGCTATTTCACCATAATCAACAGTTGTCGCACCATCAACTCGCTTCCGCCTTTCAATGTCTCGGATAGTGCCCACGGTTCCAAGAAAAGTCTTATCCTTCCCACTCAGACTCTCATCGTATTGTCCGCCTGCCGTTACTTCTCCATACGTTGCTTTTGAATCTCCAATGCGCTGCGAATCTTCTTGCCTTTTCCTGTCTCTTAGTATTAATCGAATGGGAAGGTCTCTTGTTACTCTTTTTCCTGTTCTTCTCTCATCAAAAAGTTTTGGCGAGTTCTCATCTCCGGTTACCTTGCCCTTGTATTTCTGCAAGACAATGGAACGGCTCACAGAGGGGACATCAGCAGGATGAATTATTTTACTAAAATGTTGCCCCATCAATTCCTCGGGTGAATAGCCTAAATTCATGACTGAATTATTTATATAGAGAAAATGCCCATCGGGATCTATCTTGTAAACAATATCCGGTATTGAGTTAAGTACATCACTGTATTGCATTAATTGCTGTCTCGTCTTCAACAGTTCGTCAATAAGCTCTCTTTTTGTCTTGTTTTCGTCTTTCATATTTTCGTCCTCGTACTAATCCATTGCCGTATGAAAACACTTGAGCAATGGTTTGAAAAATACGGAGCCAATGCAGTGCCGGCGACCAAGGCTATGGAACGTATAATCGTTGTTCGTATACAGTTCGATTGCCTCGCCAAAACAGGCCTTACATCCTTTTTGTCGCATGCAGGAACCATGCCGCAGATGCCGGGCAGATAATTCTTATAATTCCAAACGATTAGAGCTTATTTGTTCAAATAGCCGGGGATGCAAATGAAGTTCTTGACCGTTGACCGGATTCTGGGAAGCTTTGACAATTACGAGAAGAGGGCACGCAAGCTATATGGGGATTTTGTATTGAGGGGCCTTAGGCAAGGTGAAATAAAAGGTTGCACCCTTTCCTTTCTCGGATTCCACCCAGACCCTTCCACCTTGATTGCCGACAATCCGCTCAACAATTGCCAGCCCCAGACCTGTTCCTTCCAGATCTTGTGTTTCTTCTACCCGCTGGAACATCTCAAATACTCTCCGGTGATATTTCGGGTCAATCCCGATACCATTATCTCTCACATGAAACTGATGAAAGTCAACTCTGTCTTCGTATCCGACCTCGATCTTGGGGCCGCTAACACCCTTCGTAAATTTGACGGCATTGACGAGCAGGTTCTCAAAAACCTGATAGATGCTTTCTCGATCACAGCAGACGGTAGGAAGGTTCTGCGCCACAATGAGCTCTATCCCGCTGTCTTTCAGTCTGTGTTCGAGGCCCAAGCTCACGCTTCTTGCTATCTCAAGGAAAGAAACATCCTTGACGGTAGGCACTACCCGGCCAATCCTTAACAAGGTGACGAGGTTGGAAACCAACATCTCCATCCGTCGGGCATTGGCCCTGATATGTTCAAGGTAGCCCAGTCCCTTATCCCCCAATTTTTCCCGATACTTTTTGCGCAGCCGAGAGGAAAATCCCTGTATGGCAATGATAGGGGTTTTCAGGTCATGGGACACAATGTGGACAAAGTCCCTAAGCTCCTCATCTGCCCTGTTGAGTTCCTCCTCTGCCCACTTTTGTTCTGTGATATTCACAACGTTACCCAATATGGCAGGCTTTCCCTGGTACTCTATGCGCGTGTTTCTCTTTACAATCCACATGGATTCCCCGTCCTTTGTCAGGCCTCTGACCTCGTATTCCGATGGTGCGTCTTCTCCCATTAGCCTCCTTGCCATCAGGTGTCTGGTCAACGGCCTGTCTTCGGGATGGACCAGCCTCCAACTCTCAATACCAATCAACTCTTCTTTCGTGAACCCAAAAATCTCGGCAAATCTGTTGTTGGCAAACACGATTTTTTCGTCCTGGTCGATGTAGATGCCTGTCAGGGAGTTTTCAACCAGCGTACTGTACTTTTTTTCGCTCTCCAGTAAGGCCTCCTCGGCCCACTTTCGCTCTTCTATTTCCAGCTTGAGCTCCTCGTTCGCCTTAGCCAGTTCCGCTGTGCGATCTTCAACCCGTCTTTCCAGATCGTCGTGTGCTTTTCGCAGCGCCTCCTCGGCCCGCTTTCGCTCGGTGATATCTTGAATCTGAACCAGATACTCACTTACGAGATGACCTGCTCCGTGACCCACAGGAGTAATCAACACATCAAGATAAACATTGCCGGATTTAGTTGTTTTGTACAATTGAACCTTCTTTGCCTTCTCAAAATCAAAGAAGGCTTCGTATCTTACCGTTTCACCCTTAAGCAGTTTTGACTTCGCCTCAGGTGAAACATTGGGATCATCAAAGAGATTGAAGCCTTTCAAATGACCAACGTCCGATACACCGAACATGTCCAAGCAAGATTGATTGACGACGATTAGCTGGCCATTGCTGTCGTAAAGTTGAATGCCGATGGGCGATCGTTGAAAAAACTCTCTGAACCTCTTCTCCGATCTCTGCAGCGACTCCTTTAGTTTCTGTTCGCGAACCACCTTGCCGATGACACTGGGCAGCAGGGTGAAGAAACCGGCCGACTTCACCAGATAATCCCAGGCGCCCAGTTTCATGGCCTTCACAGCGATACCCTCGTCGCCCTGGCCGGTGATCATGATGACCGGGGTCTCTTTTCTCCGTTGGTTTAAAGCTTCCAAGAACTCAATGCCGTTCATGCCGGGCAGGAGGTAATCGGTGACAATGACGTCGGGGCTGACCTCGTCGAGACTTTCAAGGCAAGGGGCGGCTTCTTTGAAGTGATACACTGAGGCGAGCGGGAAGTCTTTATCGATGGCCCGTTTCATGAGCTGAAAGTGCGCTTCTTCGTCTTCAATGATCACAATCTTCAATAGGTCCATGTCCGGAATCCTCCCAAGCCGAGCATCCTGGGCGTTGGGAAATGTCGAAAGGTTCACAACTTGTATTCAGTTCTGAGGGTGAACAAGGACAGGCCCTTATCCGAAAAAGGATTTTCGCACAAAGTCACGGGGCTGTCAAATTTGGGCGCTTAGTTGTGAAGTTCGTGTTTTTTACGGCCTACAGCTCGGAGAGGCCTGCCCCCGGAGGGCAAAAATTTCCGGCCATGTTTTCAAACTGCTTGAATTTAAACGGCTTGTTTTTCCCTTGACATTGTCTTTGAAGCGTGTCATTTATATGACATAATTTTCACGGTGAGAAAAGCATGAAACTCAACATGAAACCTAAAAAGTACGCGGATACGGGCATATTTTATTATTACTACTATTGCTATTTTGGGCCGGTCTGCCCAAGGCCTGGAAGGAGGATGCGCAATCAATAGCTAATCCGAAAACAAACTTTCAGCCGCGTGCAGGCCGGAGAGCCTGGCCGCGGCTTTTTTGTTTTGTGAATAGAGGGCCGCGGAGCCAAAAACACCGCGGCCCTTTTTACTTTTTAGGACCAAGGAGTATGGTCTCGTAGAAAGTGCAAATTAGACGGCAAAGTAATCCGCCGAAGGCGGACCAAATTCAAGGCGCGCACCTCTTTTCAAGCCGCTAGGCGCAATCCTGAGGAATGAGGCGTACTTATGGTACGCCGCAGTGATTTACCCTGTTAAATCGGCTCCGCCGTCTCGCATAGCGAGAATTTAACAGGGCAGGGGATGCAGCGCAACGCAGAAGTTGGACTTTTTACGAAGCCGTCAAGGAGGCTTTAAGATGATTATAGTTATGAAGAAGAATGCTGAGCAAGGGCAGCTTGACGACGTTGTCGCCTGGATAGAATCGTCGGGCTATAAGGCAAATGTTTCCAAGGGGGTGGAAAGGACCATTATCGGCGCCATTGGAGACGAGCGTGGAAAGATAAAGTTGAAGGCAGTGGAAACCATGCGTGGCGTTGAGAAGGTGATGCTGATCTTGCAGCCCTACAAGCTTGCAAGCCGTGAAAGCAGGGAAGATGACACCGTAATCAAGGTGGGCGAAGTTGAAATCGGCGGGCCGAAGTGTGTGGTCATAGCCGGCCCCTGCGCAGTAGAAAGTGAGGAGCAGCTCATGGAGGCCGCCTATGCGGCAAAAAAAGCCGGGGCATCCATGCTGAGAGGGGGCGCATTTAAACCGAGGACCTCCCCGTACAGTTTCCAGGGCTTGGGTGAAGAGGGATTAAGGATTCTGGCGCGTGCCAGGGAAAAGACCGGGCTGCCAATAGTCACAGAGGTCATGCGCGGCTCAGAGGTCGAACTTGTTGAAAACTACGCGGACGTGCTTCAGGTAGGCGCCAGAAACGTACAGAATTTTGCACTCTTGAAGCAAGTGGGCCTTTCCAGGAAACCCGTGCTTTTGAAAAGGGGGATGATGACCACCCTTGAAGAGCTGCTCATGTCCGCCGAATACATTATGGCCTCCGGAAATCACCAGGTCATGCTCTGTGAACGGGGTATTCGCACCTTTGAAACAGCCACCCGCAACACGCTGGATATCAGCGCAGTGCCGGTCTTGAAGGAAAAAACCCATCTGCCTGTGATTGTCGACCCGAGCCACGCCACCGGCCAATGGCAATTTGTGCGCCCATTGGCCAAGGCGGCCGTGGCGGTCGGGGCAGACGGTTTGCTCATAGAAATGCACCCGGACCCGGATCATGCCCTCTGTGACGGAAGCCAGTCGCTTAAGCCTGAAAAGCTCTATAAACTCATGGAGGAGATCGAATCGATTGCAAAGATCGTCAGAAAGGGGTATGGACAAAAACATGGATTGCATCAGAGTTAAGCTGCAAAAGTCCCGTAAGGACTCATATGATATCTTCGTCGGCCATGGAATCATAAACAGCCTTGGCTCTCATATCAGGATGCGGCATGACGCGGATCGGTGCACCATCGTTACCGACTCGGACGTAAACCCCCTTTACGGAAGAACAGTCAGGGAAAGCTTGGCTGAAACCGCTGTTCCTGTCGATATCATTGAAATACCAGCAGGGGAGTCGTCAAAATCGGTTGCCACAGTCCTGGATGTGGTTGGAAAGCTGATCGACTTGAACGTGAGCCGCAAGTCGCTTCTCATCGCCCTGGGAGGCGGCGTGGTGGGCGATATCACCGGCTTTATCGCTTCCATCTATATGCGATCCATCCCTTATGTCCAGATCCCCACCACCCTGCTTGCCCAGGTGGACAGCAGCGTGGGCGGCAAGACCGGCGTGGATCTTCCAGAAGGCAAGAATCTTCTGGGCACATTCTATCAGCCAAAAGCCGTATTTGCAGATCTGTCATTCTTGGAGACGCTCACAGACGGAGATTTCAAGAACGGCCTTGCCGAGATCATAAAGTACTGCATTATCAGCGATGAAGACATGTTCGAACTCTTGGAACAGGAACAGGCAGCCATTAAGAAACGAAAGCCTGATTTGATGAAGACCCTTGTAAAGCGTTCCTGCAAGATAAAGGCTGATGTGGTGGAAGCCGACGAACGAGAGGGGGACTTAAGACGGATTCTGAACTTTGGCCACACTCTGGGACATGCCCTGGAGGCGGCCTCCGGCTACAGGCTTTCCCACGGTGAGGCCGTGGCCATAGGCATGGTAGGCGCCGCCAAAATGTCGCACGAACTCGCCCAATTGGACGGGGCCACTTGTGAAAGAATCGTCAATTTGATAAGGGACTACGGGTTGCCCGGCACGATTCCGGCAGACTTTGATACGGAAAAGATCCTCGCCTTTATGGCTCGTGACAAAAAGGCCGTGGAAGGACGGCTTCACTTTGTACTGGTCAAAAAAATTGGGGCTCCATTTGTGACCGGCGAAGTGCCCGCAGGTGTTGTAACGGATGTCATCGAAGAACTGATGGTATCGTAAATAGTCCAAATTAGACGGCAAAGTAAAAAGCTCCAAATTCAAGGCGCGCACCTCTTTTCAAGCCGCCAGGCGCAATCCT
>JABXJW010000212.1 GCA_013375395.1 Desulfobacterales bacterium
CCCTGATAGAGCGTCCAAGACGGCCAATATATAGCTATACTTTCAATAGGTTGTAGAAATTCCGAGACGTTAAATTAAACTATTCTTCCCCCTCCTCTTATCCTCTCCCTCCGGGGGGAGGGAGAAACACCGGTTGCCTGAAATTTTCGTCCATCAGGGCAATGGAATCACAGAGACTCCAGGCGCCGGCATTGTCTGCGCTAATTTTCCTTGAAAATAGTAAAATTACGGGCTTCACGCGTGGCCGTCTTACTTTGAAGAGTTTCAGAAATTTCGAGGCGTGATGGGAAATCGGCGACGCTCAAGAGAGCTTGCCATGCAGGTTCTTTTTCAGATGGAGATAAATGATGATGACTCAAGCGAAGCTGTTGAGTTGTTTTGCAGAAATTTCAGGATGCCCAAAAGGGCGAAACCTTTCTTTCTTCGACTGGTAGGGGGCGTTAAAGAATCTCAGGATGAGATTGATCGTTTAATTGAGGGTTTTTCGAACAACTGGAAGGTTAGCCGTATGTGCGGGGTGGATCGCAATGTTATGAGGGTGGCCGTTTATGAGATCCTTTACTGCGACGATATTCCGCCAAAAGTCTCCATCAATGAAGCAATAGATATAGGGAAGAAGTTTGGAACAGAGGACTCCGGCGCATTCATTAACGGAATTCTGGACAGCATTCGTATTTCCTTAGAAGGTGAAAAATCTTCTCCCACTCGATAAGATCCTGCGATGAGGCCACGAACCCGCCATACAGTCTCGCCTTGGCTCTTTGTCCGGTCTAAGCGGAAATTGGACGATCACACATTTAGATTAATGGATGAACAATATTTAATGGCACTGCCAAAGGAGATATGAATGAATGAAAATCGGACTCATGAATGATCCCTCGGCTTCTGTCTACGATGAGATCATCGCATTTGGAAAAGCTCACTACGATTTTGTGGATCTTACTGTAGAAGGTCCCAATGCACTGGATCTGGACGTGAAAAGGGTGCGAACGCTCCTTGAAGAATATGATCTTGCGCTTGTGGGGCATACGGACCCCTGTCTCCCTTATGCCTATCCGATCAAAGGAATCCGGGAGGCATGTTTTACTGAACTGAAACGGTGTGCGAAGATTTTTTCAGCCCTGGGTGCGAAGGTAATGAATATCCATCCCTCCTACTCCAGGCCCCCTGCCATGAAGCAAGATCTGCTAAAGCTACATCTTGAGGCGTTGAACCCCATAGTCAAGATGGCCGACTCTTTCGGCCTTAGCCTTGCTCTTGAAAATTTCAAGACCCCATTTGACTCTGTTTCAACTTACAGGACGTTGTTGGAAGAGATTCCGGGACTCGGGGTGCATCTCGATGTTGGCCATGCAAACCTGGGAGATGATGATGCGGAGGCTTTTTGCAAGGATTTGGGCAGCCACGTTATGCACGTTCATTTTTCAGATAATCGATCCACCGATGATCATCATATGCCCTTGGGGGTGGGAAGCGTGGACTGGAGGAAGGCTGTATCCGCTCTAAAGTCTATTGGATATGACGGGACCATCACCCTGGAGGTGTTTTGTGATGATCGCAGTGTCTTGTTTCAGTATCTTGAGATCAGCAGAAAGTTTGTACTGGACCTCTGGGGCCAATAGGGGTGAATTGAAATGGCCTATTCCAGCCTGTTGGAAATTCTTGAGAAAAATGCCGCCCTGACCAGGCGGCAGGCGTGTCGCGTCGGAGGGATATTAGGGCTCTGTTTTTCCACCTTTGGCCCTTTTCGGACAAGGCTTGCCTTCGCCAAAAAACGCAAATCCCTTAAAGAGGACAAACCCATGAAATTGTCACCACCCATTCTTGATGGGAATATCTCCGTTGAAAAGGCGATCAAGCAAAGAAGGACTGTAAGGTCCTTTACGGCCAAGTCCTTGACAGCACAGCAGTTTTCACAAATCCTGTGGGCTGCCCAGGGAATTACGGAAGACGGCGGCTTCAAGAGGGCTGCACCCTCCGGAGGAGCACTCTATCCTGCAGATGTTTATGCGGTGACGGGGAAAAACAGCGTCGAGGATCTGCCGGGAGGGACGTATCACTATCATCCGGCAAATCATTTTATTGAAAAAATCGCTGAGGGAGATAAGAGAGATAGGATCGCTACGGCCTCCTTTGGGCAGATGTGGATGGCATCGGCGGCAGTGCTCTTTGTTGTGACCGCAGAATACCGCCGGATCACCATGAAATACGGAGATCGAGGTATAAGGTATGCCGTGATCGAAGCCGGCCATATCGGGCAAAACATCTTCTTGCAGTGCCAGGCCCTGGGCCTCACTGCAGGCATCGTCGGCGCCTTCTACGACAAGGATGTAGCAAAGGCGATTAATGCCGGAAAGAATCATGAACCCCTCATCATTATGCCTGTGGGATGGAAGGGGTAAAAGGAGAGGTACTATGCATTCGATCAACGTTATGGTCAACGGTCTTCCCGGAAATATGGCCACCAAGGCAGCCGAACACATCGTGCGCGATGCCGGCATGAAACTAATCCCCTATGCCATGACCGGCCCGGAGATCACGGCGAATGAAGCCCGAATCGGCCCCGAAACCGTCGGCCTTATCCCGCCGGCAAAACGACAGGAAACAATAGAATCTATCAAAAAGGCCGCCGGGAAATTCATCTGCGTGGATTATACCCATCCTGGCGCCGTCAATGATAATGCCTCCTTTTACTGCAATAACGGCCTTCCTTTTGTCATGGGCACCACAGGCGGCGACAGGAAACTCCTGGTCGAAACCGTAGGGGAATCCGGGATCGCTGCGGTGATCGCCCCCAACATGGCAAAACAGATCGTAGCCTTCCAGGCGATGATGGAATATGCTGGCGATACCTTCCCCGACGTCTTCAAAGGGTACAGCCTCCAGATCAAGGAGAGCCACCAGCACGGAAAGGCCGATACCAGTGGAACGGCCAAAGCCATGATCGGCTACTTTAACCGTCTGGGCATCCCTTTCGCCAAAGAGCAGATTATCATGGAGCGGGACCCGGACGTCCAGAGGACCAAATGGGGCATCCATGAGGCGTATCTGAAGGGACACGGATGGCACACCTATACACTCCGTTCCGAAGACGGCACAGTTTTTTTTCAGTTCACACATAACGTCAACGGCCGGGAAATCTATGCCAAGGGAACGCTGGACGCCATCCACTATCTGGCAAAAAAGATCGAGCAGGGCGTAAAGGGCCGGGTATTCACCATGATCGATGTTCTAAAGGGGTAATAATTATGCGCGATGTCATAGCATTCGTCATGGCCGGCGGAAAGGGTGAACGACTCTATCCCTTGACACGAGATCGCTCCAAACCTGCGGTTCCATTTGGGGGCATCTATCGAATCATAGATATAACTTTAAGCAACTGTATCAATTCTAACATTTACAAGATGATCGTCTTGCCCCAATACAAGGCACAGTCCCTGGTGGAACACATGGAGGCAGGATGGAATATATTCAGCTATGCCCTTGGTCACTATTTGAAAATTGTGCCGCCTCAGATGCGCACCGGCGAAGAGTGGTATCGTGGTACAGCCGATTCTGTGCGCCAGAATCTCTATCTCATGGAACGCAATAGCCCCAAACATGTGCTTATCCTTTCAGGCGATCATGTCTATAAGATGGACTATGCACGCTTCAAATCATATCATGAAGAAAAGGACGCAGATATCACCGTCTCTGTCATTGAAGTGCCTGTCTTCCAGGCTTATCGGTTCGGGATTCTGGAGGTTGCACAGGACTTCAAGGTCACCGGGTTTCAGGAAAAGCCTGCCTCTCCACGGCCGATTCCAGATGATCCTGATCATGCCTTGGCCTCCATGGGGATCTATATGTTTAAGTCCCGAGTGTTGGTAGACCTGTTGAAGTCCTCTGACAAGGATGACTTTGGCAAAGACATCATTCCTATGGCTTTAGAGAAATATTCCGTTTATGCCTTTCCTTACAAGAAAGAGAATAGGATTGAGGATTACGTCTACACCGTCAAGGAAGACGGAAGTCGTGTTCGCGTCCTCGAACCATGTATGCAGGATTCTTCCTACTGGCGGGATGTGGGTGATCTGGATGCTTACTGGAATGCAAACATGGACCTGACGGGTGTGAACCCCATGTTCAACCTGTATGGAACTAAATGGCCGCTGAGGACATTCCAAATGCAGTATCCGCCTGTAAAAACGGTCTTCAGGGACAGCACTTCAAACAGAATAGGCTTGGCCTTGAATTCCATTGTGTCACACGGAACAATCATTAGCGGCGGTGTCGTGAAGAATTCGGTCCTCTCTTACAAAGTAATGGTGAGGAGCTGGGCGGACGTGCGGGAATCGGTGATTATGTCGGAGGTGGAAATTGGTCGACATTGCAGGATCATGAAGGCAATTATCGATAAGAGGAATATCATACCAGCCAACACTGAGATCGGCTATGACCCTCAAGAGGATCGAAAGAGGTTCACGGTCACGCCTCGCGGGATTGTAGTCGTGGCAAAAGGGACCTTTCCGCCATGAAGAAGGGGCGGACTTTCGTCCCGCCCCTCTTTCTTTTATGCATGCTTTTTTGTAACAGTAACTCTTCTTCTATCCAAAGCTATCATCTTCTAACATGTTTCCTGTCAAACTCTTCCAACCACTTTTCGATCTTGATAATTTCCTCATCAATCTTCTCTGCCTTCTCAGGGCCGTATTCCTTTGCTTTCTTCAGATGATGATTCACGGCTTCTCGATACAAATCTGCAAGTTGTCTTTCGCCCCTGCTTATCTTGCTGGTTGCCACGGCGTACTCGATAGCGGCAAGCCTTTTGGTAAGCACCTCTTTCTGAAGGTCGGTTGACGCCAAAGGAACTGCTTCAGCCAGATACCCCTTGGCCGCTTCAAAATCAGGCATGGTCCCTTTTCTGAGGGCGAGATCCGCCTTGCCCAGCAAGACTAGAAAATTGATGCTGTTCAAGCGCATCTGGATGGCCTGCCGCTCCGAGTCAGACTGGGCATATTTGGAGGCATGGGTCAGGTACGATTTTGCAGTTTTCAGATCCGGTGTTTCTCCAGCACTTAAGATCTCGTCGGCCCGATTGATGAAATAATCGGAAAGGACGACAAATGCCTGCTTCTTGGTGTAAGACTCCTGCTGCGGCAGATCTTCTATTATCTTAGTATCCGAGAAGCTGGCGACAAGAGACTCCCCCATAGGGGCAAACCTGCCCCGCCACAGCTCGACCATTTGCTCATTCTGCCTGAAATAGAACTTGTTCCAATTGGAAAGACTGGTTGCCAAAAGAATCGCTATGACAAGTGCAAAAGCCCACACTGCATACTTCAATGTCTTGCCCACGGGCTCTTCAGGTGGGGTATAAGTCGGAGGCGAAGGCGGCGCCTTTTCCACCTTGGGTCCGGCAGTTTCGGGCGCCCGCTCCAGTTTTGGCACAGCTTCTTTTTCAGGTGGCTTTGGTGGTCCTTCATCAAAGCGTTTAAAGAGCAGTTCTCTAGTTTTTTCCTTCTCCTCTTGACTTTTCATCGTCTCCGTCTCCTCTGCCGCCGATTTGATTTTAACCTGCAACTCTTCTTGCTCGTTTTGAAGCTCGAGGAATCGTTTCCATACGTTATCAGAAACCGGCTTGCCTGTACTTAGACCATCCATCCCATTTGCTTTGTACTGCTGCAACCATTTGTAATACGTTGATTGGGCAAGGCCAAGCCTTTGCAGGGTGGCCTTGGCCGACCCCGGAAGCCGTTTCACCGCATCCAAGATAGCCTTCTTCCTTCCGGCTTCCTCACGTACAGAACCTTCTTTGGGTTTTACAGACTTCTTCACCGTGGCTTTTAGCAAGCTCTTGCGCCCCATGGACTGGGTCTCCTATCCTTCGGCCGAGTACCGAAAAACAGCACCACTTAATTATTTCGCACAACTCTTTTTGTAAAAGGATTTCCTGGGCTGGCCGCCCCTGGTTTGTACCGCCTCCATTATCACGCACGCACTAAATCTGTCAAGTTCTTTCCGTAAGTTACCTTGTTAGCGCCAAGTTTCCCGCTCCAATGGAGTGGTATCACAGGACCCTGCTTTGCTAACTAGTTTCCATCCATAAATGGCCCTTTTCCGCAATCTCGGCGTCAATCTGCGGGATCGCTTGTGCGACGTACCAATG
>JABXJW010000213.1 GCA_013375395.1 Desulfobacterales bacterium
ATCAATGGCGCTTACACCACCTACTTTAACACCAAGAGGAATCGTTCCGGCCATTTATTCCAGAGCCGGTACAAGGCCATATTGGTCGAAAAAGACGCCTACTGCAAAGAACTTTCCAGATACATCCATTTCGGGGGTAATATGGGGACGTCCATTTGTAAATTAGTTGGCAGCTCAACTTATTGCTGATATAGGCATTTTATGCCATGATCAGCCAGACTGGATGCCCCAGGTGTCCTTCATCAGGGAAACACTGGTGTCAGACCTACACATTTGACGGAATTGTCAAAAGTGTACGGGCTGTTGCCCAAAGCCGCTTTTGAGACAGTCAGCAAAACGGGAAACGGGGTCGGGTCGGACCACGCCAACTGACTGAGATTATGTAAGAAGTGTTCATAATTTGGGCCAATTTTAGCCTTAAAACGGCCTTTTCGGGGTCAAAAACAGGTTTTTAAACTTTTACCGATTTCTGCTCAAGGCTGTTTTCGGTAAAAATGAAGATGTGGGAGATTCCAAGAGCGCCCAAGCTTACGTGAAAAATGCGGATTAGGTGCTGTTTGCAACTAATATTAGTTGCTATTTCCGTACATGTGTTGTAAAAAAGGACTAATGGGCCGCAAAGCAAAATTGTTAGCGAGATTACAACAACGACCAAGAGATTTTACATGGGACGAGCTCACAACATTATTGAAGGCATTTGGTTACAAACAGGCAAAACCTGGTAAAACAGGGGGCTCAAGAAGACGATTTGTTCATCCAAAAGCTGCGCCAATTACTTTACACAAGCCTCACCCCTACAAAAACCTCAAAATGTATATAATCGATGATATCCTGGAATTCCTCAAACGGGAGGGAATGTTATGAAAGATATGATGAGTTACAAAGGATACTATGGTTCGGTTCATTATAGTGATGAAGATGGTGTTTTCCATGGCAAGATAGAATTCATTCGTAGCCTTGTCACATATGAAGGCAGGGATGTTAAGGGCCTGCGCAAGGCGTTTGAAAACGCCGTAGACGACTATTTGGAACTATGCGCTCAAGAAGGAAAAGAGCCTGAAAAACCATTCAAGGGCAGTTTCAATGTTCGGACTGGAAGTGAACTCCATCGAAAAGCAACTCTATTTGCCAGAGCAAAGGGGACGAACCTCAACAAAGTTGTAGCCGAAGCTCTTGAAAAATACCTGCCTACGTAACGTGAACGTGGGGACATATTTAGTTTTACAGTTTCTAAGTAATCCTTTTAGAGCGGGTTCATGATGGTAAGTCGAAGATGGAGCAATTGAGCATTGTAGCGGACCCCTGGAACCTCAAACTGAAATCTGCCGCCCCCCTCGAACAAAAGATTTACCCACTATACTTTTACCCAATTTCGGCTCAAAGCTGTTTAGGGTAAACTGCACGGGCCTGGCCACTGAGAGTGTCTCTTGATGGGGTCGAGCAACGCCAACCATTTGATATCGTAATATTTTGCTGCAAAATGCTGCCTGCTTTAGGCATTAAAGAGATGGTAATAGTTCATCAATCCGATGAAAGAGTGAGAGATTATGCGCCATGACATGAACACTGGCGGTAATACATAATGGAAAGCACCGGGAAACTCAATGCACAACAGGACCTTTTGAATAACGATTTGACAAAATGCATATCATTCTGTATAATCATTTGCCAAAAGGGTGCTCTTGTCAAGCACTTAATGAAATTATTCGAGGAGCACAGCCCAAATGAATATAGCGGAAATTCTTGAACTGAACGAGCGTGCGAAGGAGGATGGCAAAAACTTCCCCAGGACCCGACAACTTTTCAGCCGGATACAATCGGAGATGGGTAGACACTTTATCGGCATCGTCGGCCCTCGGGGTGTGGGCAAAACCGTAATGCTCAAACAACTGGCCCTGGCCCAGTCCAATTCATTTTATCTTTCGGCAGATGCGTCGCCGGGGGCGGATATCTTCCAAACGGCCAGGACACTTTCGGAGCAATACAAGGTAAGTATTCTATTGATAGATGAAATCCATTTCTGCAAAACCTATGCAAAAGATTTGAAAAAAATATACGATTTTCTCAAGCTCCGGGTGGTATTTACCAGCTCTGTCTCCCTGTCTCTTTTTGACTCTGCTTATGATCTGTCCCGCAGGATAGTGCTTCGACACCTGTACCCTTTTTCATTCCGAGAATACCTGCTGTTTACCAAGGATATTGAGATTCCGGAACTTACCCTGAATGACATTATTGAAGGGCGGTGGATGGCAGATCATATGAGATACAACTATCTGTTTGACGAATATTTGCGGGGCGGACTCTTTCCTTTTTCCCTTGAAGAACCGGATTGTATGCCGCTTCTTCACAATATATGTTCAAAGGTCATACGCAGAGACATACCAATGGTTTCCAATCTTCGATTTGATGATATTGAAAGAATCGAAAGCACCCTGGAATTCATCGGGAAATCAGGCGTTGACGGGATCAATTTCTCATCGATTTCCAAAAATGTGGGCATAACAAAATACAAGGCAGCGTTGTACGTGAAGCTTCTTGCGCAGGCCTTTATACTAAATCCTGTCTACCCAAAAGGAACAAATGTGCTTAAAGAACCCAAGGTCTTGATGTTTCTTCCATTCCGCCTTCTCTACCGCGATTGGTCCGAATGTGTCGGGGCCATCCGCGAAGACTTCTTTGCGGAGATGACATCAATGAAAGGCTACAGGTTTCATTACTTAAAGACCAAGCGAGGAGCCAAGACTCCTGACTTTCTGATAGAACACGAAGATGAAACCGTGGTTGTTGAGATAGGGGCCAAAGGCAAGGGTAGAGAGCAATTTAAGGGGATCAAAATCGAGAAAAAGCTGATCCTCTCCCATTCCCCCGAGGTGAGAGGTAACAAGAAACCGCTTTCTCTCCTGGGCTTTATTGTGTAGGGGACCAATGGAGCTTGGGGACGCTGGTGAAATGTTGACATTCGGAATTTGATTCTCGGGCTTGGAGACATTGGTGTAGTAATCATTTGAAGAAAGGAGGTTACTGGAATGACTCGTGTTTGGCATGAAAACTCTAAAATTATTCTACTCATAGTTGTTCTAGTCCTTTCTCCGGGCATTGCTAAAATTATCATATCTATTGTTGGGGCTATTTTTTAATTGGGGGAAAGTTTGGCGACGCCCTTTAGTTTTACAGTTTCTAAAGGTATAGTTGGTTGCCGAAGGCTATGTCCTTGACAAGATTGTCCCAAAGGTGAGTAATCTAATGCAGCTTGAGCCATCTGATATTTAGGCACCGGGTGAAGAGCGCGAACGGGTTGAGGCAAGAAGTTTATTATGCTATTGGGCGGTAAGAGATTTCGGTATCAGCATGGCTGAATTATCAAGACGATTAAAGCTGTCCTTGTCAGGGGTAAGTTTGTCCGTAAAGAGAGGAGAAAGAATAGCACAAGAGAACGACTACAAACTTATCGAGCCTTAGGCGAGAAACCGGAAAACTAAAGGGCGTTCCCAAGTCCACGTTTTAGTGGCGAAATTAGAACCGGAGGAGTGATCATATGAAGATTGTCTTTGAGAAGGAAAAAGAAACCAAGAATACAATAAAGTACGCGGAAAAGCTTAACCCCGGTAAGCCACCTGTTATCGGTACGCTGTATGTTCAGAAATGGTTTGCCAGTGATCGGGAAACCATTGAAATTGAAATTCCCGAAGCAGAGGAAAGTGAAAGCTAAAGGAATCTTGGGGATGTCCATGAAATATTGACATTCCAGGGATTCTTCGTTGTTAGGGTATGCTAACGAGTCATTTTGGGGCAGGCTGTCTCATATAGGGTCGTTAAGCGGATCAAGAATTATCATATGCAAAAAGACGTAATTCGGGATAATGCGAGAAGTCATAGTTGACGAATTGATGTTCATTGAAGCATTTGAACGGGATGAAGATTTCAGCGGCCCTTATTCTCAGTCTGCATACCTATATCTTGAAACGGGCGAGGTCATATGGGTGTTTGAAGACGCTGATGACGCTGAGATGTGTGCTGGAATTGATCCACGGGAAAATGCGGCCCTTCGAAGTAAAATTGATACGTACCCCGAAACCTATTTGCAGATTCCAGGCCGAGATCATGGTGAACACCACGACATTCTTCGGGACTTTCTGAACTCAAATTGGACTGATGATGAAGAGCTATGGACACGGGCTCGAAATGCATATTCGGGCTCTATAGGTGGATGGAAGGAAAAAGTTGATAATCGCGATGTTGTACATGCCTACTATGATTTTCGTGATCGAAGAATCAAGGAGATTGCGCAAGACTTCTTCCGGGACAATGATATTCAACCAATTTGGAAATAATGCCAGTCCAATGCCCAACAAAACGACTCACGGCGCTCGGCGTCACTGATGGGGGACTTTTGGAAGTTTGGGGACATCTTTGGTTTTACAGTTTCCAAGCAATCCTTTTAGAGCCGGTTCATGATGGCACGAAAGTCGAAGATAGAGCAATTGAGTGTTGTAGGGAACGTCGGGGCCGTTGTTGACTATTTTGAATAAGTCTGATGCAAGATCTTCAAGGAAGTGTCCATGGGCGGTAGATTTGGGGAATATGGCATGCGAAGCGCAAGGCACAGATCCGCAAAAACTGGTATGCCCGGAAAGTTTTTGAGACGCTAAAAAGTTATGATATCCAACTTCAATCATAGATTCTTCGCATTCTTCTTGCTCACAATGTTCTCATCATCGATTCACCCACACTCTTCCCATGCTCGGGTAACAGGGGGGAAGATAGGGGACTTTCGTTCCGAGCGTTCTTGACGGCTGGTCCATTTATGATAATGGTTGTGTCATGCTGATGTTAGCGAGGTTAGATGGCCCTATAATCCATATGCAATACAAGATAGGCACGTTCGGAACGAATGTCCCGCATCCCCTATATGGGTAGGCTGAAAGGAGGAGGTCATGCTTAATACCTTCAACGTCCGTGTCAGCGCCGTCGTCTTGTTGGGGGTATTTGTGCTTGCGGCCACAGGCTGCAAGACCTTGGTGCTCAATGCGATGCAGCAGGCCCCGATAGAGAACCGGTTCCACTTGCATCCGGGCTACAAGGTCGGGGACTACGCCCTGTTTGAGGCGATGGACGGGAAGCAACATATGAAGATGGAGATGGTGGGCGTGCAAAGGGGCCAAGTCGAGATCAAGCTGAGTTGGCCCAAGGTACCGCCGTACGTGGGTTTCCTGAGATACCTCTCCTATCACGTCTTCGTAGACGAGAAGGGCCACGTGCTCAGGGCCCACGCCTACGATGCAAAGACCGGAAGGAGTTATCCGTTGAAAGTAGCCGGGCCGAGGGACCACAACTACATCGGCGACGTGAAGGAGATGGCGCTGAACCGGGAGGAGGCGATCACGACCAAGGCTGGGACCTTTACGATCAAGAACGTGATCGTCTTCAACCAGTTCCTCGAAAATTTCGCTGTCTCCAGCCTCGTGACCACGACCATGTTTGTTGACCCCAATGTGAAGTTTGGCCTGGTCCGCAGGATCGACGTGATGGAGTCGCACCTTCCGCTGATCGACGTGTACCAGCACATCGTAAAATTCTCCCCCCTCCCTGGCGTGGCGAAGTCCTTGTACGGGTTCATCTTGGAGAAGGCAAAGGACCCGAAGCATTATTGGGAGATGAACCTGGTCCAGACGAACTGAGGCGTGTTTAGAGGGGGAAAACATAGGGGTCTCAACATTGGACATTTATGTTTGACCTTATGATCTTCTGACCCCATGATCTTGCTTTAGGGCCTTGCTCCTTTACGCAATCACGAACATGTAGTACCGCAGCTGCTACAGGCTGATGGCGTACAGGAGGACGGACTGGGCGCATCATTGATCTCAACGACTTCTACTTCAAAGGTCAGGGTCTCACCTGCCAGGGGGTGATTTAGATCCACGGTGATCTTCTCCTCGTCCGCATGCTTCACCTTGGCCGGGACCTGGCCGCCTTGAGGATTCCCGAGGGCCAAAACCTGACCGACCTGTGGGTCAAAGCCCTGAGGGAGTTCGGAGCGCATAAAGCTTTGTTCCAGGCTTTCATTCCGATGCCCGTAAGCTTCCTCAGGAGAAAGGCTAAAGGTTTTCTTT
>JABXJW010000214.1 GCA_013375395.1 Desulfobacterales bacterium
TTTTATAACTTCTATACCCATCCTCTTTCAACTCTTTCTGCCGCGCTAGTTCGTTGGTCTATTGGGGTTGACTACTCTTTCTTTGGAGTCCCTGCCTCAACCGGAACAGTTATCTTAGGCTGGCGAGCTTTGAACTCCGATGTGGTGATCTTTCCGTAGGCCACCTGCATGCCGTCAACGATGCAGCTTAGGAGATCCCAGCCAGCCAGGTCAGCTTCCTTGCACGCGCTGACAACCTTCTGGTGTATCCCGATTACAACGGCTCCTCTTCTTCCCATACAATCACCTTACCCTTGGTGGCTTACATAAAATATAGTTTTTTGTGTGACACCGTCTGACACAGTGTCATACGATAGGAGGTTTCTTTTGCCCTAGAAAACAGGTCTTCTCGTATCTCCTTCTTTCAGTTTCAGGGTCGTAGATGAAATGCTCTATCACATAATATCTTGTTTCCCAGGTATGCGCGCCCAGCGCGCAGGTGTCAACGATCAAGCGGAGTTTCCCTTCGTAACCACATTTAGGACAAAATGCTCGGCCCACGTACTTCCGTGTTCTGTTCAGTCGAGTGATCTGCGGCTTTTTAGATGAGTTTATCCTTTTTCTTCCCCTTCTCTTTTCTCTGTAGTGGCTCCTAAGACCGCGCGTGCATAAGCCTGGGCATAAATGTCAGCAATCTCATCGTAGCTCAGTTCCCTCCGCATACTTCCCAGCTCTATGAGACAGTGGTTGATGCACCACCTAATAGCTGCCGACCTATCACACTTGAGAACTCCCATAAGCTCTTTTTCAAGGCCGTCCAGCTCCCAGGATCGCAGCCTCACAGAAACCCTTTGATTTTTTCTCTTTCTCGGCAAGGGCTGATCCAACCTAACAGTTCTCTCTACTTTCTTGGCTCAAGGAGAAGTTTTCTAACCGCTTCTCCTACGTTATCCTCCCTGTTCACGTATCCTAACTCTACCAGGCGCCTCATGTTCACAGCCAAAACTCCGAAATGGTAATTCAAGGGAAATGGCCGTTTCACCGAGATGGTTTCGGCTGCGTTAATGAACTCGATTATCCTCATTCCCAGTCCTCTAACAATAAGTCGTCAACGGTTTCTCTGAGTATGTGTAGGTGTCTAACCCAGGTGTCAAGAATCTGCATCCTTATCTCCGGCTCTAAGGTCATTATCCTCTGGAGTATCTGCTTGACAAGCGGTGGTATCTTCTTTTGTGCGCGCTCAATAAGCCACAACACCTTTTCCTTTTCTTTCTCAGTCATGTTGTACACCCTCTCAGTTACGCCGCCTGCGAGACGTGTTTAAGCCTAAAAATTCGCCAAGGCCAAGGACATCAAACAAACGCGTAAAGCTGGCAGCTTCCCTGGGCTTAGGCAACAGCCCAATATCGTGAGGTAAAGGAATCAAGCACGCCTCTCTTCGCCGTGTGTCTGCGTCCTCAACCCATTCTATAAGGTCTTTTCTAGGCTCAGATTCTTCTCCGTTCTTCTCCGTTAGGCGTTTAAGTGCGGGTTTTAAAGCCTCGACTATCTCCTTAGCCAGATCGCCCTCGATCTTTATCTGGTTCTCTGGTTTTACTTCCACGCGCGGCTCAACTTCTTTTTCTGGCTGTGGAACAGATTTTTCGCGCCCTTTCTCCTCCCTCTCTGGTTTCGAGTTTTTAAGATGCTCGCCTTGTGGGTTCGCCAGGTACTCTATTTCCCAAGGGCCGTTTCCTCGGCGTACCAGGTTTAGAACCCCTCCGTCTTTGTCCACCAGAGGCAACCCACTTGCTAGTGTTCGCTCACCTAACACCACGTTAACTAGACCATCTGGCCTGTAGAACAGCCGAGGGTGTTGAGGAGGCTCGGTTATGGGCCGCGCGGCAGTTTTCCGCGTTGGCTTTGGACGAGCGGCGGTTGCTGCTGGCTCAGGCTGACCCTCATGCGTGAGGTATCTTTCTCTGATCGCGCCCTTCGGTCTGAGGTAGTATAGCCGCGTCTCAGTTTTTCCACCGAACAGACCTTTAGCTTTTTTCCGCCCCAAAAGTCCTTGCTTATGGTATCGCAGCAGGCGCATTGATGCTGCTTTAGGGGATAGACCGAACCTATCCGCTATCTCTCGCGCGCTAACCGCTCGTCCACGCGCCCCCACTTCACGAATATACCTCAAAATCTGCCATTTTTCTACCATTTGTCCCTTAAACACCCCCCTAAGCGGTTTATCCACCCAATCACTCTATCCACAACCCCCTCTCTAAGTATTCTTCTATTCGCCGTCGAACACAGTCCTTGACAAATTCTGGAACCGTTTTGAAACCCAGCATTCGACGGCGATCAATGAACTTCTGGATGGCCTCAACCATTTCTTCAGGCAAAGCTATGTTTTTGTATCCCTCAACCATTCCAGAACCTATCCAGTAAGCATTCTGAATCCTTCTATAATCACGCGGTTGAAAAGCTTTATTTCTAAGTTAGCCTCTTTTTTGAAAGGTGGGAGAGTGACGTGGATAGGAGTAGGGTTTTAGAGTGCATTAAGAAGGGAATAAACACCGTTTATGCGATCAGCGAAGAGACGGAATTACCTCTTTCAAGAGTTCATTATATACTGAAAGACTTTGTTAAGGTGGGGTTTGTGGAAAGAGGGCCTGCCGGTTACAGAGGTAGAATACCCTATTTCCTTACTGGGGATGGACGAAGCGCGTTGAAACTCGCTGATTATGTGGCCAAAAAAGGATTTGTGGGTGAGGAGAAGTTAAAGAGTGACTATGGAGAATTGTTTGAGAAGGCTTACCGGAGTCGTTTACTGGAAAGAGGAAAGGCTATAAAGCTAGACCCCATCACAGGCAATAAGCCTGTTGAAAGCTTCGTAACATCTCCATCCCGTTTCCTAGCAAGTCTGGAGGAAGCGATTAGGAGCTTTCAACTTTCATGCCCAAATTGTGGATACAAGCAGGGAAAACTCCTACCTCCACTACTCCCCGTTTGGCCCTGTCCACGTTGCTTAACACCCTGCTTCATCACTTACTCTCAATAAGAACTATTTTTCCTGGAAGATCTCTTTTAGGGATTCTAGGGCCGCTAAGAGGCGCTTGCCCTTATCGGTTATCGTGACGTTGACAACACGCTTATCTCTCTCGCTCTCCCCCCTTGAGATCAGACCTGCGGCCCAAAGGATGTCCAGAATGGAGAAAATGTACTGACGGCTTACGTCAGCCTTGCTGGGAAGCTCTGTTGTCTTAAGGCTCCCACTCTCCAAAGCCTTCAGAACACGGTAAAGCTCCTTTGGGTAATACTTCCTCCGAAGGATCTCCAAACCTAAGCCCTCAAGGGTAAAGACGTAAGTAGATCTATGTCCCTATGAGCCTAAAGGGAGATAGGTCTATATGTATAGACCCTTTTCCTCGTAGATATAAGTATTCTTTTTCATCATCAGAATTAGTATAAGTAATGGGGGTAACAAGTGGCCCACGCGGAGGTGGGGGATAGGGTATCGCCTTGCCCAACGTTACTACTGGTAACGCGTTACCGTTACTGTTACTCATAAACTCTAAAGGTGATAAAGTATGTCGTGTTATGAGCCATATACGGTGACAGAGTAGGTTTATGGCCACAAAGAGAAGACTACTTCTTTAGTTTCTTTACCGTGACCTTGATCCAGTCTCCCTGCTTTAGCTCAAGAAAGTTCACGTAACCTTTGGGGATAGTGACCATCAACGAGGTTCCCGTCCCGCCGCCCGATCTCGTCTGCGCGATAAACGAGACTTCCTCAGCTTCATCAACCTTTTCGGTCATCTCAAAACCCCGCGATCAGCAACCCTACATTTCCCTACCTCACAAAAACACGGAATAAAAGGCTTTTGTCCGATATAGTTAAAAATTGAAGCTCTTTACCTTACGTAGTACGATATATTTATCTTCTACCTTTCAATATCAAACTGTTGAGTGGAGAAGAAGTACGGGGGATGGGGGAGGGCGAAATGGAAATTATTGATGTTACTGGCTTAACTCAGAGGTTTCAGACTACGGTTCCAAAACTGGTTAGGGAGATCCTGAAGGCGATTAAAGCCATCTTAAAATGGTACACGTAAAAGGAGGTGGAAAGTGAAGAAGGAAGAATATGAGGAAAAAGGAGGCGATAAAGAAGTCTGCGGAGAGGCTTTTCTGGACGACGCTGGGCATATTAGCTATGCATTAACCCCACGCTTTTCGGTCGCCCACAAAGCCCCACAAAAGAAGAAAAGAAAAAAGAGGTGGAAACATGAAGAAAAAAGTAGCCTTGGGTTTGGTGGGGCTGTTACTTATTGTTGCTGGAGTCGGATTCTATATCTTTTCAGAGATGCAGAAGCGTCAGGCCCTCAGTGACGTTGAAGTTTCACTTGCAGACGTGGTTGTTAAAGACGTTGGGGTTTCAACAGCAAGTTTAGATATAAAGTTGAAGCTCAGCAATCCAAACGATGTTGTGGCAACGTTAGATAGGGCTACATACTCGGTTTACGGTAACGAAACATACGTGGGTGATGGCGAGGTACTTGAAAAAGTTGATATTCCACCGGGAGGCGCTAAAACCGTTACCACGCCTTTTGAACTGTCATACATCGGCGCAGCGCAAGTTGTGCGAGACTACTTAACTCAAGGCGGCCATATCACATGGAAGTTGAAAGGCGTAGCCTACATTGACACTGCACTAGGTACTTTGACAGTTCCGTTTGAAGTAACAGTTTCTAAGTAACCCTGCCCTCAAGATAGAGGAGGTCTTGAAGTGGTATCTTTGACGCGCGCTATAAATTCTACTACCAATGATGGGGTTTGAGGTTGAAAGTCCACGCAGGACGAGAGGGTATGAAACACATAAGACGAACGCCATTCTATATGTATTGCCAAAACGACTTCTCATGTGTGGAAGACCAACAGACAATGAAAACCCTATTTCCAAGTGAGAGGTGGCGACCATAAAACTGGTCAAAGCCGTTTGACTACTCTGGAGGGTTGAACCACCACTTTTCCGCAAAAGGTTTAGGGAGCATACCTCTTTTTATGCTCAGAGGTGATACCAAAGCCAGTAAAGTATAGGGCTGCGGAGTCAAAAGGAGTTGTGTTTGAGGCAAAAAGACGGACTAGGAAAGGAAGGCGACGAGAGCGTGAAGACGACAGTAAAAAAGAGCGCACGCGCCCTCTAATTTTTTTAGCCTATTCAGGTTGTTGAATAAAGATTTGTAGATTGCGCCATCCAACAAACGAATTTGTGGGAGCCGTCTATATCAGCTTCAAAAACTCTCCCATACATCCCGGAGGCTCGGTAGGCGTCTAGCTCCGTAATAAAAACTTCCCTTTCGAGCTTTTCTATAGTTTCAAAGAAATGCTTTAGGCGGTCGGGGATTTCTATCCGTTTTCTAGCTGGCACCCCTTCTTCCTCAACCAAGTAAACCTTTCGACAAACCCTAAGCATCTCTTTAAGAGCCGCTTCTGGGTCGTCAAACCAAAGAAATGCGAGGCAACTTATGCCTAGATCGAAGGCTTTAGTTTTGAATGGGAGGTAGTGGACATCGGATACTAGAAAACTCTTATCCGGCTGTTTTTCCTTGGCCCTCCTCACTATCTCCACCGATAAGTCTATCCCAACACCGTCGTCGAAGGGTTCCAGCATCATGCCAGTCCCCGTCGCCACGTCCAAGACTAATCCTTGCTCATTCTCCTTGATAAAGCGGGCGACCCTGCGTTGCGACTCCACATGTCCAGTCTCTTCCATATACTTGTCGTAATACTCAGCAACTCCGTCGAAGGCTTTTGCGATTTCAGCTTTACGTGTTCTCAGCATTAGGCTGTCCCCTTCTCAATCTTCTTGACTTTCTTACCGCTTGAGCCACCGCAAATTTAGAGTACCTGACGTGGAGGAACATGCGCGCTTTTTCATAATTAGCTTAGCCCTGTGACTTCCTCTTTTTAAGGTAGTTAATAATCGCCTCTCTGCACACATGAGACCAGTTCACTTCAGGGTATTTTGCCATCTCCTCGGCAACCTCATCAGAGATATAAATTGTGACGTTTTTGGGCATGTTGACCACCCTTTTATCATTATTTTCTGTGGATACAGCATATAGGTGTTCTGACCAAAAAAGGTTTGTGTGTTC
>JABXJW010000215.1 GCA_013375395.1 Desulfobacterales bacterium
AAGATTGCGGCTTCAACGGCGATCAAATTTTAATCTGTGTAAAACTCGCGTCCAAGTGAGCGTAAAGAAAGAACAGCAGATCTCTTTCAAATAAGGCCTGGAAGGTCGGCACTTTGTTCAGCGCTGAAAAAGCGTCCTGCAACTGACTGTTCTTTCTTAATGCTCACTAATACGCTCAGACAGTTACACAAATTAAAATTTAACCGCCGTTTCAGCCTGTCTCCGTATGTTTCATAAGGCTAAAATAATACAAATTTTTGTGTCTTGCGGCCTTCGCCTTGAGAAGAGGCGTCATTTCGTGCTTTGCGGCTTTTCGCCTTGAGAAGAGGCGTAATAAAATTGTTTTTTAGTTCCGGCCCGTCCGGATTAGCCACTTAAGATTATGTATGAACTGAAGGTCATCACAAACTTTTCTGCCGCCCACCAGCTCAAGAACTTCCAGGGTGCATGCGAAAACCTGCACGGACACAACTGGAAGATTGAGGTCCATGTGGCCTCCAAGAAGCTGGACGAAACAGGTGTGGTCATCGATTTTAGAATCCTCAAGAACCATGTCAATTCAGTTGTTGCGACCATGGACCATAAATTTCTGAACAAGCTCGAGCCATTCTCGAGCCAGAACCCTTCCTCGGAAAACATTGCAAGGTATGTGGCAAAGCAACTGGCCCAGTTGCTGGAAGGCCAGCAAATCAATGTAAGCCGCGTCGCCGCCTGGGAGTCTGAAACCGCCTGCGCAACGTACTGTCCGTAACCTATCCGTCCAAAAAGTGCAGTCCCAACAAATTCTGTGATGCGGCATGATCCGGGTCGGCCTTGGCACCTTGCGCCCCCACGGCATAGCCCATGATATTGAGACGGGAGTAGTCGACGGGGTAGCCCTTGCCGGCGAGTGCGGTGATTTTGCCGACTCTCATTCATTGGAATTCTAAACAAAAAAGACGCCTTCCCGCCAAACGGGATATAGACGCCGTTGTCTTTTCTGCCCTAGCAAGAAGGCTTCGCAAGCCTTTGTGCGAAGCCGTGCTTACAGTGCCAAACTCATCCGGTTTGTCAAGTTGTTTTTAGAGAGCTTTGAAAAACTCCTCCGAGAGCAGGATCGCTTCCGATATTTCCCTCATGGACTTGCGGGAGTCCATGCTGTGTTTTTGAATCCAGCGGTAAGCCTCGGCCACGTTCATGTTGCGCCGCCGCATGAGAACCTCTTTGGCCCGCTCCACCAGCTTCCGGGTCTCCAGCTCCTCCTGGATCACCCTGGTCTTTACCATCAATTCGGTATTCTCTATAGCAACCGCCGCCCCGCTGGCCACGGTGATCAAGACATTCTTTTCGGTTTCCGTAAACTCATGTGGATGAGATGTGTAGCAGTTAATGACGCCGATAACCCTGTCCTTGACAAGCATTGGCACACTGAGCATAGAGATGAGCCCCTCTTTTCCCGCCAGCTCTTTTTCCTTGTAATCGGCTTCTTCCAGTACGTTCAGAACCGACCTGGGCTCACGGGTGAGAGCGACCTGCCCAACGATCCCCTCGCCTATTTTCAACGAGCGCTCCTTTAGATAGTCTTCGCTCATACTCTGTGTGGCGCGCAGTTTTAAGGCATTGTCGTTTTCATCCAGGAGCCAAAGGGAGCAGATCTTGGAGTGCATGGTTTCAGCCGTTACCGTGACCACCAGCCGGAGGATGTCCTCGATGTAGCGGTCTGAGGTGATCGCCTTGCTGATCCGGGTGAGCGCTTCGATGTGTCTTTCAATAGTTTCGATTTCTTCCATTTCTTTGTCCGAACTTGTCGAGAACGTTCGGCAATCATTACCACTTATGACTGATACGTCTCGTACTTGAGATCGAATGGAAAGTTGGTAAACATCTTACAGGCCAAGATGTAAAGGGAAACCGCGTCTTGCCCTCCGGGGCGTAGGCCTACGGGCCGGATGCCATACCCTGAGCTTTTTAAACCCTCTATTGATGTTTTTTCGATCCATGATGTGCTTATTTCACAAATCATTCTATTTTTCAACGACATGGAAGACAAACCCAATATAGCGCAACCCTGCGCCAGAACATCACACTGCGTGCCCAATTGTGAGCGAAGCGAACTAAGGGCTATGATATATTTTTCAATCGAGATGCCTGCCGGTGGGGCAACTGAAAAATGCTCCAGCCGGCAAAATAATCGGGTCGAGCCCACCCCAAGCCTAACTTTTCTCAATTACAAGAAGCATATATTTTTTCCCTTGAGCAAAGATTTGGGGATCGACAACATTAATGTGATCGGCCATTGACACTTCCAGTGCTTCAATAATCTCTTCAAGCAAAAAGAAGATGGCCGGTTGTTTTTTTTGAAGCTTTCCGGTGAGAAATTCGAACAAAGGAACAACTAATCTTTCCCCCCACATGTAAGCATATGACAAAGTTGGAAGCACGTTTGGTGTTATGTCCTGCTGCGAAATAATTTTAAAGCCGCCTTCCCGCAGTTTGCGTTCAAAAAGTTCCCAGTTGTGTCCTGATTTTTCAAATGCATCACCGACTCGAAAATAATCGGCAGCAATCCAGCGTCCCGCGGATGTCATCACTTGCCTTATAGTTGATATGGCTTCATCCAAGTTCAAATATTGCAGCGATTCAGAGGTGATGACGGTACCAAAATAATTTTTATACGATTCGACATCCATCTTCTCAAACTTACTATGAATAAGAGAAATATTGGGATACTTTTCTTTAAGGTATTGAATCTGAAAGCGATCCGGCGTCAGTCCGACCGGCAAAAAACCATTTTGGAGAAGAAGATTAATTAACCCCCCCATGCCGCATCCGACATCAAGCACCGGCAGATCCTTATCCACTGTTTTTTGCATAATCAATTCAGCATAGCGAACCTGCGCCCGCTGTAGGTCGTGCAAACTGATTTTCTCAGGAACAATAGCAGGATCGTCAAAGTATCCGTAATGCAGGAAATCTCCTGGTAAAAGTTGTGAATACAGTTTAAGTTGGGCGTCATCATATGCCCTGCGGTATCTATTTGTTGTTCGTAGTAATCGTAGAAAACGGAAGAAATTGCCGGGGGCGATAAGTTTTGCCAAGACTTGCTTAAAAGCCCGCTTGTTTGAAAGTTTCGTCAACATTCTTGCCTTACTTACGGTTTTTGGTGATTATGTGTGACAGGAGGGCCTTACTCCAGTGGCGCCATCCGCAATATAGCCGAACAATTAACTACAGCCGCCTTAAGAAGTCAATCACCAATTTGAATTTGACTTATGAGAGCATTTTGTAAGCCAATACCGTAGTTGCGATGTATGCTTGACACGCAAACCTATTTTTCCTGTTCTTGCCCCGCCAAAAAGCGAGTTCTTATCAGTTTTGTCGGTTTGAAATTTGAACAACGATTGGTCGAACTTGGTTGGAATATAACTTGGTTGGGATATAACCAAGGATGGACTTGGCTATTGAGACGGACCGGTATCACTATATCTGCCGGGCTCAGTTGGCAGGTATGATTCTTACAAATCTCAGGAAGGCATATCGGCCCTCTGCCCTGATTTTGCAATCAAACTAACTACTTCCCCCCTTCGGCAATGGCCCCCTGCTCTTTCAGTTTCTTTCTCTCTGCTGCCATCCTTTTGACATTATTGATTTCTTCCAGATACTTCGGAGACGTCTTTATCATGTTGGCCTTATTGAATGCCTCTTCTGCCTTATCGAACACAAAGCTATACTCATAGGCAAGCCCGAGATTCCACCATGCTCCTTCATGGGCCGGGTCTTTTTCTGTGGCTGCTTTAAACTGCGTTACCGCGTCACTCCATCGTCCTGCCCTGGCGAAGTTCACCCCTCTTTCCAGTTCCGGAAGATCGGAATCCTTACGGGCAAATTTTACCTTTACGTGCTCAGTATATGGAGCGATCATCTTTACAAAACCCGTGACAGCTCCATCTGCCGCCTCGTTCATAGCAGATTCTTTATCCGGGTCCTCCGGCCAGCGATTATTTTCCCTTGTTGATCTCTCCGCCTGTTTTGTTATTGTCTTTGCAGCCAATATCTTGCCTGTCGTCAGGCTGACAACCTGAAAAGATAATTTTACCGTAGCGGTTCCAGTTTTCCAATGGGCTTGATAGCGCGTTCCGGACTTGGAGGTCCAAGAATCTTCACGCCATTTTTTCAATTGATAGCTATGGGTTGCCACGTTGCCAAAGATAAGGGCAGCGGCTCCTACAAGCTTGCCTATCTTCGCCACTGTCTCTTCGTCCATCGCACCACTGAGGCTTACGCTCTGTTCCTTTAATATCCGGTCTAAGTTGGCTCTATCAAGGACCTCAAAGTTGGCGGACTCGAATAACTTACTCGTCAATACGCCTGCTATCTCTTGCCCGCCGGTCCCTGTAATCTCTCCGATAGCGATCCGATTTAGTCCTCTCAAATTTACCTCTGCCGGTCTTGTTACCGGGACAAGGATTGATGGGGCACAGCCTGTTAAAATTAACATCACTACTAACAGAGGAACAAAAAATAATAATACCTTATGCAGTCGATATTTCATTTGTTCCTGCCTCCTTTTGATTATATTCATTTACAATCCAGTTGCGCCAAGGATCGATGGGGTATTGCTCAAGCCTGACACGATTCTCGCCAACCTTCTTTTCTTAGTGCCTTGATTGTTTTGACCTCTTGGTGAACATAATCGGCAATGTGAAGAAACTCTTTAACAATTTTTTTGGAAATTTAATTAGTGGTTCTGCCATTCTCTCGTGGCAAAAAGATACGGCATACCTATGAAAGGAATTTTCTTAAATTACTACAAAAAACGTGAGGGGCCACTTTAGAGAATCCGAGCGAGACTATGTCAATTTTACCAACCAATTCAGATGGTTGATAAGGGCACAAAACTTGAGTTATTAGTCCAAAACCGCCATATATTGTAATCCCTTTTTCATTGACGCACAAAAGCGCTTAGCCTATACTCGTCCCACCAAAAAGCACCTTCTTATCAGTCTTGATCAGCCGTTGCCACCCATGCCGGAATCCCTATCTCAAGAAAACCTGCGTCAAATGGCTTCCCGCTGGCTTCCTGCGGGTCAGGCTGCCCGTGGTTTTCGAATTCACAAAGACACCACGGATTTTTTCCGTGTAGAATACGGCGATGTGGTTGTGCTTGACGACAAACCCTATCTTGTTCGCCACAATGCCAAGGAGGGACGATTTGGCCTTGATGATGAGGTGAAATTTTGGGTAAAGCGAGCCATTGACCTGAGCGATGGGAGCGTGAAGATCATCAAGCTGGTTTTCTACGAAAAGTTTATGGCCCATATCGGAGGCATCGAGTTCGAGTGTTTTCGAAGCCCCAGGAAAGAGGCGCGCATACTGGATCTAGTAGCCGGCCACAAGAACTTCATGCACGGATATTCAGTCAAGGATGTGAAGGGCAACATTGTGCGCATACTCGATTTTGTCAAGGGCAGGCCTCTATCCAACCATGTGAGTGATATGGACTGGGACCATCAGACGTATTTTTACAATCAACTGCCAGGCATCCTGGACCATTTTGCCGAATGCATTGAGGCGATCCGTTTCTTACACGAACATGACGAAAAGCATGGCGACATACGCCGCGATCACATTTTAATCGACCGGGAGAGTGGGTACTACCGCTGGATCGATTTTGATTTCAATTATCGCCACAGGGAGAATATATATGGTTACGACCTCTTTGGCTTGGGCAATGTCTTGGTATTCCTGGTGGGCATGGGAGATGTGTTGGTGCCCGATCTCAAGAAACAGGCTCATCCCGCCCTCGGCACACTGAGGGAAGGAGACGTGAACATTGTTTTCAACAATCGAATAGTAAATCTGAAAAAGATCTACCCTTACATACCCGATAGCCTGAACCGGGTCCTTATGCATTTTTCAAAAGGCGCCAACTGGTTTTATGAGAACACAGCACAACTGCTGGATGATTTAAGAGAGTTTAAAAGCGGTCTTTGATCGTGTCATGGGTCGCTTGGTTGATGGTCTCGTAGAAAGTCCAAATTAGACGGCAAAGTAAAAAGCGCCAAATTCAAGGCGCGCACCTCTTTTCAAGCCGCCAGGCGCAAT
>JABXJW010000025.1 GCA_013375395.1 Desulfobacterales bacterium
AGGTGCGCGCCTTGAATTTGGTCCGCCTTCGGCGGATTACTTTGCCGTCTAATTTGGACTTTTTACGAGACCATCATAGTTGAAAGCTCAAAACCCAACGCCCGCCGTCATTTTGGCGGGCTGAAAGGAGAGGAAGGTTCTTCTTGAGGATTTCCGCCGGGAAGGAAATAGTGCTCATCACTAAGCAATTGACAGATCAAATTCACCGCGCTGATATTTCTATTACCTTGAGCTTTCAGCTTTAAGCTCAATTCAGGCGCCCTCACTTTCTTCCTGGCTAGTCGTTTGTTCCGCGGCAGGCCGGCTTTTGAGGGCCGCTATATCATCTTCCAACTTACGGATGTTCTCAAGATGTCCCTTTATGGTCCTCTTTGCCTTAAAGCGTTCGGCCAGCCCGTGAAAATAGGAAATGAGAAGTCCTATGAGAAAGAATCCCAGAAAGTACACGGAAATATGGATCGGAGCGGTTTGCTTCTTCCATACCAAAAGGTTGAGTTTCAGAGGCTCTGTGTGCAAGAAAATGCCAAGGTTTTGTATCACCACAAGCACTATGAAGATGATAATCAGAGATGCCGACACCAGCTTTACAGATCTCATCTCAAATCCTCCTTATATTTATCAGGACCGCTCAAGGGCTTCAAAATGCGGTTTAAGGTTTCGATAGGTTGCCTGCAAATGCTCCGGAATAACACGCACTTCGGCAAACACGGTCATAGCATTCGTGTCTCCGTGCCAGCGCGGCACAATATGAAAGTGAAGATGCTGCTCAACCCCTGCCCCGGCCACCGCACCGAGATTGAGGCCGACATTGAATCCGTCCGGCTTCATCACTTTTCTCAGGATTCCAATGGAGTCTTTGACCGTCTCTAAAAGGTCACCCAGCTCTTCGCATGTCATATCATCAAGAGACGGCACATGCCTTTTTGGCGCAACCAAGAGATGACCGTTAATATATGGATACTTATTCATCATTACCATAGATAGTGATCCCTTGTACAGGGTAAGGTCCCCGTGGTCGGATAGGGCGACACAGAAGATGCACTCCTTTTCCTTTTCGCCCAAAATGTACTCCATGCGCCACGGAGCCCATACAGTCTTCATAATCTACACCTCGCCATGCGGCGACTCTTCAAATGATTCGTTGGGCCTTGGATCAGTCAGAGTCAAATTACCGGGGGACTATATCAAGCCTGGCTGAAAAGACAAGATTCTTTTTCGGTAGGCCTAACCCGGATAAACAGGAATTAATTGTGCCGCTTTTTTAATTCCTCAATCCCTCAATTTGTTTATTAGGATCGACATGGTATCGGAAATTCTTTTCTGGCAGAAAAAACACGAATTTTTGAACTAAGGAACCAATACGAGTCAGTTTTGGGGTAGCCGAACCAATTCCACCTTCCCCCAAAGTCCCATCTGGCCGTTGATTATAAGAACAATGCCCGCAACTCCGTCGATCTTTTCTCCAAGCCGGATTGCAGATGCAATGTCGGCCTTGTTTGAAACAACATTTCCGATGGCAGTGGCTGCTGCATCAGCAAGGGCCGAAGACTCCGAGATCACAACGGCAGCGTCGGCCCTTCCGAGGCTGAGGGAATGACCTAGGGTTCCGGAAGAGGTGCAAACCGCCATCTGGGTTCCTTGTGAATCGATACGCACGCCCAGCTTGGCGCTCAACGGAGAACTGCCGGCAAATATGGCCACCACAACAGGAAAGGTCGTCCTGATGAAGATATCACCACCGTTTTCAATGATGACCTCTTTGCTATATGCAAAAAGATCCCTGCCTACGTGCTCGGCCACAGCCCCTGCAACAGCCGCCATGGGCCCGACGCCGGCCTTCTGACCGGCCTCGATCATGGTTCTGACAATAGGGGGTGCAAGGGGGTCATGAGGCAACGGCGTCAGCCGATCAACAAAGTCCGGATTGTCCTCAATGTAACGTTCCAAAGGGGTTCTGTGCTTCAGAACAAGATCCGTCGTTTCGGTTTCAACGGGCGTTTCAGCCCTGACCAGCAGATCCGTCTCCTTGACCGCCACGCGAAAAGTTTGAAGTTTCTTATTCGAAACGAGGCTGCGGTAGGAGCGGTTTTTGTAAACTTTTTTCATAATACGTTATTTGTTATTCGTGAATCATTATTCGCAGCTCGTCTCAAGATGGTGCCTGATGCCTGATGCCTGATATATCGAGCCTGCTTGCAGGCAAAAGTGAGTCTTTGAACGCTATCCGGCATCCGGTATCCGGCATCCGGTATCCGATTCATTGTTTCCGACAAACAGTCTCAACAGCGCCGTAGCCCAAAAAACCGTCGACCGCCTCGGCAAGGCGCCTGCCGGCTCTCAGCCTGATATGCTCCGGCAGGGCAATGACTGTCTCGGTCCTTTGCGGCATCCGCAGATGGAGATACGCGCTGCAGCTACCCTTGTGTTGCTGCAATATGTCACAGAGTTGTTGAAGTCTTTCTTTGTCAAGCCCGCTTGCATCCAGATTCAGATGGACGCTCGTCGTCCAGGTCTCCTCTGCTTTTTCTATGGGAATAACCGTGTCGCCCAGGATCTTAACCGACTTTTCATCTCTTGTGACACGACCTTCGATGAGTATCGCAGCATCCTTCTCTATGACGTCAGACACGGAAGAATAGACTGATGAGAAAAGGATGACCTCTGCAAAACCACTCAAATCCTCAAGGGTTACAAAAGCCATCAGGTCCCCTTTCCTGTCGTTGTAGTGTTTGTAATCCCTTACCACTCCCCCTATGCGAATAACCGCATCGTCTGAAAGGTCTTGAAGCTTCAAGGTATCGGTGTTGGCAAATTTTGCGAGTATGGGCTCGTGCCTTGCCAGGGGATGACCCGTAATAAAAAAGCCGAGGGTTTCCTTTTCATAGTTCAAGAGCTGACTCTCGTTCCATTCCTCCATTTCCGGAAGCGGGGGATAGACGCCCCCCCGGTCGTGTTCGGCCACGACCTCAAAAAGGCTGATCTGGCCGTTCATGCGGTCCTTTTGGACATTGTGGCCGATTTCCGTGGCCTCTTCCAGCACAGCCATCATCTGTGAACGTTTTGCGCCCGTAGAATCAAAGGCCCCGCATTTGATCAGGCTCTCAACCACTCGCCGATTTACCCTCCTGTGGTCTATCCGTTCACAGAAATCGAATAACGACTTAAATGTTCCGTTTTCTTTCCGTACCTCAAGGATCGACTCGATAGCCCCTTCTCCGACATTCTTGACGGCAGCGAGGCCGAAACGAATCGCGCCCTCTACCACCGCAAAACTCATTTCGCCCTGGTTGATATCGGGCGGAAGGATGTCAATGCCCTGATTGCGGCATTCGGCAATGTACTTGACGATCTCTTCTGTGGCGCCCATCTCGCTGGTCAGAATGGCAGCCATAAATTCAACCGGGAAGTGTGCCTTCAGATACGCCGTCTGAAAAGCAATCATGGCGTAGGCGGCACTGTGGGCCTTGTTGAAACCGTAGCGACCGAATTTTTCTATGAGGTCAAAGATTTTTTCCGCTTTTTCAGGGTCCACCCCTTTGTCTTTTGCCCTCCTGAGAAACCGCTCCCGCTCCTGAGCCATAATCTCGCCTATCTTTTTGCCCATGGCCTTTCTGAGGTTGTCGGCATCAGCCATGGAATAGTCGGCAAGCACGCCGGCGATTTTCATGACCTGTTCTTGATAGAGGATAACACCGTAGGTGTCTTTCAGGATAGGTTCAAGCTCGGGAAGAATATAGGTCACAGGGACCCGACCATTTTTCCTTTCGACAAACTGATCGTGCATGCCGCTGTCCAGAGGCCCGGGGCGGTAAAGGGCCACAAGGGCGACGATGTCCTCAAAACAGGCCGGCTTCATGCGGGCCAACAGGTCCTTCATGCCGGAACTTTCCAGTTGGAATACGCCGGTGGTGCGGGCCGATGCAAGGAGTTCGAAAGTTTTCTTGTCTGCCAGATCCAGCTTTGCCAAATCCACAGGCACGCCGTTGCGCTTGCCTATGAGCTGACAGGCATGTTTCATAACAGTCAGGTTGCGAAGGCCGAGCAGATCGAACTTTATCAGCCCTACCTTCTCTATGGCCTTCATGTCGAACTGGGTTACGACCTCACCCTTTTTTCCCTTGGCAAGGGGTAGATACTCCACCAGCCGGCGGTCTGCAATCACCACCCCTGCCGCATGGGTCGAGGCATGTCTTGGAAGCCCCTCCAGGACCTGGGCAATTGTGAGAAGTTCTTTGACGTTCGGTTGTTCTTCTGCCAAGCTTTTCAACTTCGGCTCTCGAGAAAGCGCACGCTCGATGCTGATGTTAAGGACTTCCGGTATCATCTTCGCGATGCCGTCAACTTCCCTCAACGGGATGTCAAGGGCCCTTCCCACGTCCCTTATGACGGCCCTGGCCTGCATCTTGCCGAATGTGATGATCTGGGCCACATAGTCGGGGCCCCCGTATTTTTCAACGAGATATTTGAAGACGGCATCCCGGCCCTCTATGCAGAAGTCAATATCGATATCAGGCATGCTCTTTCTGGCCGGATTCAAGAATCGTTCAAATATGAGGCCGTAGCAAATAGGGTCCAGGTCGGTAATCCTGAGAGCATAAGCAACAAGACTGCCGGCCGCAGAGCCACGCCCAGGGCCCACCGGGATATCTTGCTCCTTTGCAAAGCAAACAAAATCTGCAACCACGAGGAAATAACTCGAAAAGCCCATCTCCTTGATGACCCCAAGTTCCTGGTCAAGCCGCTCTGTGTATCGCCGGGCATCTGCTTCCGAAAAGTCAGGGGTCCTTGAGCTGATTTCACGCAATCGTTCTTCCAGCCCTTTTCTTGCTTCTTGCTCCAGGTATTCGTCCGCATTGGAAGGGCTTTTGTCTTGCCGGCCGGCATCCTTATCTCGGAGGCCGGCTGGAATCTCGAATCTTGGGAAATGATAAGAGCTGAAATCGAGCTCAAGGTTGCAGCGATTGCTGATCTCAACCGAATGTTCTACAGCGCCGGGGAAGTTGTGAAAATAGAGCTTCATCTCCTCCGGAGCCTTGAAGTAAAGCTGATCGGTCCTGAACTTGAGACGTCCGGTTTCCTGAACGGTCTTTCCCGTCTGGATGCACAGGAGGATGTCATGGGCGCGGGCGTCTTGGGGGTCTAAATAGTGGCAGTCGTTTGTGGCCACAAGCGGGATTGAAAGCTCGTTGCTCATCTCCGCCAAGGCTTGGTTTGCCGCCTCCTGGTCCTCAAGTCCATTGTTTTGGACTTCCAAGAAGAAATTTCCTTCACCAAACACGGCCTCATATGTGCGGGCAACCTCTGCTGCCTTATCTGCACGTCCGGCTTGTATCAAACGCGGGATCTCACCATGGAGACAGCCACTTAGGGCGATCAGCCCATCGGCGCACTCCGAGACAATCGCCTTGTCGACACGCGGCTTATAATAAAAACCCTCCAGGTGGGCGGCTGTAACCAGCCTGCAAAGGTTCTTGTATCCTTTGGCGTTTTTCGCCAGGACAGTCAGGTGAAACAGTTCCCCTTTGCGACGTGGTTCCTTATCAAAGCGGCTTGTGGGAGCCACATAAAGCTCGCAGCCTATGATCGGCTTTATGCCGGCCTTGTACGCCTTCTCATAAAACTCTATGACACCGTACATGGTGCCGTGGTCGGTGATCGCCACCGAGTTCATCCGGAAGGATGCCGCACGCTCCAGCAAGGGATCGATGCGGATTGCCCCATCAAGCAGGCTGTACTGGGTGTGGACATGGAGGTGGACAAAATCAGAAGAGGGCATCACTCTAACCGATAATTGGGGGCTTCTTTTGTAATGATCACATCATGAACATGGCTCTCCCGCAGACCTGATGTAGTAATACGAACAAACCGGGTCTTTTGCCGCAGCTCCTCGACGGTCATGCACCCGACATAGCCCATGCCTGCCTTCAGGCCGCCTACCAGCTGGTAGATACATACGGAAAGCGACCCCTTGTAAGGGACCCTGCCTACAATCCCCTCGGGGACGAATTTTGTCTCCTCGGCAATATCTTCTTGATAATATCGGTCTTTGCTACCCTTTTTCATGGCTTCCAGAGAACCCATCCCTCGATAAACCTTGTAAGTTCGCCCCTGAAAAAGAATCGTCTCACCAGGACTTTCCTCAGTGCCTGCAAAAAGCCCTCCGATCATGACACAGTGGGCGCCGGCTGCCAGTGCTTTGGTGATATCTCCTGAAAACTTTATCCCGCCGTCGGCTATCAACGGAACCCCTGCTTTCTCAGAAACCGCCTTGCAGTTCATAATGGCCGTCACTTGTGGAATGCCGACCCCTGCAATAATGCGAGTGGTACAAATCGAGCCTGGACCGACACCTATCTTGATGCCGTCGGCGCCAGCGGCGATCAGAGCCTTTGCCCCCTCCTCGGTGGCCACATTGCCGGCAATCAAATCGATCTCGCGGAACGTCTGTTTCAGCCTCTCGACCGCCTTAATCACGCCTGCGCTGTGACCGTGAGATGTATCAATGACGATCACATCAGCCCCTGCCTTAAGGAGGGCCTCTGTGCGCTCTTCCATGTCAGTGCCGACTCCGACTGCGGCCCCCACCCTGAGCCTGCCCAGAGTGTCCTTGCAGGCATTAGGATATTTCTTTATTTTTTCTATGTCCTTGATGGTAATAAGCCCTCTTAGGCGTCCTCTATGGTCTATCACCAAGAGTTTTTCGATACGGTGTTCATGGAGCAACTTTTTAGACTCCTCCAGCGTGATGCCCTCACGTACGGTCACCAGGTCTTTCCTGGTCATCACCTCAGAGACTTTCTTGCCCAGATTCGTTTCAAATCGAAGGTCCCTATTGGTCACAATCCCGACCAACTGCTCCCCTTTGACCACCGGAACACCTGAGATGCGATACCTTTCCATGAGTGCCAGGACTTCATGGATCGGTTTTTCAGGTTCAATAGTCAGGGGATCAACGATCATGCCGCTTTCGGATTTTTTGACCTTGTCCACCTCCTGGGCCTGGCTTCTGACGCTCATGTTTCGGTGGATAATCCCCATCCCCCCTTCTCGCGCCAGGCTGATGGAGGCTTGAGCCTCGGTCACGGTATCCATGGCCGCACTGGCGATAGGAATGTTAAGCGAGATTTTTTCGGTCAAACGGCTCCTGACATCAACCTCTCGTGGCAATACATCTGTGTAAGCAGGCACAAGCAAGATATCATCGAAGGTTAAAGCTTCCTCGATCACGATCCGGGCCATAGGTTTTCTCCTGTCTGTTTTTGGGATCGAATGAATACCAGAAGGGCCTTCTTTTGGCAACGATTTATTTGTGCCGGAGGGTTTGCAGCCTTGACAAGAGCAGAGCGGAGAACTTATAGGAACTTATGCTGATAACCGTCAACCCAAAGAGCCCGCAACCCCGATTGATCCAAAAGGTGGCGCAGATCCTCCAAGACGGTGGAACCATTGCCTACCCCACAGACACCTATTACGGCATTGGTTGCGATATCATGAATAAGAAGGCTATTGAAAAGATCTATCGGCTGAAACAGAGAAGCCAGAAAAAGCCTTTCAGCTTTATCTGCTCCAGCCTCAAGAACATCAGTCAATATGCCAAGGTCTCAAACTATGCGTACAAGACCATGAAGCGGTTGCTCCCCGGCCCTTACACGTTTGTCCTGGAGGGCTCAAGGCTTGTTCCAAAGATCATGCTGACCCGGCGCAAGACAGCAGGCATCAGAGTGCCGGATCATCCCATTTGTCTGGCCTTGGTCAAGGAATTCGGCCACCCTATTATATCCACGACTGCAACCCTTGCCACCGGCCCCGCATACGGCGTAGCTGATCCTTCTCTCATCCATGATGCCATCGGTGCTCAAATCGACATTGTCATAGATGGAGGGCCGGCGCCGGGCGGGCCTTCAAGTGTTGTTTCTCTGATCGGTGACGAGCCTGAAATCATACGGGTAGGGCTGGGAGATGTGAGTGTCTTTCAGTAAAAAAGGAAATTCCTATACAATCAAAATGCCTTCACCAATGCATCTACCAGCTCATGTTTAACCATTGTCCGTTTAGCTCCGAGCAGGCGCCCATATATATCCTCCATGGCGCGCCGCGCCGGTTATCTCGTCCAAAACTTCAGTAAGGGAGGAGCCAAAAAAATATTCCAAGAGTGAAAACTTCTTTTTCTTGGCATAAAATACCGCCGGCTCGCCTTTGATTCCGCCCAGTTTGGCCGCCATGGCGATCGCGTCCTCCAGGTTGCCCAAACTGTCCAGCAAGCCCAGTTTCCTGGCCTGCTCTCCTGACAAAACGCGACCGTCGGCAACGGCGCGTACTTCTTCTACAGAGATTTTTCTCCCTTCAGCCACGGCCGTCACAAACTGCTCGTGCACATTGTCGATGAATCCCTGCAATAGTCTTTTTTCTTCGGGTCTCATCTGCCGCAATGGGGAGCCTACATCCTTGTACCGGCCGCTCTTTAAGACAAAGGCCGACACCCCTACCTTTTTGAACAGCTCTTCCAAGTTTGCAAACTCCATAATTACGCCGATGCTCCCTGTAATGGTGCCTGGATTTGCCATAACATGATCGGCTGCCGCGGCCACGTAGTACCCGCCTGATGCTGCAATGGCGCCAAGAGATGCTACCACCTTCTTGAGACGGCGTGTCTTTTTTACCTCTCTGTAAATCTCTTGAGACGGCCCGACACCACCCCCGGGGGAATCTATTCTCAAAACTATAGCTTTTACATCTCTGTCAAGGCGCAGTTCTTTGAAATGGGTCAGCACAGTCTTGGGATCAGCGATAATTCCATTAATTTCAATCACTCCCACCTTTTCACCAAACTCAAAGCCTGAATCCCTCTTGCCAAAAAAGAAAAGGGCCGTCACACTGATGATGACAACGGCCCCGATGGTGCACATAATCAAAACGGAAAACAATATTGGATGTCTTCTTGCAAACATGGCGCGTCTCAGAGGCAGTGCAAGAAGCGCTGCAATGCAAAGCTCATAGGCATAACCGATGCCGTTTGACATTCATTTAGACTTTGAGCTTTGTTATTTCCTATTGGTCTACCTGATTTGAGCTTGATTTGGCATTCGGCGGAACCTCCGCAGCATCGTCTGTCACACCTTCTGCAGGCGCCGGTGAAATTTCTTCGGCATCGTTTTCGTCTCCGCCTTCCGGGCCTCCTGCTTCGGGGGGTTCCTCATTTTCGTCAGAGGCCTCGGCGCCCTGCTGTCCGGAGTCCTGCTCGTCCGTTTTTTCTTGGAAATTGTCTTTCAAGATCTCCTCCAGGCTTGACGGAGGCTCCTTGTAATTGTTCAAGTAACTGGCTACCAGATGATGCTCTTCATCCATTTCCAACTGCTTCATCGACAGACCAATCCGTCGCTCCTTGGGATTAATATTGAGCACCTTGGCAGACACTACTTCTCCAACCTGAAACCTGCCGACAGGGGTTTTTAGTTTTTCTCTGCCCACCTCCGAAACATGAACCAGCCCTTCAATGCCTTCCTCAAGCTCAATAAACACGCCAAAATCCGTAACATTTGTAACAGTGCCCGTGATCCTGCTTCCTACTTCGTATCGTTCGGGAATCGTCTCCCAGGGATCCCTCTGGAGCTGTTTGATCCCCAGAGAAAATCGTTCGTTCTCCTTGTCAATGTTAAGAACAATGGCCCGAACTTCATCACCTTTCTTGTAAAGCTCCGAAGGGTGCTTGATACGTTTGGTCCACGATATGTCGGAGATATGCACCAAGCCGTCAATCCCCTCATCAATACCAATGAACAAACCAAAATCAGTAATGTTTTTAATTTTGCCTTCAATGGTGGTCCCCACGGGATACTTCTCGGCAACCACATCCCATGGATTCGGCACCACCTGCTTCATTCCGAGAGAAATTCTCCTGTTTTCAGCCGAAATGTTTAAGACAACAGCCTCTACTGTCTCGCCGACCGATACCACCTTGGAGGGATGACGAATTTTTCTCGTCCATGACATCTCCGAAACGTGGATCAGGCCCTCCACCCCATTTTCAAGTTCCACAAAGGCCCCATAGTCCGCCAGACTTACAACTTTACCTACGACGTGAGAGCCTATGGGGTGCTTTTCTTCAGCCGTCGTCCATGGATCCGCCACAAGCTGCTTCAACCCAAGGGATACGCGTTCACGTTCCAGGTCTAGGCTCAAAACCTTCACGGTAATATTATCTCCAACGGAGAACATCTCAGAGGGATGGCTTACACGGCCCCAAGACATGTCTGTGATATGCAGCAGGCCGTCAATACCTCCCAAATCAACAAATACTCCATATTCGGTGATATTCTTGATCACACCCTCCATGACTTTGTCTTCGTGTATTGTCACAAGGGTCTCGGTGCGCCTTGTATCTCGTTCCTTTTCAAGAATCACGCGCCTGGACAATACGATATTGCCCCGCTTTCTGTTGTACTTCAAGACCTTAAACTCAAAAGTCTTGCCGACCATTTGATCAAGGTCGCGCACAGGACGAAGGTCTACCTGAGAGCCGGGCAAAAAGGAGGGAACCCCGATATCAACTGAAAGCCCCCCTTTGACGCGATTGGTTATAACTCCTTCAACCACCCCATCTTCCTCGTAGGCTTTCCTGATATCATCCCAAACTTTAATCCTTGAGGCTTTTTCCTTGGAAAGCCGCACAGCCCCATCTTCGTCTTCCCAGCGTTCTACCATAACATCAATGGTATCGCCCACAGCCGCATCGATCGTGCCGTCCGGGCCCCTGAATTCATCGATACGGACCTGCCCTTCAGACTTATACCCAATATCCACCAATACGAATTCTTTGTCGATCTGAATGATCTTGCCCTGGACAAGCTCACCTTCCTGGACCCGCCTGATGCTTTCTTCATACATCTCCATAAGGGAGGCATCCTCCCCCTCACCGGTTTCGGCGTCTGGCACATTCACCTCGCTTTGAAGCACTGCACCCGGACTCGCTTTTTCCTCTATAGTTTCTTCTTCCCACGCCTCAGTGACTTCGGACCTTTGGGTTTCAGCGCCTTCCTCCAGTTCGGTTTCTTGTTGTTCGGTTTCAGTATTTTTTCCCAACCCTTCCATTAAACATTTGCCCCCTTTACTATTTGTTAGCCACCAACTAGGCTGCATGTCCGTCCATCCGTCCATAAGAAAATGGCAACAGTCTGCCATTGCCTCATGAACGCTTGCAAAAATCTTTGTATAGCAAGCGTAGTTACAAAAAACAACCTTTATTTCATCAAAGCAGCGATGTGACGGAGCATCAGGTCAACCACCTGTCCGATTTCAAGGGAGGTGGAATCGATTCTGATCGCATCATGGGCCGGCTTCAATGGCGCCAAACTACGGCCGGAGTCATTCTCATCCCTTTTTCTTTCGGCCTGTCCAACCTCGGCAAGGCTGATCTTTGTCCGCCCCAGGCGGACCACCAGTTCACCGTAACGTCTCAATTCACGTGTTTTACGGGCAGCGTCCAGGTAAAACTTCACATCGGCTTCAGGGAATACCACAGTACCCATGTCCCGTCCCTCAAAGACTGCACCCCCGTTTTTCCCCATCTGTCGCTGCACCTCCAAAAGGTGCTCCCTTACAACAGGTCTTGCCGACACAGCAGAGGCGAGCATGCTAATCTCAGGCGTTCGTATGTTTTCGGTGATTTCAACCTCGTTCATGTACAATCTCAGCCCCTTTGGCGTGTCTTCGAATCGAAGCGCAAGACGCCTGCAAATTTCGGCCAGCTTGCCGTCATCATCTGCCGCGCACTTTTCCCAAAGGGCGGCAAGGGCCACGGCGCGGTACAAAGCGCCCGTGTCAACACAAGTATAACCGAGACGCTTCGCCAGCAACCGGCTTACCGTAGTTTTCCCGGCCCCTGAGGGGCCGTCTATGGTTATCAAGAGACGATCCATTATACCTGGTTTTTGGTTCCAGACAGCGCCTCTTTCAGGGTTTCAATGAAGCGCCGATTCTCTTCAGGCAGACCCACGTTGACGCGAATGCAAGCAGGGTAACCGTATGCAGCCATGGGACGAACAATCACACCCATGCCAAGCATCTTCTCAAAGACCTCGTTGGCATCCTGTTGCACATCTATAAGGAAAAAGTTGGTCTGACTGGGGAAATATCTAAGCCCCATTATATCTATCTGCTCATACAAAAAGTCCAGGCCCTCATGGACCAATCCCAGGGTTTCGGTGAAGAAGGCATCATCGTTCAGGGCCGCCAGCGCACCGATCTGGGCCAGCGAATTGGTATTGAACGGTTGCCTTACCCGGTGGATGAGGCCTGCCAGCTCTTTTCTCATCACACCGTAGCCTATACGAAGACCAGCCAAGCCGTAGGCCTTGGAAAAGGTTCGCAGCGTTACCACCGTTTTGTTGCCGTCCAAATAGCCAAGACCCGTCGGACAGGCCTTGTCTCGTACAAACTCAATGTATGCCTCATCCATTACAAGGATTACCTCCCGAGGAACACGTTCCAGAAAATCTTCTAATGCGCTCTTTGAGACGATCGTTCCCGTAGGATTGTTGGGATTGTTCACAAAGATCATTCGCGTGTCCGCTGAAATCCGCTCTGCCATACCTTCCAGATCAACAACGCGGTCCTTCAAAGGCACCTTAACAGGCTTGGCCCCACTAGCCTGTACCATTATCTCATACATCAGGAATGAGGCGGCAGGCATGATCACCGCATCGTCTTTTTGTAGAAAGGTCCGAACCAAAAGCTCGATGATCTCATTGGAGCCGTTTCCAAGAACGATCTGATTGCTTGAGACTTTGAGCTTTTCGGCCAGGCCCTGCACGAGACGGAAGCTGTTTCCATCCGGATACCGGTGGAGATTCTTCAGTGCACCCATTATTGCCTCAACAGCCTTGGGCGATGGGCCAATGGGATTTTCATTTGATGCCAGTTTAATAGATCCGCTGATGCCGTATTCGCGTTCGAGTTCTTCAATCGGTTTGCCCGGCACGTAAGGCTCAAGCCCGGCAATGTATTCGGGCACCTTTACCTTCATAGAGCAACCACCTTTCTATTGCTTCAGATCCAATCAACCGTCCAAGCATCTGGTAACACAATTTTTCTCACTGAAAAAGAACTTTCAACGATCATCCTTGCAAAATTGCTGATATCGTAATATCTTGCCTAGCGCTAACCGGGATAAACCGGAACCAAACATGAAACCCATTCAAACCGGCATTGAGAGGCTCGTTTCCGATCCGCCACGGAGCCTCAGGGGAAAACGCTTGGGGCTTCTGGCAAACCCCGCATCTGTTGATCGACGATTTCAGCACAGCCGCTGTCTTGTCGAAGATCGGTTCCCCGGTCAACTCAAGGCTCTGTTCAGCCCACAGCACGGATTTTTTGCCGAAAAGCAGGATAACATGATCACGTCCGACGACATGGTCGACCCTGTTCTCAAAATTCCTGTATTCAGCCTTTACGGTCACGCCAGAACGCCCACCAAGGAAATGCTCGAGCAAATAGATACCCTCATCATCGATCTTCAGGACGTGGGAACGCGCGTCTACACCTTTGTCTACACCATGGCCTTGTGCCTGCAGGCTGCTCAGTCCAACGGCAAACAGGTCATAGTGCTGGACCGTCCAAACCCTCTGGGAGGAAACCTTATAGAGGGTAATTGCCTAAGACCCGAATATGCCTCTTTTGTGGGCATGTATCCCGTTCCGATGCGCCATGGTTTCACCATTGGGGAACTTGCCCTGCTTTTCAATAACCATTTCGGCATAGGCTCGGAACTGACCGTGGTCACCATGGCCGGATGGAAAAGGGACATGCTTTTTGCCGACACGGGCCTGCCCTGGATACCCCCTTCCCCGAATCTGCCGACACCCATGTCTGCCATGGTATATCCCGGACAGGTCCTCTTGGAAGGGACCAATATCTCCGAGGGCCGCGGTACCGCACAGCCCTTTGAAATCTGCGGCGCTCCCTTTATGGACATTGCCGGTCTGATAGAATGGCTGACAAGGTGCAACATTGACGGTGTGCACCTTCGTCCACTCGCCTTTGAACCTACGTCAAACAAGTGGCAGCGGGAATTGTGTTACGGTTTTCAGCTCCACGTTATCGAGCCCAAGCTTTACAGGCCGTATAGAACCACCCTTGCCCTGCTTCAGGCTGTTGTCTCGCTCCAACCAGAGGCATTTCAGTGGAAGACGCCGCCATATGAATACGAATTTGAAAAACTCCCCTTTGACCTCATTACGGGAGACCCGGCCGTCCGAAAGGGCATAGAAGACCAGGAGCCTCTCGAAGCTTTGGAACAAAGTTGGATCGAAGGGCAAAGAGACTTTGAGGAGATCCGAAGACCCTATCTGTTGTATGAATGATGACGGACCGGAGTAGCTGGAAACGAATGATGTTTAAGGGCCACAAGGTATGGCTTCGTGTGGATGCCGATCAACGACCCGTCCGCGAAAACAACAAGGTTTTGATCAAGTATCAACTTGACCACGATTATGAATACTGGGTGCGCGAAAATGCGGTCCAACCAATAGATTCCGAGTCACTCTCAAGCAAGAAAAGAAAGACTCGCACAAAAAAGTCCGATCGCAAGACTGCACCGCACAAGTCTGCCCAAGATGCAAAGGAATCCGTTCTGCCGGGAACCCTCCGGGGCGCAGGCCCCTCCGGGCCGGAGGCCATTGTGGTTTACACCGACGGCGCCTCTTCCGGAAATCCCGGGCCTGCCGGCATCGGCATTGTCCTGCGTTTTGGATCCCGGCAAAAAGAGATCTCAAGACATATCGGGGTTGCGACCAACAACATCGCTGAACTGACGGCAATCAAGACGGCGCTTGAGGCCATTCGCACAACCGAGACCCCTGTGCGCCTCCATACGGACAGCCAATATTGTTACGGCCTATTGGCCCTTGGATGGAAAGCGAGGCAGAATGAGGCTTTGGTGGCAGCCACCAAGAGATTAATGAAGAAATTTACCAACTTGCGAATTCTCAAGATTCAAGGACACGCTGGAATAGCCGACAACGAACGCGCCGACCAACTGGCGCGCACAGCAGTGAACAAGGGGCCTAATAGTTGAAAAAAGAACTTGTATTATGAAACCTCTTGGAAACTAAAAGCCCCGTGCATAAAGTACGGGGCTTTCCTTGCAGGCATTCTACCGTTCCAGACCATGGGACTCATTCCCACGTCTGCTTTTTTAGCTTATGCTTCGTTTCTTAGCTCCTTAACCTCTTTCTTTAACTCTTCGACCTCTTTCTTGTACTTGTCTACACTTTCCTCTTCCTCGCCGGCATTGGAAGCCCCCAACTCCTCAGACTCCTTGCTCTGCCACGTATCCTTTAATTCGTCAAACCCCAGATAGATCGCCAATGCACCGCCCAAAAGAAGGCCAAGGGGTATAGCCCCCGCCAAGAGTTGCAAGAAAGGTTTCCACCATACTACAAGGCCGATAATTCCCAGGACCGCCGCGGCCGCCCCTCCAATCAATGTCTTCATCTCACACCCTCCTCCTTTTGTTCATATGTTTACACATATGATACTTATGTTGTTGAATTTAAAAAACGCGCAATGTTTTCCTGTTTTCGTAACACAGGCCGTGGACCAAATCAAGCCCAAAATACCAAATCAACGCCTTTTTCGAGGGAAGAGGGATATCACTTTGCTATCAGAAGAGTCGTCCTTTTTCTTGGGCCCTCTGTCGGCCGGCGAAGGTTGACCTTCCGGCTCATTGGGTCCTCTAACCTTCTCGATTCTTATCCTGCGCCCATCCATCGTAAAGGTTTCGCCATTGACGTACTCTTCCCGAAGCACCCAAACAGCCTCTGCAACAGGAACACGCAGTATGAGGAGCTTGACCTGGTACCAGTCCGGCTTGGGGTCGGCCGAGATATCTTCGATACAAGCGAAAAAGGCCGGCTGTTCCTCCTGGTAGACTAAGACAATATCTCCAATGATTGCCATAATAGTTTGTCTGCATCTACAGGCTGTAGCCCAAAGCGGCACGATTCATACCAAGCCCGAGCAGCTTCCTGCGTAGATAGTTGAGCAAACGCCTGTTTACGCAAATATTCAATGTTAGCACATTACTTTCAAATTGACATAAGGAAAATTTGTGTTATTTTTGCCCTCAATAATTACAAAATCTTACATGCAAGGGATCTTCGATTGCAGAGCGAAGCTAAGATATGTTCTATATAGGTAGCAAACCCATGGATTTGGTCCAACGCACCAGGCGTAAAATAAGAGCCTGGATCGATGCATTACTTCGTGGCCATCATGATCACTATACGTGCACTCTGCCGAGAAGGTGGGGATTGTTTTCGTCCTTGGTTTTGAAGTCGGTTTTTTCCAATGTTTCGTTGAACTCGGCACAGACTGCGATGTTAAAATCCATTCAAGACGAAGCGATTGTCGTTTATGCAGCCAAGTACAAGAATAACTTTGAATACCTCTTCTATCATACCAGATACAAGGATGAAGGCATCCCTTTTCCGCAAATCGGTTTTGAATACGTGATATTGCTCTGGCAAGAATTTTTCACGTTTATTCGCATTGTCGTCGGTCACCTCGACCATTTATTCCGGCACAAAACCCTGCCCAATCCTTACGAATCAGGCTTTTTCAGACATGAATTGGAATCCGGTTGTGCAGCCTTATTGTCTTTAGTGGACCGCAAGGGGTTTTACCACCGGTTCGTAAAGTCCAGGCCCGACCCGCTAGAGTATCTGATTGAGCTTCAGCACAAGGTCGGTCGTCCAATCTACATTGTCCCACAATGGCTCCTTTTCAGCAAGAAACCCCAGAATGCCCAAAGTGGCATCCTTGATCAGGATACACATTTGGGCATCCTTGATATACTTTTCGGTAGCGAGGAAAATCCCGGACGGCTCCGACGATGGATGGCAATACTGCGAACCCCTGCAAAGGGCTTTGTAGAAATTTCTGATCCATTGAACCTAATGGAATTTCTCGCCGAGCCGGACAACCGGAAACGAGACATCGAGCAACTGTCGTTTCTTCTTAGGCAAAGGCTTCTGGATCAGATGAATCGTCATCGCCAGAGCATCACCGGACCGGTTCTCAAGACAAAGGATGAACTCAAAGAAGTTATCCTCAGAAATGAACGCTTCCACGATTTTATGCAAGACTATACTCAAACCGGCAAGAAGGATACGGTCGATTTGCACAAGAAGGCGGATGCCTATCTGAATGAAATCGCAGCCGATTACAGCCCCACCTTCATCCAGGCCGTTCGCATGATCTTCAGTTGGATATGGAAGACCATGTTTGACGGCATCTCGCTCGACATGGAAGGTCTAAACCGTGTCAAAAGCGCAGCCACAAAGGCCCCTCTCGTATTTGTTCCCTGTCACAAAAGTCATTTTGATTATCTTATTCTTCCTTATACGCTGCTCACTAACAACATGCCTTGCCCCCATGTGGCTGCAGGACGCAACCTGGCCTTCTGGCCTGTGGGGGCCGTTTTCAGGAAGAGCGGGGCTTTTTTTATCAGGCGATCTTTTCAAGGCGCGAGGCTGTATGCAAAGGTTTTTTCCGAATACGTTCGTATGCTAATCGAACAAGGCTTCAACATTGAATTCTTTATCGAGGGCGGACGGAGCCGAACAGGGAAAATGGTTCCTCCAAAGACAGGGCTGCTCACCATACTCATGGATGCATACAAGAACGGGGCCTGCGACGATTTGATGTTTGTGCCTGTCTACGTTGGATATGACCGGCTCCTTGAAGAGAGTGCTCTTTTAAAAGAACTGGAAGGAAGACGAAAAAAGCAGGAAAGCTTTAGCCAGTTGATTCGTGCGCGAAAGCTTTTGAACAAACAACACGGCCGGATATATGTTCAATTTGACGAGCCGATTTCATTAAAAGCATTGGTTTCCAAGTCGGACCGCACCCTCCAGGACATGGAACAGGCCGAATACCATGCCCTGGGCCGGAATATGGCCTACAGGATTATTAATGCCATTAATCGCATCTCCGTAGTGACGCCACAGGCGCTCACAGCCTGTGCCATCCTAAATTACCCCAAAAAGAGTTTTAAACAAACCAAGCTTATGGTTTACGTGGAAACATATCTGAACTATTTGGCTTTTCAGAACGCTCACTTGTCGGAAAACCTTGATGATCCCGTCAAGGCCGTCCAGAACGTTCTGGCTATCTATAACAACCGTAAACTTATTGAAAAACAAAAGATCCCGTGGCAGGATAATCCGCCTTTTGATAAACAGAGGTTTGTAGTGCCGGAAAGCAAGCGGCTAACCCTTGAATATTATAAAAACAACTGTATCCATTTCTTTGTGCCGGCTGCATACACTGCGCTTGCTATCCTTTCCTATGATTCATTTCAATTCTCTTCGTCGGCCCTGCACTCCGACTACAATTTTTTGCAAAATCTCTTTAAGTACGAGTTTGCCTATGATGTGGATAAGACGGCTGAATATATGGTCAGAAGAACCCTAAAGGCCTTCATTGATGATGCCATACTCATGCCGCACCCCACGCTGCCGGATACGTACAATATTACCTCCGCAGGCTTTAGAAAACTGCTGTTGTTCGCCGGCTTTCTGAAGACCTATCTCGAATCGTACTGGGTCGTCATCAATGTCCTGAAAAGATACTGCCGCCGAGAGTTGGTCAGAAAAGAGTGTTTGAAAAGAATCAGGGCATTGGGAAATCAGTTGTACAAACAGCGGGAGATTGAAAGAAGGGAAGCCCTTTCTCCAATCAATTACGAAAATGGCTTGACATCTTTCAAGTTCAAAGGGATCCGTGGTAACGAAGACCAAGAAGGGATTGAATTTTACACCCGGGTGCTTAGAAAATACTTAGACTGCTTCATGGGGCAAAAGTAATCAATTTCGATTTTTGATTCACGAATAGCGAACGAGAGAATACTTTTACCCGACTTTCGGCTTTGTTGTAACAATCAGGTGATGTAAAAACAGTTTTCCGGTAACCCGCATAACATCGGCTGCACTCACCTTCTCAATCAGTGCGGGATACTTCGTGTCATAGTCATATCCCAATCCCAAGATTTCATTGAGTGCGGAACTTGAGGCACGGGCTGCAATGGTCTCCAGCCCGACTTCACGCATGGTAATGCATACATTCTTGGCTCGCTCCAGGACTGTGGCATCGACCTCCTCTTGTCGAATCAAGGCCATCTGCTCAAGAATGATCTTGAGCACTTCCTCGTAATTTTCCGGCGTGGTCTGGGTCATTATCCCGAAATAGCCGCCGTCGATCCCAAAGACCGGAAAGGCATGGACATAATATACCAGACTCTTTTCCCCTCCTCTGAGGGCATCATGAAGCCTGCCACCCGGATATCCAATACCTGAAATAGCCGCATCTAGCACATCCACGACAGGACGGTCTGCATCGGTAACAGTGAGGCCGTTGTAACCTACAAGAATGGCGGCAGATGTCTTTTCATTGAATGTTTCAATGGCTTGGTTCTCCTCAATATTGTCTGTCTCTACATCAATGACGGGCTGCTCCAGTATGCCGGGCTTAAAGTCCTTAAAGGCATTTTGAACTTCGGAAGTAACCGTGTCCGGGTCAATGTCGCCAAAGACGGCCAAGACTGCATTGTTCGGCATCATGATGGACGCATAAAACCTCCTAATATCTTTGGCAGAAAAGCTTCCCACTGCATCTGCTTTACCGATGATGTCGTTTCGGTAGGGGTGTTTGCGGTAATAATACCTCTTGAAGAGTCTTGTAATCTCTGTCGTCCATTGCTCATCAAGCCTTTGGATGGCCATCAGGGTATCCTTCCTCTGTTTTTCGATCTCACTTTTCGGAAAACTTGGATGAAGAACTACGTCGGCCAGTAGATCGAGTGCTGTGTCAAAATGCTCCTTTAAGACTGCAACAGACAGACTCACCACATTATATCCGGAACCGGCATTGAGCGATCCCCCCAGATCCTCCAGCGCCCCGGCAATCTCAAGCTTGCTCCGGCGGGCGGTTCCTTTGGTTAAAAGGCCCGCCATAAAACAGGAAAGGCCGGGTTTGTCCGCCGGCTCGAAGCGAAGTCCTCCTTTTACGACAAACTTGAAGCGCACAATAGGTGCTGCCGTATTCCTTTGTAAAAGGAGGGTCATCCGGTTGGGCAGGACCTTTTTTTTAATCATAGACGATATGGGCTCAACACGCTTGGGCGCACCGATTGCAGATGAAGCAGATGAAACGGAAGCCGGCCTGGTAACGGCAATGGTCATTCGGTCTTTCGTAAAGTATTTTTGAGCGGCCCGTCTGATATCTTCACGGGTAACCTCTTTGATCTTCGACACGTAGGTCTCGCTAAAATAGGGATCTCCCGTAAAGACCCAATCCGAAGCCAAATGGCCGGCCTTGCTCTGCACACGCTCCCGACCAAAGACATGGTCTGCCACGACCTTGTTTTTTGCACGTCTCAAGGATTGCTTGCTAACCAGGTTTCCCTTGACATCCGACAGCTCTTCCAAGACCGCATCCACGGCTTCCGATAGATTCTCATATGCAAGATCCATGGAAACGAAAAACCGGCCTTCTACAAAAGAAGGCGTCCAGCTCGATGCACCGATTGAAAGGACAAGCCCCTTTTTGTCTCGCACGGTCCGATAAAGGCTGGAGGTGCGGCCATCACCCAGGATCACGGCCAGCACATCAAGTGGATAAAGATCGGGATCAGTCAACGGAACGGATCGAAAACCCAAAATTGCCTTTGTCATCCTGGCCGTCGGCAATGCCTTCTCCACTCTGCGCGCGGCAAGCTGGGACGGTTCTGCCGGATGCACATACGCAAGATTTCCACCTTGCCTCAGAGAGCCCGTCAGGTTAAGCACCGCTTTCATGACCTCTTCTTTGTCCACATCGCCCGCCACTGCGATGACCATGTTCTCAGGCGTATACCAGCGACGATAGTGGGCTATGAGGTCCTTCTTGTCCATCTTGGCAAAGATCTCTTTTTCACCGATAATGGGATAGCGCACCGGATGATTTCGGTATGCGGTCTTCATAAATGAGAGCCATAGTTGCTGTCCGGGGTTGTTTTCTTCCATCTGAAACTCCTGGAGGATGACCCCTTTTTCTCTTTGGTATTCGGTTTCGGCAAATTGACAGTCAGTGACATAGGCCACGAGCAGGGCGAGGGCCTCCTTATGGTGGGCCCGGGTCGTATTGATGAAAAAGACCGTGTGGTCGTAGGTTGTATGGGCGTTCGTGGCACCGCCAATGGCCTGGAGGCGCTCTGCGATCTGCGCCTCCGTGAACTTTGAAGTCGTACCTCCGGAGACCACGTGCTCCAGGTAGTGGGAAAGCCCCCCTCCGGTATCTTCGCCCTCATAGATGGAGCCGGTCTTGACAAGAACCTGACAAGAGACGACCTTTGATCCGTAGGATTCCCGAATCAGTACGGTCAGACCGTTTTTCAAAACAACAAACAGGTCATCAGGCTCAGAAGGGATGATTCGATCCACACCCCCACCCCGCCCTCCCGCTTCAAGGGGGAGGGTTTGGGCGGGGGCGGCGGAAACTGTTCCAAGAACGCTGACAGTGCTTTTGGTAAATGGCCCTTCCTCTGTTTCCCCCGAGTAACTGTGGGGAAAAAAGAAAAAGCAAAGGAGCGCGGGCAAAGCAAAAAAACGCATCTTTTTCATGTCAGTCCTTTTTTCATAACGGTCCTTGAACGAAAATTCCGATCCATGATGCATACTCCTTCAGTGGCATTCCGTGAATACCACCCATTAGCATAAACCACAATATTTTTGCAACCTTGACAGGCGCTTGTTTGGCTGGCATGATCCCGCCCATGAAGGCCATGATCCTGGCAGCAGGACTCGGCACTCGATTGTTGCCGCTGACCAAAAAGAAACCCAAGCCGCTTTTTCCAATCGCCGGCCGGCCTTTGATCGATATCATCATTCGCAAGCTTCAAGCCTCAGGGTGCGAGGCTGTGATCATGAATACCAACCACCTGGCCGAAATGATCGATCAGTTTATCAAGGGGCAAGACTACGGCATCCCTGTCCAAACCAGATACGAGCCGACTATTCTCGGTACAGGGGGCGCCATCAAGAACGTGGAAGATTTCTGGCATGAGGCCCCCTTGCTGGTGGTTAACTGTGATATATTCACCAATATTGACTTTGGCCGGATCTATCGTTTTCATCTGGGCCACAAAGATCCCGCCACTCTGGTGCTTCACGGCTGCCCCCCGTTTAACCAGGTCTGGGTTGATGAAACGGATCATATAGCAGGCTTTGGCGACTCCACCCCTTGCCCTCCCCGCCTCGCTGAGCCGTCATCAAATTACCGGAAGCTAGCTTTCACCGGCATCCATGTCATTGATCCGCAGGTCTTGGACTTCCTTGCAGACAAGAATTTTCACAGCATTGTTGATGCCTACTGTGAGATGATCAAGGCAGGCATGAACCCGAAGGGATTTGTCGCCCGCAACCACTACTGGTACGACATAGGGACCTTGGCCGGATATCGTGCGGCCTCAAGAGAGGCCGTGGGCCGCAAGGCGCTGCAACAGCGGTTTCCGGCGGCAGAACCTGCCCAACTGGCTTGGTCCGGACTCAAAGGGGATGGCTCTGACCGCACATGGTATCGGGTCTCTTTTGCAGCAACAGCCGGCCCCGCCCCGCCCTCCTCCATTGGCCCGGACCTTGGCCCGGATCTGGTTTTCAAGGGCAGCAGCTTGTTTGGCAGACGTAGCGCCAGGGCGGGCCCGCACAACAGGCTTGTTAGATCGATTCGAGCATCCGGCGCCGGGGCGGGCTTCAAGGCGAAGGGCTTAGGTGGAGGTGGTGGCGAACTGCCACATCCGGAACAGCCATCTATCATCTTAGTTGATCACGGCCCACCCCCGGAAACCGGCACATGCGAGGCGGATGCATTTGCCGCCATCGGCAGGCATCTGGAAAAAAAGGGCGTACCGGTTCCCAGCATCTTTTGCTACGATCGCCCGACAGGTCTTGTTGCCCTGGAAGATTTAGGCGATCTTCACCTCCAGACTGTCATCCGCCGCACAGGGGATCAGGGAGAAATCCTCTTTCACTACGGGGCCGTTATTGACCTTCTTATTTCCATGGGTATTGAAGGGGCAAAGGAGTTTGATCCGGCATGGACCTTTCAGACGCCGTATTATGACCGGGATCTTATCCTTGAAAGAGAATCAAAATACTTTGTGAGCGCTTTCTTGAATGGATATGCGGGCCTTGGAGTAAAGTTTGAAAACCTTAAAGAAGAATTTGAGGTCTTGGCCGAAAGATCTCTTGAAGCAGGCTATAACGGGTTTCTGCACAGGGATTTTCAATCACGCAATATCCTTGTCAAGAACCGGAAATACTATGTAATCGACTTTCAAGGCGGACGGCTCGGGCCATTGCAATATGACCTTGCCTCATTGCTCATTGATCCTTATGTGAAACTTCCCGAAAGCCTCCGGGAGACTTTGCTGACTTACTATCTGAGCAGGCTTTCCGACTTCGTGTCCGTTGATCGCCCCGATTTTCTCCATGCCTATGAATACTGCGCCATAAATCGCAACTTGCAGATACTCAGCGCCTTTGCCTTTCTGAGCCGGGAAAAAGGAAAAAATGTTTTTGAAACATACATACCGGCAGCTCTTGCATCCCTCAAAATACGTCTTGGCAAAATAGAATCTGATGTCTGTCCTCGGTTAAACCGCGTTGTAAACTCTATCTAGTGTCCATACATAAATGAATTTCAGAACTCTGGGCACTGATGTCGGTTTCCAATTCAGAAATGAGCAATTTTTCGCAAGGTCAAGGGCAATTCCGCAGGACTGCGGAATTGGACAGCCATCAGGCTGCCCGCAAGGGCGAGGGGCATGGATGCCCCGAGTCAAATCAAGGGATTGCGCGGAGACGTACATTGGTACGTCGCACAAGCGATCCCGCAGATTGACGCCGAGATTGCGAAAAAGGGCCATTTATGGATGGAAACTAGCTGACAGTCCGACTTTCGCATGATGAGGTAGATATATCGTGCATGATGTGACTTTAGCACTGGCCGTTATTCTGGCTGCAGGCTTTGCAACCGCTAAGCTGGGGCAGCTCATACGCTTGCCCTCGGTTACCGGATTCATATGTGCGGGACTGTTACTTGGCCCCTCCGCATTGAACCTGATTACCGAGGAAGCCATCATCGGCAAACTGGATCATTTTACTCAAATTGCCCTGATGCTGATTGCCTTCGGCATCGGCAAGCACCTGGAAATAGAGCGATTGAGACGCACGGCAAAGAGTGTTGGATACATTGGCATAAGTGAGACCTTGGGGGCGTTCTTGTTTGTCAGTGCAGGTACGTTTTTTGTTGCACTCATAACCGGCGTAGGAGAACCCACATGGAAGATTAAGGATTTCCTGGCTCTTGCAATGCTGTTAGGCGCGGTATCAGTCGCTACGGCTCCGGCAGCTACGCTCCACGTCATGCGCGAGTTAAAGGCCGCCGGTCCCTTAACGACGACCTTAATGGCTGTGGTGGCAATAGATGACGGGCTGGCTATCATGTTCTTTGGAATCGCTGTTTCGGCTGCTCGTCATATTGTTGGATCGGAATTGGGATCGATAGGTGTTGCCGTCATCTCAAGCCTCACAGAGATTATCTTTTCACTTTTGATGGGGGTCATCACAGGACTGATAATAGATTTTGTCATTCACAGGCTAAGACGACGTGGTGAAATGCTCACTGTTGGCCTTGCTCTCTTGCTTCTTTGCGGTGAGGCAGCCCGGCTTCTTGATCTATCACCGCTCTTGGCAGGGATGGCAGTAGGGTTTACCATTGTTAATCGAGATCGTCGCGACGTACGCTTATTTAAGGCTATAAATCATTTTGAACCCCCCATATATGTGCTGTTCTTCACCCTTGCCGGCTCTCACTTGAATCTCTCCGCTCTTGTAATTGCCGGTTGGGTTGGTTTGGTTTACTTTTTGCTGAGAGCGTTTGGCAAGTTCATTGGATGCAATATCGGCGGCCGCCTTGCTGCCGCTGCGCCCACTGTCACTCGCCTGTTAGGACTGGCCCTCATACCCCAAGCAGGTGTGGCAATCGGGCTGATTTTTCTCATAAAAAATGATGCTGCACTCGGGGCATATTCTTCCATTATTATTCCGGTAGTTCTTGGAGGTATAGTATTATCCGAACTAACGGGTCCGGTATGCGCACGATTTGCCGTAGAAAAGGCAGGAGAGGCGGCTGTTGGAGCCAAAGTAGTAAAAGCACCGGGAACCTCCGTTCAACGAGATGCAGAGCCGATTGCGGAAACGGACGGCATCCGTTTAGTTCCTTGGACCTGGGAGCGTCTAAAGCCGCCTCAAGATGCTGAAGGCGCTGTCATTTTTGGGTTATCACTTTCAGGATCAGGGCCCGGTTTGGCCAGAATGGCGACTCTCTTAGCCCACTACTATCGAGCACGCCCCACGGCGGTTAGGGTATTATCCCCCGGTCCGGATAAAAAATACAAGGACCCGGATTTGGATTCCCAAGCACTATTTGATAAAGTCGCGTCCGAAGTCCGGGCTTTGGGTTATGAATTGGATACGAAAATCGTGGAAAATGAAAATGTGGCGGATGGAATACTATCCGCCGCGCATACCCAAAAAACATCGGCAATCATCCTGGGGCATCCCTTAGTAGTGACCATACAGGAATTCAACCGCGTCGTGGAAGCTGTAGCGCGTGACGCACCTTGCCAGGTGATTGTCGTGCGATTTGCCGGCGTACTTCACACAGAGCGCATACTTGTACCGGTGGTTGACATGAAAAATCTCGGGATGCTGGCAGACATTGTCCGTTCCCTATCCGGCGTAGGTGAACACAGCATCACACTTCTGACAATGGTCCACGCAAGTGCATTCGAAGAGGAACTGGAGGAGGTCGAAGAGATACTTCTTGAATGGGTTGAAAAGGAAAACTTAACACCATTTGTCCGATGCCGGGCGGTTGCTACTGAGGCCAGATCAAGAGCAATTGTCAATGAAGCCGCTCAGCATGATTTGATTATCATGGCTGCATCCCCGACTCGTGGCCTACGTCGCCTCTTTTTTGGTTCCCTTGCGGAAGATGTGGCTCAACATTGCCAAAAGCCCATGCTTATCGTGCATAGTTAGTGCCCATCCATAAATGAATCTTTAGACGATTGGCACTAGCGTAAGTTTCCAATTCAGAAATGAGCAATTTTTCG
>JABXJW010000216.1 GCA_013375395.1 Desulfobacterales bacterium
TTTTGAAAGGATGGCGGCTTCAACGGCGATCAAATTTTAATTCGTGTAAAACTCGCGTCCAAGTGAGCGTAAAGAAACAACAGCTGTAACTACTCAGGTTCAAAGTTCCAAGGTTCACGGTTCAAGGTTAGAGAGCGATGAATGCGGAGCTTATCCGGTTCTTGCGATACGTCAACCGTGAACCTGACAACCTGAGTAGTTACACACAAATTAAAATTTAACCGCCGTTTCAGCCTGTTTCATTCTGTTTCCTTAATAAGGCTAAAATGATACGCCGCAAGAAGATTGGAAAGGTGATTATGGCAAAGACTATATTAGAAGTTGCAAATCTCAAGAAATATTTTGTTCAGCGCAGTGGGATGTTTTCTTCTCTCAAAGGGAATGAAGGTATTATACCTGCAGTTGACGATGTTAGTTTTTACATTAAAGAGAACCAAACTATGGGCCTTGTGGGCGAGTCCGGCTGCGGAAAGACGACAATCGGCAGGACCATACTCAAGCTGACACCTGCGACCTCGGGCCGTATAATCTTCGACGGCGAGGACATTACCTCCCTTGCGGCGCGTCAATTCCGTCCGTTCAGGAAACAGATGCAAATAATATTTCAGGACTTGGACGCCGCTCTCAACCCCAAGATGCGCATCAGAGCAATACTCAAAGAGGCGATGACGGTTCACAACGAATTGAGCGATGCGGAAGTCGACCGCAAGATTAGCGAACTGCTTGAAAACGTAAATCTGAAAAAGGGCAAACTTACCAGCTTCCCACCCGAGCTTTCCGGCGGGGAGAAGCGCAGGATCGGCCTTGCACGCGCACTTGCGGTGGGCGCCCGGTTTATTGTTGCGGATGAGCCCACAAGCGCGCTTGATGTATCTATACAGGCCCAAGTGGTAAACCTTTTAAAAGATCTTCAGAAGCATATGGGCCTATCATACCTCTTCATATCTCACGACCTGAGGATTGTGGAATTGATGAGCCACAAGGTGGCCGTAATGTATCTGGGCAAAGTTGTGGAGATAGGCATGGCGGACCGCATCGCAACCAGGCATCGTCACCCATATACGCATATACTCTGGTCTTCTCTTGTTGAAAAGAAGAGCAAAGAAGCAACAAGTGTCTCCGAGGGTGCCCGGAAAGGCGGCTGGGGCGTGTTCGATTTTGAGCGCCCTACCGCTGGCTGCCGGTTTGCCCCGCGCTGCCCCGTATACGAAGCAAACGGCAGACCCTCGGAATGCATCGATCCTTCCTCCGAACCACAGCTTCGCGACGTCAGCGACGCTCATAAGGTCGCATGTCATTTCCCGCTTTAAGATAGCCCCCTTTTGAAAGGATGAAGGCTTCAACGGCGATCAAATTTTAATTCGTGTATGAAGCCAAAATGATACAAAAATTTCTGTGCTGGTTCTTGCCTCTTGCAGAGCTTTTGGCTACGTTAGTGCGTAACCCATAGCGTTCTGGCAATGGCCCCCATTTTGGGCCGGCCGATCTACTGTTCCTTCACTGAGACCTCAAAAACAACAGTCCCCCCACCGGTAATCTCGCACGGGTCAAGGCACTGGAGATAGGCGCACCCTTGCCTTTTCCCTGAAAGTCCCAGCTCCCCGGGATGGACCCCCTTGGAAAGGGCTACATAATATGGCATCAGCGAAGCCAGTGAGTGCATGCACACATTGGAACTGTCTCGTGTGTCCAGGACATAGCCCTTTCGTACGACGATTGTGTCCCCCAGCTTGTAAACCGGACAGGTTCCTCTAATCTCTTTGACATTCACAATAAGATCCATGGGCAGGTATCCAGCTTTATGATGTTAGTCGACACACAAGGTCATTGACCTATAAAAGTCCCCATTTTTGAAAACATATCACAAAACAGAGCAGTCGCCGAGCATTTCCGGCCGAAGGTACGTTTCAAGGGCGACCTTGCGAGAGGGCTTGTTTCAGACCGCAGTCCATTGACATTTCAACTAAACAAGTATACTTGTTGACCAAAAAGGATTAAAAGGTCAAGACTGTTTGGATCTGATATCAAAGGCATTTTCCGGAGGATGCAAAGTGAGCGTGCTGATCGAACGGCGGAGAAGCCCGAGAATAGACTTTCATCACCCGCTAATGATAAGAGATCAGCAGGGATTGAAGAAGACTAGAAATCTTGGTATCCATGGCGCGTTTGTTCAGATAGAAAATTCCTCACAGTTCAAAGGCGGGGAGAGAATCCATCTGTTCATGAAGCTTCCCTTCGAAAAGAAGGTCACGCATGCAAAGGCTCGCGTTGCCCATATCTCCCACAAGGGTATCGGCGTTGAGTTCGTCGATTTAGCCCCTCAAGATGCCACGTCCATCGAACGTTCTTTCAATATCTTTAGGCATACGGTGCCGATGCAAGGTACTTAGGCCATATTCTCAAACCGCTTGAATTTGACATGAAACGATACCTTATCAAAGAAGAGCTCTTTCAGCCCAAAGAGCCCGTCTTTTCCATTCCATACGCCGATGTCCTCAACCCGGCCCAGTATGAGGCCGTGACCACGCTGGAAGGCCCCCTCCTTGTGATTGCCGGGGCAGGAAGCGGCAAAACGCGCACCCTCACGTACCGGGTTGCCCGGCTGGTTGAAGAAGGCGTTCGGCCCGGATCCATTTTGCTCATGACATTTACACGAAGGGCGGCACAGGAGATGCTTCGCAAGGCTGCTGCACTCTTGGACCAGCGCTGCGAGAAGGTGGCCGGCGGCACCTTTCACTCCTTTGCCAACTTCACCCTGAGAAGATATGCTCAAAAGGTCGGTTTTGAGTCGGGGTTCAATATACTGGACAGGGCAGATGCAGAAGACGTGATCAATCTGCTGCGCGCCGGGCTGAGGTTGAACGCCAAGGGACGTCGCTTCCCCCGCAAGAGCACCATTGCCAACATCTATAGCAAGGCAGCCAACAAGACCGTCCCCCTAGAAGAGGTCGTGCTCGAAGACTATCCCCATTTTGCAGCAGACACACCGGATCTGCTCCGCCTCAATGAAGCCTATCAGAAATACAAGAGGAAGCATTTCATGGTGGATTACGATGATCTGCTGATCTACCTGAATGCCTTGCTGGAGGGCAACCGGGACGCGCGGGAGATGCTTTCTCAGACGTATCGCTACATTATGGTGGATGAATACCAGGACACCAACAAGATTCAGGCGAATATTGTCAGACTCCTTGCCTCCACCCACAACAATGTCATGGTGGTTGGGGACGACTCTCAGAGCATATATGCCTTCCGCGGGGCAAATTTCGGCAATATCATCGATTTTCCAAAGGTATTTCCGGGCACAAAGATCATAAGGCTGGAAGAAAACTACCGCAGCACCCAGCCTGTACTAAATGTTGCCAACGTGATTATTGATCGTGCGCAAGAAAAATACACCAAGGTGCTGTTTACTCGCAAAAAAGGGGGCGCTGTACCTGCTCTGGTGGCAGCAGAAGATGAACACGTACAGTCACAGTTTGTAGCCCAAAGGATCCTTGAACTGCGCGAGGAAGGGATTCCTCTCCATGAGATTGCGGTACTGTTTCGTGCCGGGTATCACTCCTTTGATCTGGAGGTTGAATGCAACAAAAGGAACATTCCCTTTGTAAAGGTGGGCGGGTTCAAGTTTATGGAGACCGCCCACATAAAAGACTTCTTGGCGCACATGAGAATTCTGGCCAACCCCCTGGATTCCGTTAGCTGGCATCGGGTTCTGCTATTGTTGGAAAACATAGGGCCCAAGGCCGCAGATGAAATATTTCAGGCAGTGGTCGGCTCAGGCATGGGCATCAAGGGATTGGCCGCCTTAGAGCCGAGGCCGCGATATGCTCAAGGATTTGAAAGACTGAGACAACGGCTCGACAGCCTTGAGACGGATCATCTTCCCGTAGTTGAGGTCGGGGCAAGGCTCATGCGTTATTATCAGCCCATTTTGAAAAAGAAATATGACGACCATCCCAAGCGGGCCAAAGATCTGGAGCACCTTTTGACGATCATGGAGCGTTACAGGAGCATTGAAAAATTCCTCTCCGACATGGCCCTGGAGCCTCCCAATGCCAGCGTAGACGATATTCTTGCCGCAGATTATGATAACGAGCAACTGGTTCTTTCCACGATTCATTCGGCCAAGGGGCTGGAATGGCACACGGTCTTTGTCATCTCGGCCCTTGAGGGACGCTTCCCTGCTATGTATGCCGCACGCAGTGACGAGGAGATGGAAGAAGAACTTCGCCTCATGTACGTGGCGACCACCAGGGCAAAAGAGAATCTCTACTTTACCTATCCTATCAACATATATGACCGGGCCAACGGCGTGGTTCTTTCCAGGCCCTCGCGGTTCATCGACGGAATTTCAGAGGACGTCCTTGAGCAATGGTCTTTGGTGAGCGAGCAAGAAGACGATGAAGATGTTTGGTAGAGTTGCTGTGATCCTGCTTTGACAGCTTCTTAAGCCATGATACCTATTCGAGATACCATCCGCTCGGAGACCTATCCGATAGTCAACAGCCTGATCATCGCGGTCAATGTAGTTGTTTTTCTTGCGGAATTGTCTCAAGGGCAAGAGATTAACAAATTCATCTATACCTACGGGCTGGTGCCCGCCCGCTATACCGTGCCACAGATTTCCGCGTACTTTACGAGCAGCCAGCAGGTGATTTCCTTTCTTACATTTATGTTTTTGCACGGCGGCCTTCTTCACCTGCTGGGCAACATGTGGTCCCTTTATATCTTTGGCGACAACGTGGAAGACCGGCTTGGACATCTGCGCTATCTCGGCTTCTATCTGCTGTGCGGGTTGGCTTCGGGGGTCTCACATCTTGCCATCAACCGGTACTCTGAGATGCCCACCATTGGCGCAAGCGGCGCCATTGCCGGTGTAATGGGGGCCTACCTAGTGCTCTATCCTCGCGCCAAGGTACTTACCCTTGTGCCTATCTTTTTCTTTTTCCAGTTCATAGAGATTCCGGCTTTCTTCTTTCTGGGGCTCTGGTTCTTGCTTCAGTTTTTGAGCGCTGCCGCTGCCCCGGCGCATGCCGGAGGCATTGCCTGGTGGGCCCATATCGGCGGGTTTATATTCGGCATCATCTTTTTGAAGCTTTTTGAGACGCTGCCGGAAACGGGTGCGCGTAAGAAATTTCATGCCCTGACCAAAAAACGCTCAACCCCGCGCCTTCAGGTGATCCGCCCCGCTGCTGTTGGGGATGGCGCAGACCTTTACGGGGTCGTTTCCGTTACCGAACATGAAGCCCTGTTTGGCGCGCACAAGCTGGTAAACATCGCACATGGTCTTAAGAAAAGAACCTTTTTTCTGACCGTACCACCAGGAATGTCGGAGGGGAGCACGCTTCGGCTCAAAGGGTTGGGCCGGCAGACCGCGGAAGGTATCCGGGGGAACCTTTACCTGAAGGTGCAGATAAGGGGTTAGTGTCCATCCAGAAACGGCATCTTTTGCCCCGATACTGCGTTCTCCGCAGGTTTGCGCCTGCGGCTTGTGAAAAGGCTATCCTCGACGTAGCGCTGCTACGCCTGCGGTAAAAACCTTTGTGCGGCCTTGTCTCGTGACAAAATCTACCATTTCTGGATGGACACTAGGTTATGAAATTCGTATCTCTTGTGGCAGAAAGTTTCTTTATATGTTGAAGAATTCAGATTCGATATTCGAGTTTCGGATTTAGTTCCAGCTTGTCCGGCTTAGGACTTCCGGAAATGCTTGCCTATTTGTCCGGGGGTTGGGGCGTATAGGGCAGGGCACCGAAGGTGCCGCTTGAGGAGCAGGAGCTGCGCTCCTTTGAGGTTGGAGGCGTTAGGCGAAAAGAGCATAGGGCAAAGCTGCGCTGCGGAAATGCTTGCCTATTTGTCCGGAGGTTGGTAATAAGAATCGTACAAGCGTGTTGAAGTTATCGGTCATTGGTAAAGAGTCTAACCTATACACAAATAACGGTTTTCGAATAACAAATGATGGTCTCGTAAAAAGTCCAAATTAGACGGCAAAGTAAAAAGTTCCAAATTCAAGGCGCGCAAATCCTGAGGAATGAGGCGTACTTATGGTACGCCGCAGTGACGAAGAA
>JABXJW010000217.1 GCA_013375395.1 Desulfobacterales bacterium
GGCGTACTTATGGTACGCCGCAGTGACGAAGGATGCAGCGCAACACAGAAGTTGGACTTTTTACGAAGCCGTCAAGTTTGAAGGGGCAAGAGACTCCGCGTTAATGGTTTTAGAATATGAGTATCGTACTGATCGGGCTAAATCACAAGACGGCTCCAATAGAGGTTAGGGAACGCCTGGCCTTTTCGAGTGGGGACACGCCGGAAGTCCTCAAAGCCATGCGCCGGCAACCCTATATTGACGAAATTATCCTCTTTTCGACGTGCAACCGCGTAGAATTTCTTCTGACCACAAATGATGCGCCCAAGTCGGTTGAAACGGTGAAGGATTTCCTTGCCGAATTCAAGAAGACCCCGCTGGACAGCTTCGATGATGCCCTTTATATATACAATGGAGACGTGGCGGTACGTCATGTGTTTCGCGTGGCGTCAAGCCTCGATTCCATGGTGGTAGGCGAGCCGCAGATTTTGGGGCAGATCAAAGAATCCTACCTCGAGGCCTCCAGCCACAAGACTTGCGGCGTTATCCTGAATCGCCTCATGCATCGGTCTTTTTCGGTAGCCAAGCGTGTGCGAACCGAAACCGGAATCGGCGACCACGCGGTCTCCATCAGCTATGCGGCTGTGGAATTGGGCCGGAAGATCTTTGATGAGTTGGAAGGAAAATCGGTATTGCTCATTGGTGCAGGGGAGATGGCGGAACTGGCCGTGGAGCACCTTGTGACAAATCGGGTCGGGCCAATATTTGTCGCCAACCGCACATTTGAGCGGGGCCTTGAAATTGCCGGGAGATTCAAAGGAACGGCTATTCGGTTTGATGAAGTTAATGACCACCTCAAACAGGTGGACATCGTCATCAGCTCAACAGGGGCGCCCCACTACATCCTGGTACGCGACGATTTCAAAGGAGTGATGCGCGCCAGAAAGAATCGCCCACTTTTTCTTATTGACATTGCAGTCCCACGGGATATAGACCCCGAGATCAACCGGATCAACAACGTATATGTCTATGACATTGACGACCTCAAGGGTGCCATTCAAGAAAATATGGACGAGCGGCAACAGGAGGCGCTCAGGGGGGAGCGGATCGTGGATGGGGCCGTCATCCAGTTTCGCAGATGGCTCCAGGCACTCGATGTGGTACCCACCATTGTGGACCTCAGGGATAAGATGGAGGAGATCCGGCAAAGGGAACTGAAAAAGACCCTTGCGTCTCTCAGTGCGGCATCTGCGGAGGACCGCGCTGCCGTCGACCGGATGACCGCGTCCCTGGTCAACAAGATGCTGCATAATCCTACGGTCTTTTTAAAGGAAAGGGGGCATAAGGACACTAAGTCGCTTTACCTGGACATTACTCGCAAACTATTCAACCTGGATGAACACGACAACAATCGCGAACCGGATAACGAATAACGTATTATTTTAGCCTTATGAAATAAACAGAATGAAACAGGCTGAAACGGCGGTTAAATTTTAATTTGTGTAACTGTCTGAGCGTATTAGTGAGCGTTAAGAAAGAACAGTCAGGTGCTGGGCGTCTTTTGAGTGCTGGACAAAGTGCCGACCTTAGCGGCCCTATTTAAGAGGGATAAGCTGTTCTTTTTTTACGCTCACTTGGACGCGAGTTTTACACGAATTAGAATTTGATTGCCGTTGAAGCCGCCATCCTTTCAAAGGGCTAAATTCTTACCAAATAACAAATAACGGAGGCAATATCTTGAAGAAAAAAACAGCTTTTCTTTTCCCCGGACAGGGTTCCCAGGCGGTAGGTATGGCGCTTGACCTGTATCAGGAATACGATTTTGTGCGGGAACTCTTCGACATGGTTGATGAGGTAACCAAGAGCCAGATCTCGAAGCTCTGCCATAAAGGCCCCATGGAAGACCTCACCCTTACGGTGAACCTTCAGCCTGCCGTAACGGCAGTAAACCTTGCCTGTCTTTTGGTGCTGGAAAAAGAAGGGGTCAAGCCCGACGTGACGGCTGGCCACAGCCTGGGAGAGTACAGCGCCCTAAGGGCCGCAGGGGTTGCCGGCTCGGAAGACACACTCAAGCTGGTCTTCAAAAGAGGCCGCCTCATGCATCGCGAGGCGACCAAACACAAGGGGGCCATGCACGCCATTCTGGGGCTTGATATCGATACTGTGCGCGATATTGTTGTGGAGGCCGAAGAAAAGGGAACGGTTGCCGTGGCCAATCACAATGCCGCTACGCAGATCGTCATCACCGGCTCACCCGATGCAGTGAAATACGCCTCCGAGCTGGCCACGGCCAAGGGAGCCAAGGCGATTCCCTTGAAGGTGAGCGGGGCGTGGCACAGCGAGCTGATCCGAGGGGCCGAAGAAGAGTTTAAGGGATTCCTGGCAGAGATTCCTTTTGACGAGCCCGCCACCCCGGTGCTGTTCAATGTAACCGCAGACCACGAATCAGACCCCGATAAGATCAAGGAGATCATGGCCAGTCAGCTTTGCAGCCCTGTGCGATGGTATGATTCAATGTGCAAGATGCAGGATGAGGGAATAGAGGTCTTCGCCGAGGTAGGCCCCAAGAAAGTGTTGAGCGGACTGCTTCGAAAGATCATTCCCGACTCCTACGCACATGAGGTCTATAATGTAGACGGAATGAAAGGGCTGGAAGCCTTTCTAAAGGCTGTGACGTAGATCAACCTTGATTCTCCAACATATCTTCGACTTCCTTGAAGTGCTCCACGTGGTAGGCGGCTGAAAGGCTCCGGTTCTTGTATGCGACCAGGGGGATTCCCGCAGCCATTGCGGCCAGTTGGTCGATCTCCGAATCACCGATATAGATGGCTTCGTGCGGCAAGATGCCGAAATAATCCAAGACCTTAACGAGTGGCTCAGGATCAGGCTTTGGCCGCTTTACGTCCAGAGAAGATACTACCATGTCAAAGTATCCTTCCAGCCCGTGGTCTGCCAGCACCTGATTCATGGTATCCGACCGGTTCGTGGATATGGCCCTCTTGTAGGCAGGACGCAGGTATTCCAGGAAATCTTTCAGGTAGGGCTCCATCTGCATTATGGGGATGAATGGAAAATAGGTGATTTGGCGGCGGTAGGCCAGGGCTTGCTGTAACTGCGGGTCATCCTTGAAAAGGTGCACTACGGATTGCTCTGCCGTGTGTGTATGCGCATACTCGGACTGCCGGCTGTTCATCGGCGGCTTTCCAAAGTGGGCAAGAATATGATTGTAGTACTCCTCGTTGGCCAGCTTTGAGTCAAACATGACCCCGTCGCAATCGAAAATGACCACTCTTACCTGTTCCATGGATCGGTTTTTTGCATTCATTACAACTGACCTGTTTTTCTGGTTCTGATCCTTACACAGTTTCATCAAAATTCCTGGCAAGTTGTAAAACGTTCTGGTATAAGCGCAGGAGAAATCGGATAAGGCGTCGATCTTGCTTTTTGGAAGTTCAACGACCCATTGAAGTCATGACCCATCTAACGGCAACGCATTTCTGCCGTTCATATGGAATGATGGAACGTTGGAACAATGGAATATTGGGTATCAAAATGGACAAGGCTTACGCCACCAATTGTGAGCGAAGGGAACTAGGTTGTTAAAATTACTAAAGTTTGTGTGATCCTGTCAAGCACTGAATGAACCTGCTGATATCTATAGGATATTTTTGGAGAAGTTTAGGAGGGATTGTCATGAAGGTTCGAACAAAGATCTGGATCAACGATGATGATGACCAAGTCATCTTCGGCAGCGGCAGGGTGCGCATGCTTGAGGCCATCGATCGGTTGGGTTCCATGAACAAGGCGGCCAAAGAGCTGAAGATGTCTTATCGAGCGCTGTGGGGGCGTATTAAATCCACAGAAGAGCGGATCGGGGCCAAGATCCTGACTACAAGGTCGGGTGGCGGAGATGGCCGGGGCTCAATGTTGACCTCCACAGGCAAAAGGCTCCTTGAAAACTATGGGCTTTTGAGGGAGAGGATCGTCAAACTTGCCGACCAGGAGTTTGAAAGGGTCTTCGCAGACAAAGCGACCCATGGGAAGTAAGAGAAATATCTACCTGCAGATGAAACCGATTGAGGATGCCCTACGGGTCTTCTTTGATCGTTTCGATCTTGACGAATCCCTGAAAAAGGAGACGATTCCCGTTCAAGAGGCGGCCGGCCGGGTTACGGCAGAGCCGGTTTTTGCCAGATTCTCCGCCCCCAGTTACCATGCGGCAGCCATGGACGGCATTGCCGTGCGTGCGGACACAACCTTTGGAACCACCGTAGATCGGCCCAAACAACTCCGCATCGGCCAAGATTCCTTTTTTGTCAACACCGGACAAAGGATGCCGGAAGGCACGGACGCGGTCATCATGATCGAACACGTATTGACCGTGGATGAGGAGACGGTTCAGATCGAGTCCGGTGCATATCCCTGGCAACATGTTCGCAAAGTCGGCGAAGACATCGTGGCCACCGAACTCATCCTCCCGCAGAACCACATGATCACACCGTATGAAATCGGCGCCATGCTGAACGGGGGTGTTTTCAATGTCTCAGTCAAACAAAAGCCCAGGGTTGTCATTATCCCCACGGGCTCTGAATTGATAGCCCCAGGGGATATCGGCTCCGAGAGTCTGCCCCCGGGCCGAGTGGTTGAGAGCAATTCTGCCATTCTGGCTGCACTGATTGAGGCATGCGGCGGCGAGTGCGTGATACATCCCATAGTGCCTGATGTGTTTGAGGAGATCTTGAGTGTAGTGCGCGCGGCCACAGAGGGGGATGCCCACATAGTCATTATCAGTGCCGGCTCTTCGGCCGGTTCCGAAGATTACACGGCGAGCGTGATTCGCAAGCTTGGAGAAGTCCTTGTGCACGGAGTCACCATGATGCCCGGAAAGCCGACAGTGCTTGGCATCGCCAACAACAAGCCGGCCATTGGGAATCCGGGCTATACGGTCTCTGCCATCATGGCCTTTGAAACCTTCACCCAGCCTCTTATCTATCGAATGCTCGGCATCCGGCAACCGGAGCGGCCCACCGTAAAGGTTCTGGCCGCCCGAAAGATGGCATCAAAATTGGGCATGGAGGAATTTGTGCGGGTAAAGCTGGGCCGTGTCAATGATACTGTCGTGGCCTCGGCTCTTCCCAGGGGCGCGGGTTCTGTAACGACCCTGACCGAGGCGGACGGCATTATTCGAATCCCGAGCCATGTGGAAGGGATACAGGCCGGCGAGGCGGCAGAGGCCGAGTTGTTGAAGGAGCTTGCGCAGATTGAGAACACTGTGGTTGTGGTCGGAAGCCATGACAACACACTGGATGTCCTGGCCAACCGGATGAGGGTGCAAGACTGTCGTTTCAGCCTGTCTTCAAGCAACGTTGGAAGCCTCGGGGGGCTGATGGCGTTAAAGAACGGATACTGTCATGCGGCAGGCAGCCACCTTCTTGATACGAACACGGGCGCCTATAATATCTCCTATATCAAACGTTACCTTCCTGATCTGCCGGTCAAGCTGGTCAATCTGGTCTATCGCCAGCAGGGCCTTATCGTGCCTAAGGGCAACCCCAAGGGAACTACGGGGATCGAAGACCTCGCAAGAGACGATATAGCCTTTGTCAATCGACAGGCAGGCTCGGGTACCCGGATACTCCTGGACTACGAGATTGCAAAACACGATATCAAGCCGGAAGAGATCAAGGGATACGACCAGGAAGAATTTACACACATGTCTGTTGCCGTAAATGTGCTTAGCGGTGCGGCAGACGCCGGACTCGGTATTTACGCAGCGGCCAAGGCATTGAACCTCGACTTTATCCCCATTGTGACGGAAGAATACGACCTAGTCATTCCGAAGGAGTTTTTTGAAGACGAAAAGCTCCAGTTGATGCTTGAGGTCATGCGATCAGAGCCGTTCAAAGAACTCGTGCGCCGTTTGGGAGGATACGACACCTCAAAAACAGGCACTGTGCTTGCGAGCCTGTAAGTGCAAGGTTGACGGCTTCGTAAAAAGTCCAACTTCTGCGTTGCGCTGCATCCTTCGTCACTGCGGCGTACCATAAGTACGCC
>JABXJW010000218.1 GCA_013375395.1 Desulfobacterales bacterium
GAAGCGGTCTCAACAGGCGGATTGATGCTAATAATGATGCGACCGGGTCTTATGCGCAAACTCCCTTTGGGCATGACATTGCGAGTTCCGTAGATTACCACGGGGACGATGGGCCGTCCGGAATGAATGGCCAGATAAAATCCACCTGCCTTAAAAGGCAGGATTTGACCGTCCGTGCTTCGAGTTCCCTCAGGAAAAATCACCACTGAAACTTCTTGAGCAATCTTTCGCGCCGCTGCCTGAAGGCTCTTGTGGGCTGATTTTCGATTAGATCGGTCAATACTGATATATCCCACCCGCGCCATGGAATACCCAAAAACCGGGATTCGAAAGAGCTCCGCCTTGGCCAGCCAGCGAAACTGGACCGGGAGATATCCAATGAGCGCCGGTATGTCGAACATACTCTGGTGATTGGCCATGTATATGTAAGTGGCACAGGGGTCTATATGGTGCAAGCCTTGAACGGAGACCCTGCCCCGGCTGACAAACAGTATTGATTTGCCCCACAATCTGCCTACCAGGTGGGCGAGGTTTCCGCCCTTTTTCCAGAGAGATGCACCAATAGCGGCCAGTGCGCAAACGATGGTGATCAAAATCGCCACGATTGCAATAAAAGCGGCTCGTGCCATGGACCACAATGAATTTATGAATTCAGACATTTAGTTCCTTAGTTCTAAAATTCGTGTTTTTTCTGGCAGAAATTTCTAAAAGACAATCACGCCTCTTCTCAAGGCGAAGGCCGCAAAGCACGAAAGGAAAAAAATGACGAAGGCCAAAGCCCAAATAAATGCAATACGCAGAAATTCAAGGTAAGAAACTTTGGCAATTTGTTATTGGGATATAATTTGACATTTGGTTTTTGGCATTTGAAATTACCCTATTTCGTGTTTTGCGGCTTTACGCCTTGAGAAGAGGCGTGATAATTTTTTCTTTTTTGGTTCCGGCCCGTCCGCCTCACTCCGCCCGTCCGCCATCGGCTACACCTCAGGCGAATGCCGGGCGGGCTTGGCAAGAGGGCGGGTTTATCTGGGTCACGCTAGAATCTTCAGGGTCTCGAATATACCGTCGGCAAACCGAATAATGCTCTCTCTTTGTGCTGCATTGGCATAACGGATACAGTCACACCGAACCCTGTTTCGTGTTCGGATCAACAGTTCAAAAGAGATGGCCGTCTGTTTCAGTTCAACAGCAAAGCACAATGGGCGGCAGTCGGTATGGGCTGACTGAACCTCATCCAACAGATCATCGTCAAGGGGGACCCAGTAAATGCCTTCCATTTGGGAAGGCCCAAAACGCTCATCCAGATACGCCTTGAGGTCTTTACAGTCCTTGGGCCTGAGTTCGTCAATGCGGTACTGTTTCATGTCGTGTTTGGATTTACCTCACTCATATGAAATCCTGATTTCTTCTGCAAGGGTATGGATATGTTTCTTATCATACATTTGGTCTTTTAGTGATGAAATTCTAACTTTTTCACGACAGAAAATTTTGGCCCGCCTGCCACTGCCCGGCAGTGGCGGGCAGGTCATGCGAATGCCGGGCGGGCTTGTCCGGGTTAGGCTATGATAAGGGGAAACCAAGTTTAACCGCCTCCGGGCTTTTCAAAAGGTGAAATTAATTGACATACTCGAACTCCACTGATAAAAAGTTCGTATCATTTTAGCCCATTGAAACAAATGGGTTCGAAGGAGCTCCAACGACGATCAAAACTTGATCGTCGTTGGAGCGACCGTATTTTCAAAGACCTAAATTCTTACCAAAGTTTTTGTATCTTGCCAACATGCAGAAGGAGCATGGATTGCCCAAATTCAACGACCATGAAACGCGCGGGTACCTGTGCATTGATATGCATTGTCACTCACGTTACTCCTCTGATGGAATAGCGTCCGTCAAGGCAATCCTAAAGAAAGCCTCAAATCTGGGCATTGGGGTCGCAATTACGGATCACAACACCATTGTGGGGAGCCAGGAGGCCCTGGAGTTGTCCGGCGGCCGGGTGGTGGTTATTCCGGGCATTGAAGTAACCACCAAAGAGAGAAAAGACCTTATCATTTATTTTTATTCACCGGGGGAGATGATAGACTTTTATAATGACTATATCAGAAAGCGACGCACCAGACGGGTTGTCAACCGGACAAATTTAGAGCTTAAGCAAATGATAGAGGCGGCTCGTCAGTATCGCGTCTTTATAGGCGCCCCTCATCCCCATGGGCTTGCTTACAAGAATCTTTACAAGTATCTTAAAAGGAAGAAACGTGAGTCTATCATCAGCTCGCTGGACGGAATCGAAGGGGTCAATGCAAGGTTGACCAGGGCCGGCAACCTCAAGGCCATAGACCTGGCGGCATCATTCAATAAGCCTATTTTTGGGGGAAGCGATGCCCACTCGGTTGCCCGGATAGGGCATGTGCTGACATGTTCTCGTGCAAGAAACTATGAAGAGTTCCTGGACAATCTGGCCGTGGGCGACAGCTTTATTGTGGGAAGAAAAAATCAGATCTATGCATCTCTGGGCGAAAACACGGCTTCCAAATCGGGCTTTATGGACCAGTTCAGGCAGGGTCTTAGAAAAAGAAAAAACCGTGCAGCGTGAGAGGCTATGATCCAGTCGGTACCCAGGTTGCGAAATTCGTGTTTTTTTTGTGGTAGAAGAACTTTTCATGAAAGCTGAAGGCTGAAAGCTCAAAGCGACAATCAGATCTCAGACTCTCAGCTTCTCTTGCCCTCAGCCTTCAGCTTCTCCGGTTTATCCGGGTTAGGTGCTGGACAAAAAATCCCGCAACACTGCTAATGCTGCGGGATCTTTACATTTTCGGGGCGGCCCAGATGTGATTAGATGTGATTGTTCGTGATTATTTGTTGCCCTTTACCTCCTCAAATTCTGCATCCACAACCTCTTCTTCTTTTGCGGCCCTTGGTTCGGCCTTGCCTGAAGGCCCGGCAGCTTTCTCACCTGCCTGGGCGCCGCCGGAGGCCTTGGCATACATGGCCTCGGCCAATTTGTGGGAGGTTTGCATCAGTTCTTCACTAAGACGCTTGATTTCTTCAGTATCGGTCCCTTCCATCGCCTTCTTGAGACGTTCTATTACCCCTTCGACATTTGCCTTGATTGTCGGTTCTACCTTGTCACCCAGTTCCTTTGTCGACTTTTCGGTCTGGTAGATGAGACTGTCCGCATGGTTTCTGGCTTCAACCAGGGCCTTCTTCTTCTTGTCGTCTTCAGCGTGCAGCTCGGCGTCTTTTACGAGCTTTTGAATCTCCTCTTCCGAGAGCCCGCTTGAAGCCGTGATCTGTATCGATTGTTCCTTCCCTGTCCCAAGATCTTTGGCAGAGACATGGACGATCCCGTTGGCGTCGATATCAAAGGTGACCTCAACCTGGGGAACACCCCGCGGCGCCGGCGGGATGCCCACCAGTTCAAACCGGCCCAACGTCTTGTTGTATTCGGCCATTTCACGTTCGCCCTGAAGCACATGAATTGAAACCGCAGGCTGATTATCTGCTGCGGTGGAAAATATCTGGCCCTTTCTGGTGGGTATGGTAGTATTCTTTTCGATCAGTTTGGTAAATACGCCTCCGAGGGTCTCGATGCCGAGGGACAGCGGGGTAACATCCAGCAGAAGCACGTCCTGGACATCACCCTTCAAAACCCCTGCCTGGATAGCCGCTCCGAGGGCCACCACCTCATCCGGATTCACCCCCTTATGAGGCTCCTTGCCGAAGATAGACTTTACCTTTTGCTGTACGGCCGGCATGCGAGTCATGCCGCCCACCAAGATAACCTCATTGACGTCTGAGGGCTTTATGCCTGAGTCCTTGAGGGCAATTTCGCATGGCCCTGCAACCTTTTCAAGAAGATCCTCTACCAGAGATTCCAGCTTGGCTCTGGAGAGCTTTGTATTTAGATGCTTTGGGCCGTTGGCATCGGCAGTGATAAAGGGCAAGTTGATATCTGTCTCCATGGAAGTGGAAAGTTCCATCTTGGCCTTTTCGGCTCCCTCCTTTAAGCGCTGAAGGGCCATTTTGTCATTGCGGATGTCGATCCCCTGGTCCTTCTTGAATTCTGCGGCCAGGTAATCGATAAGCCTTTGATCAAAGTCCTCACCCCCAAGGTGTGTGTCGCCATTTGTGGACTTTACCTCAAAGACTCCCTCACCGATCTCCAGTATGGAGATATCAAAGGTGCCACCGCCAAGATCAAACACTGCTATTTTTTCATCTTTCTTCTTATCCAGGCCGTAGGCGAGTGACGCGGCGGTGGGCTCATTGATGATCCTCAAGACATTAAGCCCTGCGATCCGGCCTGCGTCCTTGGTTGCCTGACGCTGGCTATCGTTGAAATAAGCCGGCACGGTGATAACCACATCGGTCACTTTCTCGCCCAAGTATTCCTCTGCCGTGTTTTTCATGGCTTGCAGGACATATGATGAGATTTCTGCCGGGCTGTAAGTCTTGCCCTGAACTTCCAACCGTGTATCACCATTTGCCGCCTGGGTAATCTTGTAAGGACAAACTTTTTTGTCCCGCTGGATCTCTTGCGAAGCATACTTTCGTCCGACAAGCCGCTTGACTGCGAACACCGTATTTTCAGGATTTGTGACTGCCTGTCGTTTGGCAGCCTGGCCAACCACCCGCTCCCTGCTGCTGCTCCAGGCAACCATGGACGGCGTGGTGCGTGACCCCTCCGGGTTGGTAATCACCTTTGGATCCTTCCCTTCCATAATGGCCACACACGAGTTGGTTGTGCCAAGATCGATTCCTATAACCTTACTCATTACTTTCCTCCTTGTATCGAGATTACTGTATTGTTATATTTGTTTTGGGTTCATCTTCAGAACTCTTTGATTTGACTTCTACTTTGGTGTCCGGCTTTTTTGAAATAGTGACCATGGCCGGCCTCAAGAGCCGGCCCCCCAGCATGTAGCCTTTTTGAAACTCCTTCAATATCGTATTCTCAGGGTGTTGCCCGGATTCTACTTGCGAGATGGCCTGGTGAAAATTTGGGTCAAACGGTTTTTCCAGCGTTTCCATCTGGGTAACGCCAAACTTTCTCAGGCTGTCCATTAGCCCTTTTAAGGTCATTTCCACTCCTTGGTGCATACCGTGGAAGGCCTGCTCTTCACTATTCTCGTCGCAAGGGGTTGTGACGGCTCGTTCCAGGTTGTCCACAATAGGCAGGATCTCCTTGATAAGCGCTTCGTTGGCGAATTTTCTAAAATCGTTCATCTCCCGTTCCATGCGTTTCTTGTAATTCTCAAAATCCGCCGTTACCCTCAGAAGACGATTGTAATCTTCTTCAGCCTTGGCTTCCGCAGCCTTCAGGCGTTCTTTAAGGGTTTTCTTGCGAGGAGGCTTCTTTTTTGCCTGCTTGGAAGCATCGCCATCCAGGTTTTTCGCCACATCGGTTTCAGATGATTCGCCGGATACGGCCTCTTTGTCGGTGTCAATCAAAGGAACCTCCTGGCATGTATTTGATCTTGTTGCCTATTGTATTCAGTTGGGGTATAGCAAAAAAAATAAGAACCACACGGGAGTTTGTCAAGTGGATGTTGTTCAAATCGTGAGTCGGATACCGGATGCCAGAAACGAATAACGATTTACGTACATAACAATTTAGGTCTTTGAAAACACGGTCGCTCCAACGACAATTAAATTTTGAACCGTGTAAAACTCGGGCCTAAGTGAGCCTAAAGAAAGAACGGCATCCACTTGTTAAATCGCACCAGGAAAGTTCGCTCTTTGTTGGGCATTTAAGTGCAGCCGGCCTAGCTCCCTGTTCTTTCTCAAGGCCCACTAAGCCCCTCAGACAGTTACCCGGTTCAAAATTTAATTGTCGTTGGATCTCCCTTGAATCCGGTTGTTTCATAAGGCTAAAATGATACTTACATACAACTAGTTTGCCCAATAGCCTGTTACTAATCGTGGTCTCGCAAAAAGTCCAAATTAGACGGCAAAGTAAAAAGCTCCAAATTCAAGGCGCGCAAATCCTGAGGAATGAGGCG
>JABXJW010000219.1 GCA_013375395.1 Desulfobacterales bacterium
GATATTGCCAGATATAAGAATTCAGATAGAACTGATGACTTGATTAGAAATTGGCTTAGGAACAGAAATACTATTGAATTTTTAGGGATTTGGGAGCATCTGAACAATCCGGATTTTAAACCCGTCGAATTCGACGGGTTTAGAAAACAGGCGGGTCTTAATAGTTTTACATTAACACCCAAACAATGGATTGAAAAGACGAATGCGATAGGATTAATTTCCAAAGCCGGACGGTACGGCGGTACTTATGCGCACAAGGATATTGCATTTGAGTTTGCATCATGGATCTCAGTTGAATTCAAGCTGTATCTCATCAAGGAATTCCAGCGACTTAAAGACGAAGAACAAAAGCAGCTTGGATGGGATATCAAACGGAACCTGGCCAAAATTAACTACCGAATTCATACCAACGCCATCAAAGAGAATCTCATTCCGCCGGAGCTGACAAGCCGGCAGATTAATCTTGTTTATGCATCTGAAGCAGATATTTTGAATATGGCGCTGTTCGGCATGACCGCAGGACTGTGGCGGGACGCGAATCAGGACAAGAAAGGAAATATTCGTGATTATGCCAATGCATCGCAACTGGTTTGCCTGTCTAATCCGGAAAATCTGAATGCGCTGTTTATTAATGATGGAATTTCACAATCCGAACGGCTTGCCAAACTCAACCAGGTTGCCATTCAGCAGATGAGGCTGCTTATTGATGACAGTGGTGTAAGAAAGCTGGAAGGGGGCAAATGATGGCATTGCATCCTGATTTTCCTGATTCCCCCCATGTCGTTCTCAACCCGGATATCCGCTGGTTCCCTGCTGATGAAGCTCTCCGTGAATCAAGCTATGAAAAGCTGTTGCCGCCTTTGGTGCATGATCTGCGTAAAAAGGTGAAGGCATGGCGGGATAATGGCTATGAAGGGGCGGCAGATACCAGTATCGCCTTGCTGAACTGGTGGTTTAATCAAGAGCATCTGCTGCTAAAAGCAGGCCTGTCTGCGTGCGGACACGCACAGGCAGGCGGCACGATGGCGAAGTTTGAATATTACTTTGCACAGCAAGAGGCGGTTGAAAGCATCATCTATCTTTACGATACAGTTAAGGTGAAGGACAAATATGATTTGCTGCGTTTTGATTCATCCGGCGCTGTTTCTGCCAATATGTTTGATGAATCGTGGCTCCGTTTTGTCATCAAGATGGCGACCGGCGCCGGCAAGACCAAGGTGATGAGCCTGGTATTGGCATGGTGCTATTTTCACAAACTTTATGAGCCGGATTCGGAGCTGGCGCGTAACTTTCTGTTGATTACGCCCAATATCATTGTATTGGATCGGATTCGCTGCGACTTTGACGGGTTGCGGATATTCTTTGAAGATCCGGTGCTGCCGCCCAATGGATATTCAGGCGGTTTTGAGGGGCGCAACTGGCGCGATGATTTTCAACTGACCCTGCATATTCAGGATGAAGTAAATGTTACCCGCAAGACCGGCAATATATTTCTAACCAATATTCACCGTGTCTATTCCGGCAACAATGTTGAGCCTTCCGCCGACGATGAAGATACAATGGATTATTTTCTTGGCAAGCGTCCCACCGGCGCTACCACTGATTCCAAAGTAGATCTGGGGGATATTGTCCGCGATATTGATGAACTGGTGGTGTTGAATGACGAGGCGCACCATATTCATGATCCCAAAATGGCGTGGTTTAAGTCGATTGAAGATATCCACAACCGCCTAAAACACAAGGATAAATTTCTCTCCCTGCAAGTGGACACGACCGCTACCCCCAAACACAACAATGGCGCGATCTTTGTGCAGACTGTTTCGGATTATCCATTGGTAGAGGCTATTTCGCAGAATGTGGTAAAACACCCGGTGCTGCCCGATTCCGCCAGTCGCGCCAAGCTCAGTGAACGGCAAAGTTCAAAATACACGGAAAAATATGCCGATTACCTGAATCTAGGTATTGAGGAGTGGCGCAAAGCCTATGGGGAGCATGAAAAACTGAATAACAAGGCCATTCTCTTCGTGATGACGGACGACACCAAAAACTGTGATGATGTGGCTGAATATCTGGAAAAGACCTATCCCGATTTGAAAGATGCGGTGCTGGTGATTCACACCAAAAACAACGGTGAGATCAGCGAGGCGGCAAGCGGCAAGAAAAAGGAAGAGCTTGAAAAGCTGCGCAAACAGTCCAATGAGATTGATAGCTGGGATAGCCCTTATAAGGCCATTGTCTCTGTGATGATGCTCAAAGAAGGCTGGGATGTGAAAAATGTGACCACCATCGTGGGATTGCGTCCCTATGCCGCCAAAAGTAATATTCTACCGGAGCAGACATTGGGCCGGGGCTTGCGTAAGATGTATCCCGGCAACAATGTGGAGGAGTATGTCAGCGTTGTGGGGACCGATGCTTTTATGGATTTTGTGGAGTCTATTCAGTCCGAAGGTGTTGAGCTTGAGCGCAAGGCAATGGGTGAAGGCACTCAACCCAAAACGCCGATCATTGTTGAAATTGATAATGAAAATGCGAACAAGAATATCGACAATCTTGATATCGAGATTCCGGTATTAACCCCGAGAGTGTATCGGGAGTACAAGAACCTTAACAGTCTGGATACCGGACATTTTGGCCATAAAAAAGTAGCATACAAAAAGTTCAGCATCGAGGAGCAACGCGAGATTGTATTTAAAGACATAACTACCGGCGAGATCAGTCATACGACCATCCTGGATTCAGGCGCAGTTGCCGACTATCGCTCTGTAGTGGGGTATTTTACCCAGGTTATTATGAAAGATTTAAGACTGGTCAGCGGCTACGATGTGCTGTACGGAAAAGTAAAATATTTTATTCAGGATGAATTGTTTGACCTGTCTGCGTGCGGAGACGCACAGGCAGGAAAATCGGTTGACCTTGACAGCCTGAACACCTTGCGAAATTTGTCCGAACTGGAAGCCGGCAAAACTCTGGTGGAAACATTCAAAAAGCAGATTAACGCTTTAACGGTGCAGGACAAGGGAGACGCAGAAATTCGTGATACGATTAAGTTGAGGAAGACGCGCCCATTTGTCGTTAAAGAGCAGGGATATATCATACCGAAAAAAAGTGTTTTTAATAAAATCATCGGTGACAGTGATCTGGAGTTGCAGTTTGCCGCGTTTCTTGAAGAGTGCGACGATATCATTTCCTATGTGAAGAACTATCCGGCAGTTCACTTCAAGATTGATTACGTCAATGCAAAGGGCGAGATATCCAACTATTACCCTGACTTTATTGTAAAAAAATCAAGAAAAGAAATCTTTATTATTGAAACCAAAGGGCTTGAAGACCTTGATGTGCCTTTGAAAATGGAAAGGTTAAATCAGTGGTGTATCGATATTAATAAGATTCAAGCTAATATCAAATATGATTATGTTTTTGTGGACGAGGAAAGTTTTAGTCAATATCGGCCTAAGAGTTTCAGGGAATTGATTGCAGGCTTTAGGGAGCACAAGGAACGAAACAAAATGGGATCAAACAAAATGGGGTCAAACCTGGATTAGTGATTAGTAAAACGCCGTAATCACAGATCAAGGTTTAACCCAATAATGACCCCAAGCTTTTTATGAATACGTAACACAGGAGGTGAATAAGTTCTTGACGGGAAGCTGATGTGCATGGGGCTTGCTTGGGCGACTCCCTGTGGAAAATTGACAATTTTCCAATCATGTTATAAAAAGCTCGTGTTCCCCCCTTTTCTTAATCCTTACATAAACGCTCGGCTTCAGGGAGCTTGCTATGAAATCTTATCAAGAAGGGATTGCATATCAGTACCTGAAACAGACCAAATACGACCGCAGCTTGAGTCTTAAAAGAGACGATCTCGGGCCGCTGCCAAGACCGCCTGCCTACAAGAACTACCCCGAAGCTCCCAGGACCGCTTTGCCCAAACCTGCCTTTGAAAAAACAGAAAGCCTGTGGAACATCCTGAATCAACGGCGTTCAAGGCGGCGTTATACCTCTAAGCCGATCAGCGCAGAGACGCTGGCAAGCCTCCTTTGGGCGACCCAGGGCATCACGCTTTCAAGGCCGGAGTATCAACTCAGAGCCGCCCCTTCCGCAGGCGCCCTCTATCCTGTGGAGACCTACCTGAGCATCCACAATGTTTCGGACATACGACAGGGCATCTACCATTTCAATGTACTCGATTTTGCCCTGGAGGAGATCGCGCAAGGAAACTTGGGCGAAGAGCTTACCCGCTCCGCACTGGACCAGGCCATGGTAGGGAGCGGCGCCGTGCTCTTCGTGTGGACTGCTATAGTGCTACGGGCCATGTGGAAATACAGAAACCGCTGCATGCGCTACATCTTTATGGACGCCGGCCACATTGCTGAAAATCTCCAGCTTGCCGCGACAGCCATGGGCCTTGGGTGCTGCCCTATTGGGGCTTTTTACGATGAGGAGATCAACAAAATACTCAAGATTGACGGGGAGGAAGAGACTGTTATTTACCTGGCGGCAGTAGGCAGCCGGTCTTCCCGATGAGGTGAAAATGGCACTGAAAGATCTTGCTCAAATGCGAAAAGATGCCCAGGAGATCTTCCGGGCAGGGGTTGAGGCGGTAGAAGCGGAGGAAGCCGTAAGGCGGCATTGCAAGGTGAAAGGCGACCGTCTTGCGGTGGACGAAAGGGTCTATGACCTGACGGCGTTTGACAACATATATGTCGTTGGTGCAGGCAAGGCCGGGGCTTCCATGGCCAAGGCATTGGAGAATATGTTGGGGGAAAGGATCACAGGCGGCCTCGTCAACGTGAAGTACGGACACGTGGCAAAGCTCACGCGGGTGAAAATCACCGAGGCCGGCCACCCGGTGCCGGATGAGGCCGGCCAGGTGGGGGCACGGGCTATCTTCGATCTGGCCTCCAGGGCAAAAAGGGAAGATCTGGTCATATGCCTGATTTCAGGCGGGGGCTCGGCCCTGCTTCCTTTGCCGGTTGAGGGTGTGAGTCTTGCCGACAAGCAGGATACCACAAAGGCACTCCTTGCCTGTGGGGCTACAATTCATGAGATCAACTCGGTGCGCAAGCACATATCCGAGGTAAAAGGAGGCGGCCTGGCGGGGGCGGCATACCCCGCAACCTTGATCTCGCTGATGCTGTCAGACGTGGTTGGAGACGATCTTGATGTGATCGCCTCAGGCCCTACAGTACCCGATTCGAGCAGCTTCCGGGATTGCATGAATATCTTCGACAAATACGGCATTCGTGAACAGGTGCCGGAAAGTGTGTTGAATCATATCGAAAAGGGCCTCAAGGGGAAGGCGCACGATAACCCAAAGCCCGGAGAACCCATCTTTGCCGGCACACAAAGCGCGATCGTGGGAAACAACATGGAGTGCATTCAGGCTGCTCAAAAAAAGGCTTCCGAGCTGGGGTATCACACACTGGTCCTTTCCAGCGTGCTCGAAGGGGAGACCAGAGAGGTCGCCATTGTGCATGCCGGTATAGCAAAAGAGGTCTTAAGGACCGATTATCCCCTGTCTCCACCCGCCTGTGTGCTTTCAGGCGGCGAGACAACGGTTACAATCATTGGCCGGGGTCTGGGAGGGCGCAACCAGGAATTTGTTCTTGCGGCAGCCATCGGCCTGAGCGGCTGGGAAAAGGTTGTGGTGCTAAGCGGCGGCACTGACGGCACTGACGGGCCGACCGATGCCGCCGGGGCCGTGGCAGATGGGCTGACACTGCAAAGGGCTGAAGCCCTGGGGTTGAACGCCGAGGACTTTTTGACCGATAACGATTCCTATCATTTCTTTGAGAAACTCGGAGACCTGGTCAAGACCGGACCCACCAACACCAATGTGATGGATCTGCGCATCTTGCTGGTGGCTTAGTGTCTGACCGAAAACCCTTCGCAATGACAGGAAAACTTTGATTTAGGGTAAGAATTTAGCCTTTTGAAAGGATGGCGGCTTCAACGGCAATCAAATTTTAATTCGTGTAAAACTCGCGTCCAA
>JABXJW010000026.1 GCA_013375395.1 Desulfobacterales bacterium
TGAAATGCCTCATTTTTCACCCTCACCCCGACCCTCTCCCGTCAAGGGAGAGGGGGTATTTTCGCCTTTTTACGAGTGCATCACTTTTGATGGTCTCGTAAAAAGCCACTAAATCGACGGCAAAGTAAAAAGTTCATATGCAAGGCGTGCGCCTCTTTTAAATTGGAGATGGGTGCCCTAAATTTAACAGGGCGGGGATGAAGCGCAGCGCAGAAGTTGGACTTTTTACGAAGCCGTCAGTTTTGGGTCGGGAAAACAAAGAAGGGAGGCGGATAGAATGGAAACTCTTAAACAAGAAGCCATAAACGTAATTTCCAAAATGCCTGACTCCGCGGATATTGATGACAGTACAGGCTCTATGTCATAGATAAAGTGAGAAAAGGCATGGAGGCAGTTCAACAAGGTGATGCCATATCGATTGAAGAACTAAAGAGAGAAATAGAATCATGGTAGAATGGTCGATACCAGCGAAGGAGGATCTGAATGTGAAAAAATATCCAAGAAAGCAAAGAAGCCTCATTGTTTTATTGACAGAGGCATAAAATCGTACTAAACGAAAAAATAATTATGCCATAGAGTTCGGCTGACGATGAGTGACCCATAAAGCGAATCTACATGATGGGCGACACCATGTTCCTGCTACCCTGCGACCCGGACCATCACCTGCAACCGACCTCGCCGAACTCATCATCGGCCACGTCATCTGTCGTGACAAACCTTCTTATTATAACAGGAGGCTATTCACTACAATAGGGGACCAGGATAGGGGACGCTTCTTATTTTGTAAGTTTTTAGGGATATTGCCAAGCCGGTCTAGAAAATAGTTCCGGCCGGCATTTGTAATATCTTTTTCCGTTCGGTATCCCTTCCAATAATGTGCTGAACAGTACCGGATGCGTCTATCGTCGACTTTCGCGGCATATTATCCCTATCCCTATGACACAAGACTTCCTCACAGGAAAATGTTTTAAAGAGTCCCTGTCCCAACCCCATGTATTTTAAGGGGTGTCCCCTATTCCAGCCAGCGGAGTTCACCAGCTAGAAAAATATCCATAGAAGCTTGTCTTTCCCGTATGGATTTGCGTCACAACCAACAGGAAAGAGCGAATGGAGCGAAGGAAACATAAGCGATACAAGGCTCCAAACGGTGCATTTGTCGTGCTTCTGCTCGAGCCCCATTTTGCCAAACTGGGTCAAATTATAGATATAGGCAGGGGCGGGCTTGCGTTTCGTTATACAGGCAGGCAAGAGTGGTCGGCCGGATCATCCGAATTGGGGATACTGTTCCACGAACAAAAATTTCATTTGGACAGAGTGCCGTTTAAGACTGTTTCGGACTTCGAAATGGCCCGTAAAACAGCCCACAGTCCAGTTGCGATAAGGCGATGTGGCGTGCGATTTGTGGGGCTGACCCACGAGCAAAAATTTGAACTGGAACATTTCATCCGAAACTACACCTCAGGTGAAGTGGAGAAAATATCAAGAAATCTCTGCGACTCATAGAAAGGGGGTGGGGCCTTCGATAACCGTAACAGGCAAATTTTTGTTGGATTGGACTTCTTCCATAAGGTCAATGATGAACGCAAGTCCAATAATGAAAGGAGGCTTGAGATGGCTGAGATAGGACATGGTGGCAAAAAAATTGTTGAGAGGATTTTGGAGCCCAAAGAGGCTGCCAAAAAGATTAAGGGGCTTACGGAAATTCCAATTCGGAGCCAAATTGCAAATGAGGTAATAGACCTTGCATATGGTTGGTTTACACCTCTGCAAGGGTTCATGGGCAAAGCTGATGCTGACGCTGTATGCAGAAGCACGCAACTGGCAGACGGTACCGTGTGGAGCATTCCCATCATCTTCGATATGACTGAGTCAGAGATCTCCGAGTATGGAATTAAAGAGGGCGGTACGGTCCTTCTGACCTATCAAGACAATCCCATGGCCATATTCGAAATAGACGAGATATGGGACTACAACATGGAGGATATGTGCAACTGCATTTATGGAACAGCCGAGCAAAAGCATCCGGGTGTTGTCAGGACCTGCGGGTACAAGGAAAAATTCCTCGGTGGCAAAATAACTCTGGTCAATCGCCCAACGATTAACCCGCCATATGGGCCGTACTTTATCCCTCCCCTTGAGATGAGAAAGAAGTTTAAGGAGAAAGCTTGGCAAGCTGTTGTGGTGCATCAGACCAGAAACGTCCCGCATACAGGGCACGAATGGCTTATGAAAGGGGCCTGGGCCCAGGCATACGGCGGACTGCCGATCAAGGAGCCGTTGTGCGGAGTGCTGGTGAATGCGATCATTGGGGCCAAGCGGAAAGGGGACTACATTGATGAGGCAATCATTTTGTGCCAGGATGAGTTGAGAAAATCAGGCTACTTTGGAGATCATAACCATCTGACTTCGCTTACCTTCTGGGATATGCGGTACGCGGGCCCCAAAGAGGCGGTCTTTCATGCCTGTATCAGGGTGAACCTGGGCCTGACCCATCATATGTACGGAAGGGATCACGCCGGGGTCGGAGACTACTATGATCCGTATGAGGCGCATGAATTGCTTCAAAGTATTCCAAGGGAAAAATTGAACATCACGCCCGTCTATTCCATGAACTGGCTGTATTGCCCGCATTGCGGAGAGATTACCTCCGAGGGTCTTTGCAGCCACAAGAAGGAGTGGCAAAAGTTCAGCGGCACCCTTATTCGGAGCATTGTCCAGGATGGCGTCAAGCCGCCGCGCCTGATATTCAGGCCAGAGGTCTTTGATCTGGTAATGGAGTGTGCCGAAAAATACGGCTTTGGCTCCCCATTCGTCACAGACGAATACCTGGAAAACAGGACCCCTGTTTTCTCGATTCCGCCGTTGGGCGCTTAAGAGGAGGTGACATTATGGCTGATAAATATCCCATCAATCTCTGGGTCAATGAAGAACGATATGACAAGCTGCAAAAAGCCGGCCTGGCCGACATGTGTGAGGAGATGTTGGCCGGTCTGAAGGTCATCAGAGTCTACGCGGATGATGCCCAAAAGGACAAAATCCTGAAAGTGTTCCCAACAGCTAAGTTTGATGCCTCAACGACCAAGAGTATTGAACTCCTTCCCCGGGATGTAAAGGACAAGATATTTGATAAGGTCATTGAAAAACAAAACATCGATATCATGAATGACTTCCTGGGCGACTACTAGCCCCTGACTAAGGCGGAGGTGTTGCACAAAAGCTGTTGAACAACAACAAGGGGGAGAGACGGTTTTAGTCTCTCCCCCTTTTGATCTTTTTAGCGAACCCTAAGGCAAAGCAATTTTATGGCAACCTGATTTACCGGAGTTAAGTACATACCCAGTTTATGTTATTTAGAAATACACGGAGAAGACCCCCTAAGGCGCATGGTCATGCCTCTTTGCAAAAACGATTTGTCTAAATCTCACCGCAAAGTAGACTACTGAAAAAAGATACGCCGGCAGGTACAGCCACCAGGCAAAAGTATTTGGAATTCCGGTGCGCGGCAGGCCGTCCGGCGCCTGCATGATGTTTTTCCAGTCCCAACAGAAAGCCACTATTATCAGGACACCACACGCCGATTCAATGACCCAGTCGTACCAGCGCCAGCGGATCACACACCCTTTTTCCTCATAGTAAATGATAAGAGAGCCGGCCGCCGTCATTGTCAGGGCGATCAGAACCGGCGTTATCACCGGACCCACCCACGGAAGAGGCACAAAGAAAAGAAGGTCCCACGTCATGAGGCTTTCGGGCCAGCCGGCCATGACCCAGAGCCAGACGTAGTAGAATATGTCCCAGAGCCCAAAGGCGATCATAAGGAAGCAAAACTTCTGCAAGGCGTTTTTCCCGGCAGCGCAGCCCACTGCTACGAGCATGAGGACCGTGGCTATCTCGCGTCCGAACTCGATGTGCATGAGGTGGTCAACAGCGAGCTTGCCGTCCTGCCATTCAACAATCAACGGGAAATAAAACGACCCCTCATAGTAGATTTCACGAAGATAGACAACAACCGAGCTCTCGACCCATGCAAACGCAATCGCAAAGGTCACAACCCAAATCCAGCGCCACAGCACTTCTCGCCGAAGCCTTTCGGCTTCTGTATTCCGGCTGCAATTTTCTGCCACCATGGCTTCTTTCTCCGCACTTATGCTGAGTGCATAGCTATTTGGGCAACAGCCCCTGAAAACCCTACCCCTTCTACACTCACGGATCGCTTCTTTTTGTCCACGTCAAATTTTACCCGCAGGAACTGCTCGATGACCCGGATGTTGGTCAGCAGGTGTCCGGTTATGGTCCCTGCGGTAAATGAGGACCGCCCCTTTGCCAGGGCCATATAAAGGACCAACTGGTCGGCCAGATGGTTGTCAACGGCGGCATCTGTTGACATGAATTGAAAAAAATCCGAACACGCCTCATCCGCCACCTTTTCAGCCGGCTTGCCTCTTTTGCCCAGGGATGTAAAGCCGGCCGCCCCGTTTTCGAACTCAGCCTTTATAAAGACCACGGTGCCGGCGCCGGGGGAAGGGGCATCGGCAAGCTCGGCCCTGAATGGATCGGACGGATCGGGCGGATCGTACCCTTTGGCTGCAAGGCGCTTTAAGACCTGGTCTCGCTGTCTTTCACCAATGCTCTTGGGAAGGTTTGACACAGCCGAAAGTACATAGATACCGTTTAGCCTTCCCCGGCTGGCCCGCTCAATCGCGCGAAGTTCTGCTGTTGGCGATATGGACGCAATTACCCTGCCGCCGCCCTTCGGATACCAGCCCCAGCGTCCGATCTCCAGGGAGACAAAAGCCCCCATATTCTCCAGTGCTGGCACGAACACCTCATTCAAAAAATGAAAGCAGGGACTCCACGGTACATGGGTGCCGCCTGTGATGGTCAACCGGGATGTGCCGCCGGCAAAAAGCAGGCCCGGCATCATGGCCTGAAGCACCAGGCCCGTAGAGCCGGCAGTACCGATGTCCACGGTGTATGTTCCGGGTTTGAGTTGCCGGGGCTCGAAATATAGACGCATGGAGCCCGGTTCGGCCCCTTCCACGTGCGCTGAAGTTACTGACGTCAAGGATTTGACACCCATGAGATGCTGCGGCCTTAAGCCCGGCTTCTTGCGACCGGCCCGGATGTTTCGGATCTCAACCGGCATCTGAAGTATGGCTGCCAGGGCCAGTGCGGTTCTTAAAATCTGGCCTCCGCCCTCCCCAAAGCTTCCGTCTATTTCAAGTCCAGTCATTACAGCAGTGCCTCAACGGCCTTCCACAGCTCTTGTTTGCCCAGGCCGATTGTAGCCGAAAAAAGGATAAGCGAGGAAGGATTCTTTGAAAGATCCTCTGCAATCAAGCTGCGCTGTCGGGCCTGTTTGTTCTTCTTTAGCTTGTCTGCCTTTGTAAGGACCACGATCTGGGGGATGTTGTAGTGGGCCAGCCAGGCAAAAAGGTCGTGGTCCGCCTGGTTCGGCATCCTTCGGAGATCAAGGATCACCACCACGGCACAGAGGTCCTGACGGCTCTTCAGGTATTTTTCGACCATGGGGCCCCAGTTTTTTCGCACTTCCCTGGAAACCTTGGCATAGCCGTAGCCGGGCAGATCCACAAAATAGAAGCTATCGTTGATAAGAAAAAAATTTATGGTCTGGGTGCGGCCGGGCGTGGAGCTGGTCTTTACCAGGTTCTTGCGGCTCAACAACAAATTGATCAGCGAAGACTTGCCCACGTTGGAGCGCCCGGCAAAGGCGACTTCAGGCATGCCGGCCGAAGGGTACTGGGGAGGCTTGACTGCGCTGGTGATAAATTCTGCAGACTTGACGTTCATGCAAGGTATCGCTCATCGAAGTCCGGCTCTCCCACCTCCAAATGGACGACATCGATGCCCGCACGCTCCATGCCGTGGGCCTTCTCCAATACGTCCATGACTATGAAGGGCTTTATTTCCTGGGTGCGCCTGGAGATCATAGAAGAATCTCGGTTGGTATCGCATTGAACTTAGGGGCTTCGCCCCAATTGGAATGATGGAAAGGTGGGTATTGGGACAATGGGACAATGTAGTATTGGGTGAATTCCTCTTGACAGGAAAGTCAATAAATGACAAACTTCCCCCTAAAATCAACACTCAACATTCCAGTATTCCAACATTCCAGTATTCCATGTGTGAGGCGAAATTCAAGCCTCAGAAACCCTGTGCTTTCAATAACTTGTAGAAATTCCGCGACGTTAAATTACTTTGTTCAGCGGATATTCGATGATCCCCTCGGCCCCGGTTTTGAGCAGTTCGGGTATGAGATCGCGCATCACAGAAGATGCCACCACTGTTTCCACGGCAAACCAGTCCAACTGATACAGGGGAGACACGGTCGGGGCATTGAGGCTTGGCAGAATCTCGACCACTTCCTCCAGCTTTTCCTTTGGCACGTTCATCTTGAGCCCTACCATCTTCTCTGCCTGTAAGGCCCCTTTTAAAAGGAGTGCTATCTGCTTTATCTTTTCTTGCTTCTCAAAATCCGCCCATGCCACATGATTGGCGATCAATTGGGTGTTGGTCTGAAGCAGTTCCTTGACGATCTTAAGGCCGTGGGCCTTTATGGTGCTGCCGGTTTCCGTAACCTCTACGATAGCATCAGCTAAGCCGGAGACAACCTTGGCCTCGGTAGCCCCCCATGAGAATTCCACCTTCACATCAATGCCTCGGTCCTGAAAATACCTTTTTGTGAAATTGACCAGTTCGGTTGCGATCTTTTTTCCTGCCAGGTCTTCCAATCTTTCAACAGGAGAATCGTAAGGGACTGCCAGGACCCAACGGGCCGGCCTCTGGCTGACCTTTGAATAAACCAGGTCTTCCACAACCTGCACATCGGATTCGTTTTCAGATATCCAGTCCTTGCCTGTGAGGCCCGCATCCATGGTACCGCTCTCCACATAGCGCGACATCTCCTGGGCGCGACAGATGGCGCATTCAATCGTGTCATCGTTGATCTCGGGGAAGTAGCTGCGTCCGTTGATATCGATCTTCCATCCGGACCGCTTGAACAATGCAATCGTGGCGTCCTGAAGGCTCCCTTTGGGGATTCCCAGTTTCAGCTTCTGTTTCACCTTATTCATATACGTCCTTGACGGCTTCGTAAAAAGTCCACCTGCTGCGTTGCGCTTCATCTCTCGTCATTGCGACGTACTCTAAGTACGCCTCATTCCTCAAGACTCGCGCGCCTTGCATCTGGAGCTTTTTACTTTGCCGTCTATTTTCGGACTCTTTGCGAGGCCATCATATACGTCCTTTGGATCAAAAATCTTCTCGCCAACCACCCGAACCGAGCCGTCCTCCACTTTTTTAAAAAAACAACTCCGATAGCCTGTATGACAGGCGGCCCCGCCCACTTGCTCCACTTTCAACAACACTGTATCATCATCGCAGTCGATGCGAATCTCCTTAACCGACTGGACATGGCCGGAGGTCTTGCCCTTAACCCAGAGTTCCCGGCGCGTCCGGCTCCAATACGTTGCCGTCCCGGTCTCAAGGGTGTGCCGCCAGGCATCCTCATTCATGAAGGCGAGCATGAGGATCTCGCCGGTTTTGAAATCCTGCACGATCGTCGGGATCAGGCCCCCGCACTTTTCAAAATCCAGCCGAATCATGGGTACCAGCTTATTAGTAGGAATCCATCGCCCATGTCAAGTCGATTTCGGCAATCGTACACATCAGCGGGCATACAATTTGCTTGTCTTAATTTTTTTTGATAAAATTAATTAGACTAGTGCCCATCCAGAAATGAATTTCACAACACTGGGCACTGGCGTCAGTTTCCAATTCAGAAATGAGCAATTTTGCGCAAGGTCAAGGGCAATTCCGCAGGACTGCGGAATTGGACAGCCGTCAGGCTGCCCGCAAGGGCGAGGGGCATGGATGCCCCGAGTCAAATCAAGGGATTGCGCGGAGACGTACGTCGGTACGTCGCACAAGCGATCCCGCAGATTGACGCCGAGATTGCGGAAAAGGGCCATTTATGGATGGAAACTAGACTATGGGCTCTACTCACCAAAACATAGATAAGCAGCTAAAATAACGGACTTCTTACCGGGACATGTGTCAAAAGACCAAAAATGGGAAAATATCTGTAATTTCAGCAAGATGTCCAAGATTTGGTTGAGTAGAGTCAATAAGATTAAATTAGTTTTGTTGAGTAGTCTGGCGCAAGGCTTCAACTTCGTGTATACTTTTTTACCACCGACAATCAGCGCGAAGGTTGCACATGATGCGCTTAACACGACGTGCATGTGGACGGCGGAAATATCCTGTCGTTAAATAGCCCATGCTTTCAATGTGTTGCAAGAATTCGAGACGTTAGTTATGACCCGATTGTCAACCGGAAATCGCATGAAAGAGATAAGGTCCCGAAGGGGCAAGAAGGGAACTCTGCAAAGGTTGCTGTACCTATTTTACGGAACCGTTATGACCCTTTCTCTCTTCACGGGTTTTTTTATCGGGGCGATCTATATCTACTTTACAAAAGATCTCCCCAAGATTGCATCCTTGAACGATTACCGGCCCCCAATTATCACCACGGTCTACTCGGACGACAACCGCAAGATCGCCGAATTTTACAAGGAACGAAGGATCGTGATCCCCCTTTCCGAGATGCCGAAGATGCTCATGGATGCCTTTATTGCAGCCGAAGACGCTCGATTTTACAAACATGAAGGCATCGACTTTTTCAGCATCGCCCGGGCATTTCTCAAAAACATTGAAGCAGGCACGATCATTCAAGGGGGCAGCACCATCACCCAGCAAGTTGCAAAATCTTTCTTTTTGTCCCCGGAGAGAAGTTATTCACGCAAGGTTAGGGAAGCGGTCCTTGCATATCGGATAGACAAGGCCCTTACCAAGGAAGAGATTCTATACCTCTATCTGAACCAGATATACCTGGGGCACGGCGCCTATGGAGTTCAGGCGGCATCGGAAAACTATTACGGAAAGTCCGTGACCGAACTTAATCTGGCCGAGTGCGCTTTGCTGGCCGGCCTACCTCAGGCCCCAAGCCGTTATTCTCCTTTCGTGCATCCCGAACAGGCCAAACAGCGCCAGATCTACGTGTTGAACCGCATGATCGCCGAAGGATATATCACGAACCTCCAGGCGACCGAAGCCATTAACACAGAGCTCGATATCAAGCGAAGACGCAACTGGTATATCGAACAGGTCCCGTACTATACGGAACACGTGCGGCAGTATGTTGAGACGAAATACGGCAAGGACGCCCTTTACAAAGAAGGCCTCGAGATCTACACGGCTGTAAATATCGAGATGCACAAGACCGCACAAGCCGCCGTGGACCGCGGGCTAAGAGCTTTGGACAAGAGACAGGGGTACCGAGAGCCACTCAAACACCTGGAGCCTGAGGAGATTGAGGATTTTATACAACAAGCTCAAAGCACCCTTGAGAAACAGCCGTTGGAACCGGACAATCTTGTCCAGGCAGTCGTGGTTGAAGTGAACGATCGTCAGCAGAGGGTAACGGTTCGCATGGGGGGTGAGCATGGACGGCTTCACCTTGCCGACATGAAGTGGGCAAGGAGACCAAATCCGGAAGTTCTCCACCATCAGACCCAAGTGACGCGGCTAAGTGAAATCTTGAGTGTGGGAGATGTCATCCTGGTGCGTGTGAAGGGGCGGCAGGAGGACGCTGAAATGTGGGATCTGGCTCTCGCACAGGACCCTGCTGTGGAAGGGGCGCTCCTTTGCATGGAAACCGAAACCGGCCATGTAAAGGCCATGGTCGGCGGGCGAGACTTTAGAGTAAGCCAATTTAACAGGGCTACACAGTCGAGGCGCCAGCCGGGCTCTGCCTTCAAACCGATTATTTATGCCGCTGCCCTCGATAAAGGCTACACACCTGCAACCATGATCATTGATTCTCCCATCGTGTTCGAAGATACAGAAAGAGATTTCACGTGGAAGCCGAGGAATTACGAAGAGAAGTTTTACGGCCCTACCCTTTTCCGGACTGCTCTGGCCCTGTCTCGAAACGTGGTCACCGTGAAAATACTAAGGGACATCGGCATCGATTATGTAATCGACTATTCCAGAAAACTGGGCATCGAATCGCACCTGAATCGCGATCTGTCCTTAGCGCTCGGCTCATCAGGGGTATCGCTCCTTGAACTGGTCTGCTCCTATTCCGTTTTCGACAACCAGGGATATCGCACAAGACCCTGTTTTGTCACCAAGATAGTCGACCGTGATGGAAACATGCTTGAAGACAATAATCCCGAAAGCGAGAAGGTAATCGAAAAAAGCACGGCCTATATTATCACCAAACTGCTTCAAGGCGTGGTTCAGCATGGAACCGGAAGGCGGGTTAAAACCCTTAATCGGCCAGTGGCCGGAAAGACCGGAACGACCAATAACCTGTATGATGCCTGGTTTGCGGGATACACCCCGCACTACGTTACGGGAGTTTGGGTCGGCTTTGACGGAGAAAAATCACTGGGGGTCTCCGAAACTGGGGCCAGGGCTGCCAGCCCGATCTGGCTGGAATTCATGCAGGCGCTCCTCAAGGGTAAACCGGTCAGGGTCTTCGAAGTGCCCGACGGCGTTGTCTTCGCCAAGATAGACACAGAGACCGGCCTGTTGGCAATCCCTGAATCAAAGCATACCATCTTTGAATGCTTCAAGGAAGGCACCGTGCCCACCGAATACACCAAAAAGCCCGGCTCAGTTACAGAACAGGACCAATTTTTCAAATCCGATATGTAAAAGCCTTTCAGCCTACTGATGGCTCGTGGATTGTAGCTGTTAGCCTAATAATTATTTGTTCCGAGCTGATGCAAGATACCTTATGCAAGCTGTCACGTTCCTAAATCCGGCATCGGGCATCCGGGATCGGTCAAATGACTGGTGACCAATGACGGTGAAATAGATGTGCTGATCGGCAGTGAGCTGTATCAGGCAATCCGCGCTCTTCGTTTTTCAACCTCATCCAGCAAGTCCTTGGATGTATAAAGCACCACGAACTTGTCTTCCAGTTCTTTGACCAAGCTTCTGAGCTTGTCTTCCGGCAGGACGCCACAGCGAATGTAGACATTGCGTCGTCCCTCTTCAGCGGTTTCCCGTGTAGAGAGGATGCTCACAATGCGCCCACCATAGGAGCGGATCACATCAGCGGTTTCTTTAATGGAGCCGGGGTGATCCTCCAGGCTGAAAGCAAACTGAATGCCTCCGGTGTAAACCCCCGTAATATTGATCAGCACCTTAAAAATGTCGGTCTGCGTGACAATCCCCACCATGTCGCCCTTGTCGTTGATAACCGGCAGTGCGGAGATTTTGTTTTCAAGCATCAGAATGGCGGCAAACTCCACAGTCTCATCCGGCCTGACAAAGACCACGTTCCTTGTCATAAGATCCTTGATCTTCATGGAGGAAAGGAGATAATTGAGTTCGTACACATCCAGGGTCGTTGCCTTGGACGGGGCCGCATCCCTTAAGTCCCTGTCGCTGACGATCCCTACAAGTCTGCCGTTCTTGTCCACCACGGGCAACGAGCGGATCTTTCTTTCCTTCATGATGATAGATGCCTTCATCATGGAGGTCTCCTCATCCACGGTAACGACCTCGCCGGTCATCCATCCTTGTACTAACATAAAATTTTCCTCCTATTCATTACTGACACCGGCCCGCAATCATTTCGCGGGCATGGTCCATGGCCTTCTTTGTAATCTTGACGCCTGCCAGCATACGAGCCATCTCCTTCACGCGGACCTCCCCGTACAAAGGGGTGATAGTGGTGCTGGTGCGTCCCCTGTAAACGCGCTTGGCAATCTTGAAATGGTGTTTTCCGAACCGGGCGATCTGCGGAAGGTGTGTGATGCAAACGACCTGATGAAAACCGGCCAAAGATTTCAGCTTGTCGCCCACCATTTCAGCCACCCCCCCACCGATGCCTGCGTCTACCTCATCAAAGACGAGGGTTTCTACGGATTCCTTGGTCGCCAGGATCGCCTTTAAGGCCAGTATAATTCTGGAAAGCTCACCGCCTGATGCAATCTGGGCAAGCGGCCTTAAATCCTCGCCCACATTCGGGGCAATCAGGAACTCAACACGATCTATGCCCATGGCCTCTATGCCGCTGTTGTCCAAAACAAGATGAGGGTCTGCATCATCGCCGACCGGCACGGATTTGAACCTGACTTCAAAGCGGGTTTTGGACATCCCCAAAGATTCCACCTCTTGTTGAACCCTTTTCGCAAGGCGCACTGCCGCTTTTCTCCTTTTCTCCGACAGCTCGCGGCATAAGCTTGTCAGCTCATTATGGAGCCCTGCAAGCCGCCTCTCCGTTTCAGCTATCTCCTCGGGAAGGGCGGACACGCCATTTAGTTCCTCCTCTGCCGCCCTGCCGTGCGCCAGAACAGACTCAATGGACCCGCCATACTTTCGCTTAAGTTTCCGGATCGTATCCAGACGAACCTCTACGATCTCCAATCGGTCCCTGTCAAAGACAATCTCCTTCAAATAGCCCCTCATCTCATTGGCGATGTCTTCCAGTTCGAAGGAGGCATCCTCCAGTCTGCTTACCACAGGAGACATGGCCTGATCGATCCGGCAGACTCCTTGCATATCCTTTCCGATCCCGCCAAGCTCTTCAATGACCGCCCCCCGCTCCCCGTAAAGGCGGTCCAAACATCTGCCCACAGTCTCATACAGGCGCTCGGCATGCATCAAGCGCTGACGTTCTTGCTCAAGTTTTTCGTCTTCCCCTGCCGATATTTGGGCCTGTTGGATCTCGCGGCACTGAAACTCAAGGAGTTCACGGTGTTCGGATCGCTCGGCAAGCTGACGCTTCAGTTCGGTTTGCCTCTTGATCAAAGGAAGTGTCTCTTGGTAAGACCCGCAGACCGTGCCACGCAGCTCGGATAAGTCCCCGAACTGGTCAAGAAGCAAAAGGTGGTGTTCCGGTCTTAGTAAACTCTGGTGGGCGTGTTGGCCGGCAATGCTTGCAAGTTGTCCGTTGATTCCGGAAAGGATCTGGGTGGTGGCCATCCGGCCGTTGATATAGACCTTGTGGCGGCCGTTTCTCTGGATAACACGACGAACCAACAGGCCCTCCGACACGTCGAACCCGTGTGACCGTGCGGCCCTTGCGGCCGGGCCTTCAGACGGGATCTCAAACATGGCTTCCAGCTCTGCCGTATCTTCAGAGGTGCGGATCAGATCGGGCGAGGCCCTGCTTCCAAGGATCAGGTTTACGGCATTTATGATAATCGATTTGCCGGCACCTGTCTCTCCGGTCAATATGGTCAGCCCCTTTTCAAAGCTGATTGAAAGGTCGTCAATGATGGCAAAATTCTTTATGGACAGTTCTCGAAGCATTTTTTAGTCCAAAATGCCCTCAAAAATCTCATTCAGGGCCTGCACCGACCCGGCATCATCCGGCAGTTCAACGGTGGGCCTCCCCTGGGTATCGTAGCGCGAAATCAACTCGTCTTCCGGCACACATCCTGCAAGATTCAATCCTGCCGAATCCACCGCCTCTCTAACTGTGGACGGCAACTCGCCGTTGACCCGATTGATGATCAGACGCTCTTTCTTGATATCGAGCTTAAGCTCCAGGGCCAGATCACGAATCCGCCTGGCCGCGAGTATCCCCCGTTGAGTCGGGTCGGACACGATCAGCAATATATCAGCCTGTCGGGAAATCAGTCGACTGATGTGCTCCATCCCGGCCTCGTTGTCCATGACCACGACCCGGTAGTTTCCGCAAAGGCTCTCCATGTAACGGGAAAGCAAGGTATTGGCGTGACAATAGCAACCCGCTCCCTCGGGACGCCCCATAACGAGCAGGTCATACCCACGGCTTTCCACCAACGACTCCTGGACCTTATATTCCATATACAGATCCCTGGTCATACCCGTGGGCACGCCGTCCTTAAGCCCCTCTCTGGCCTCACCGAGCGTGGTCGTCACCTCAAGTCCGAGGACCTCGTTTAAGTTCGCATTGGCATCTGCATCCACGGCCAGGATCGGCTTGATACCCTTTTTCAGAAGAAACCTGATGAGCAGGCCTGCAATTGTGGTCTTGCCGGTACCCCCCTTTCCGGCCATGGCAATGGTCATAGTCATGAAACGTTCCTCTCGCTAAGCGCTCTAATTCGTAAACTCGGTGACGTATCTCATATCAGATTTTCTGCTCAGTACAAGCTGGAATCAAAAAAGTGCCTAAAGTTAAGGAATCTTATGTATTTTATTGGCTGCGCCGGAGGCGCACTCCTCAACTTTAGCTCACTTTAGCTCACTTCGGGACTTCAACCCTCTTAATGGAATGGCCGGACCAATCATAATACGGAATCGTATTTAGGGATGCGTCCACTAAGGATCATCCGGCTGTTTGCCTCAAGATATTCGGACACATCAGGGAAAAGCCGGGCATCCGTATGGGGAAGAAAAAGGGCGCCCATATACTTGTCCATGAAGGCCGGGTTGTCGCTCAGCTCGATATTGGTCATCATTGTAGCAATCCCTTCTGCTTCGTGCAACATCTGCCCGGAAAGGCACACCAATCTTGAGCCCAACAGAGAGCCGTTTCCAAGGAAATGAAACTTTTCAGCAGGAATATCAGGAAGAAGGCCGATCCTTTTTGCCTTTTCGATGTTGATGTATCGGCCAAAGGCGCCGGCAATAATAATCCGATCCAAGGCATCGAACGACAGAGACATACTCTCAAGGAGCGTGAGACATCCGGCAAAAAGCGCCCCTTTGGCACGAATCAGGTTTTCAATATCGACCTCGGTGATTTCGATATCACGGCCGGCGCCGGAGTCTCCAGCCCATGCCACCACATATTCGTAACCGAACCGTCCCGGCCTGATCCGCTCAGAAGACAGATCGCGGACAAACTTGCCGTTCCGGTCGATCACACAGGCCGACAGCAATTCCGCCAAGATACTTATCAGGCCGGACCCACAAATACCCTGCGGCCTTCTCCTTCCCACTGTGACTAGCATGGGCTCCAGGGTCACGGGATTGATATTGAACCCCTCAATAGCGCCTAGATCGGCCCTCATGCCGTGTTTTATGCCGCCACCCTCAAAGGCAGGGCCCATGGAACAGGCCGCGCATGCCAGCCAATCACGGTTCCCCAAGACGATCTCCCCGTTGGTGCCGATGTCCACATAGAGGGTAAGCTCTTCTTTTTGAAAGACTCCGGAGCCGAGTATCCCGGAAACGATATCCCCTCCAACATAGCTGGCCACCAACGGAAAGCTATAAAGTCGCACACAATCAGGCACGTCAATGCCGATATCCGACGCCCACACAAGCGGCATAAAGTTTGCGACCGGCACATACGGTGTTTCGCGGATATGGCGTGTTTCCAGGCCCAAAAGAAGGTGTGTCATGGTTGTATTTCCTGCCGCAGCCATGAATGAGATATCCTTTTTTTGGCTTCCGGTTTGTTCCAAAAGTTCGTCGATCACCTGATTGATGGAGGACACCACCAGAGATTGCAATTTTTCTTTCCCCTCAGGCCTTTGTGCATAGACGATACGCGTGATCACATCCTCTCCGTATTCAGCCTGACTGTTATATTCAGCACTTTCAGCCATCACCGCTCCTGTCTTGAGATCAAGAAGCTCAGCGCACACGGTGGTGGTTCCGATGTCTATGACTACGGCAAGGTTCTTGCCGGAGGTATCTCCCGGTTCCAGACGAACCAGGTTTATTGCCGGAAATCCCCCCTGGACAGATGAAATGGTCTCAGGTTCAGGAGCTGCCATCAGTGTAGCCGTGACAGACCAATCGCTGCTCCTAAAAAGCTTCGGCATGGTCTGAAGGCATCTGATATCTGTGGAGACGTTTTCAATGCCATGCTGTTGCTTAAGTCCCTTCAAAAGGCGAGTCAGGTCGCTTACATTATCCCCCAGCGTGGGCGGGCTGAGTTGAACATGCGCCTTGAAGGTAATCGGGTCGAACTGCCAGCCCTCAGCCAATGGCCTTGTCTTTAGGGCGACAATCTTGCGATCGGCCCTGCCCATGTCGAGTTTGGCGGCAACAAGGCGTCTCAGGCCCCTCGACTCAACAGGAATCTGCACGGTACAGTCTGAAAAGACGAAAGTCTTACATGCCTGCCGCCAACCCTGGTCGTATTCTTCCTGACTTACCTTTTCTGTCTTCTCGCCTTCAACATCGCCCGTTTCTATGATGACACGGCACTTGCCGCAAACACCCTGTCCCCCGCACGATGCGTTGACGTGCACGCCGGCCGCAAGGCCAACCTCCAAGAGGTTGGCCCCCCTGTCAACGCGAATGGCAACATTGTCCGGTTCAAAGGTCACAGTGCATTTCATATCTGACACCAAATATTAGAAAGCGCTTTACCTCGTCAACACTTTTTGCAGAATCTTAATATCTGAAGACAAGGGCATATCAAAGCGTCAACCCTTGCAGTTTTGGCAAGCATCAGAAAGTGCAGGTACAAATGTTGTGGTACGTCAGGGCGGGGATCCTTGGAGGAACAAGCCAAAAAGCCAGGCCCAAGGTTTTAAGGAACGAAACCCTAGTCCCGAGTTTTACACGGTTTAAAATCTGATCGTCATTGGAGCGACTGTGTTTTCAGTTACGCCTTATGAAAAAACAGAATGAAACAGGCTGAAGCCGCCATCCTTTCAAAAGGTTAAATTCTTCCACCGGCCTTTACCCTAACGCTGCAAAAGTCGAGGATGTCGCAGATCCAAGGCGTCACACATGAAAAGTGAAATCAAGGTATAACTATCCTATACTGTGAAATCGGCTACCGCGAACCCTTGACAACACAGGAGATGCGGTATCCTCGGCTTTTGCAACGTTAGGGTTTATTCTGCCTCAGCTAATGCCGCCTTCCGAACAAGGGCCTCATATTCCCGGTCGACCCGCTGCTGGATTTCTTCAATCGTTTCCTCGTCCAGATGACGGAACCGTCCCTGCAGTTTCAGGTACTCCTTGACGGGTTTCGGCTTTTTGATCTTCCTTGTCAGGATGTAGCGTCCATCCACGACTTCATACAATGGGAAGACTTTGGTTTTGACCGCAAGACGGCTGATCTCGATGGCCAGGTCTCCCGCATGCCGCCATCCTGTGGGACACGGAGAATATAGGTGGAGATAGGCCGGGCCCTTAATCATGGCGGCCTTTTTGGCCTTGTTCATAAGATCCGTATAGTATGCCGGCGATGCCGTAGCCACATAAGGAATCCCATGGGCAGCCGCTATGGCCGGTACGTTCTTTTTCCAGGTGTGCTGTCCGATACTCATCTTCCCCGGCGGCGATGTGGTGGTCATGGCGCCATAGGGGGTACAGCTGGACCGCTGGATTCCGGTATTCATATACGCCTCGTTGTCCAGGCAGATATAAACAAAATCGTGCCCCCGTTCCAGTGCCCCGGACAGGGCCTGGAGTCCGATGTCTGCCGTGCCGCCATCACCTGCCATGGCAACGATCGTGGTTCGTTGTCTTGGTATCCGCCTTTTTCGCATCAGGACTTTACGAGCCGCCTCAATGCCGGAGGCAACGGCTGCTGCATTCTCGAAAGCCACGTGAATCCATGGTACCTGCCATGCGGTCTGCGGGTAAGGAGATGTGATGATCTCCATACATCCGGTAGCGCTCGCCACGATCATATTCTTTCCAATGGCCTTGAGTGCCATGCGAAGGGCAAGCACCTCCCCGCACCCCTGGCAGGCCCGGTGGCCCTGGGCTATGGCTTCCATCTTCGGCAAAGTTTTCGGGGTAAACCTCTTAAAATCCTTCAGTGCAGCGTCCATCATCTCTCCCTCACTCCCATCAGTTCGTACAGGGGGCCTTTTCCCTTTTTAGCATATCTGATTGCCTTTTTCACCATCTGTTCAAACATGGCTGCCGTGATATCACGGCCCCCGAGACCTGCCACAAATCCAAATACCTGTAGCTGCCCGGACTGCCCGTACAGGGCAGAGCGCACCTCTGTAAACACCGGGCCGCCCTGGCCTCCGTAAGAAATAGCACGATCCATCACCGCCAGGACCTTGACTCCTGTAACCGCTCTTTTTAACTCCTCAATGGGAAAAGGCCGCCACAGCCGAAATCGCACCAGACCGACCTTGATCCCCTTTTCGCGCATCCCGTCCACGGCAGTCATGGCCGTCTCAGTCACAGAGCCCATAGTTATCAAGATCACGTCGGCACCCCTTGTCCGGTATGTCTCGATCGGCTTGTAGGTGCGTCCGTAATGTTTTGAAAACTCTTTCCAGGCCCTCACAACCACCTTTTTGGAGCCCCTTAGGAGTGATTCTATCTGCCATCTCGCCTCCGTATAGACTTCCGGCATCCCTACCGGCCCCATGGTTACGGGCTTTTTGGGGTCCAACACCATCTGCGGTTTGTACGGTTTTAGATATTGACTCACCTCCGAGGCGCTCAATATCTCAATCGGCTCAACCACGTGGCTCAGGGTAAAGCCGTCCAGATTCACCATGATGGGGAGCAAGACTTCCGGGTCTTCGGCCACCTTGAAGGCATGGATAACCAGGTCGAAGACTTCCTGGCCGTTTTCCGCAAAGGTTTGAATCCAGCCCACATCCCGCTCCGCCATGATGTCGCTGTGGTCGTTCCATATGCTGATAGGGCCAGACAAGGCGCGGTTGGCAACGACCATGACTATTGGGGTGCGAAGCGCAGGCGCAATGAACAGAATCTCGTGCATAAGCGCCAAACCCTGGGAGCTGGTAGCCGTAAAGGTTCGGGCCCCGGCGGCCGACGAGCCGACACACACGCTGATCGCCGAGTGTTCGGATTCTACGGGAACAAATTCCGCATCGAGCTTACCGTCTGCCACGAGTTCAGAAAGATGCTCGACAATATGTGTTTGCGGCGTAATGGGATAGGCGGCTATCAGGTCTGCATCGGCGGCACAGGCCGCCTCGCTGGCAGCCAATGAAACCTCCATTCCGACTCTCTTTGGCATAACTACTCTCCTTCCATAACCATGGTAATGGCATCCTTCGGACATTCACGAGCGCAGATGCCGCACCCCTTGCAGTAGTTCCCGTCCCATTTGAAATAGCCGCTCTTGGTCGGCGAATAGACAATGTCCGGGCAGTAGATCCAGCACATACCGCACTTGATGCATTTATCGCGGTCTGTGACCGGTCTCTGGCTTCGCCAGTCCCCGGTTTTGAGTTTTCTCGAACTGCCGGGTTCCGTGATGGCACACCCGATCTCCAGGTTCCTCCATCCTACGAGTGCGTCTACCTTTGCCAATGTATTCGCTCCTTATCTATTGGGTCTGCTCATATGCCTGCTGCATGGCGCTAATATTTTTTTCGGCAATAGGGCCGCCGAAGCGCTCCTTGAGCGGCGTGTTCATCGACTTGATATCAACAACGCCCGTGGCGCTTATCAAGGCGCCCAGCATGGTGGTGTTGGTAATAGGACGGCCGAGGTGTTTCATGGCAACGCCTGTGGCATCCACCACAGCCATCTTTGCCTTGATGCCAAAGGCTTTTCGCACCTCTTCCTCACTTTTGGAGGTATTCAGAATGACAAGCCCGTTTTTCTTGAGCCCGGCCGTCACATCAACGATCTTCAGTATCGTGGGATCCAGCACCACTACGATATCGGGCTTGTAAACCCTTTCGCGGGTTCGGATAGGCTTGTCTGCGATGCGTGCAAACGCCGTCACAGGCGCTCCTCGTCGTTCCGGGCCGAAACTGGGGAAGGCCTGGGCATACTTGCCCTCGTTGATGGCCGCCAGGGCAATCAACTCCGTTGAAGTTACCGCCCCCTGGCCGCCCCGACCATGAACTCTGATTTCGATCATGACAAATAAACCCTTTCGGTTGCTAGAATTATGTTGGGCAGGAGAAGTCTTACAGAATCGGGCTTATTGCATTTTCGGCATGATGTCAAAGAAAAAGTTCTCAACTCATTATGTCGCCGAACAGATCGCGCGCTGCCCTGCCCAGGTCTCCAAGGCGTTCCACCATGTGAATGCCGCCCTTTCGCATTGCCTCTATCTTTTCTTCTGCCGTTTCTCCACCACCGGATATGATCGCGCCTGCATGTCCCATGCGTTTTCCCGGAGGGGCGGTAAGACCGGCAACAAATCCCAGCACCGGCTTGCTGAAATGATTCTTGACGTATGCGGCAGCCGCCTCCTCATCCTTTCCCCCGATCTCACCGATGAGAACAACACCTTGGGTTTCAGGATCCTTGTCAAACAGCTTCAGGATGTCCACAAAGGATGAACCGATGATCGGATCTCCTCCGATCCCGATGCAGGTGCTTTGCCCCAGGCCGTTCTGTGTCAGTTGGTGCACCACTTCATAGGTCAGCGTGCCGCTCCTTGATACAACTCCGATATTGCCCTCTTTGTGGATCTGTCCGGGCATGATCCCGGCCTTGCAACGACCAGGTGAAATCACCCCTGGGCAGTTTGGGCCGATCAGCCGGCAGTTGCGACTTTTCAAAAAGGGGCCCACTTTCAACATGTCGTGGGTGGGAATCCCCTCTGTAATGCAGACGACCAAGTCAAGCCCTGCTGCGGCAGACTCCATGACGGCGTCTGCGGCAAAAGGAGAAGGCACAAAGACAAGACAGGCATTGGCGCCCGTGCTCTCAACCGCACTTTGAACGGTGTTAAAGACCGGGATCCCGTCCATACTCTGCCCACCCTTGCCTGGGGTTACACCTGCCACAACATTGGCGCCGTAGGCAACGCACTGACTGGTATGGAAGCTCCCCTCCTTGCCGGTTATCCCTTGCACCAGCAGGCGCGTGTCTTTGTCGATTAATATGCTCATAAAATCGCTCCACGATTTTATATAACGCGGCTTCGCCGCCTGAAAACTGGTGAATCGTATACCGTTATTCGTTATCCGTTATTCGGACACGAAGTGTAATCTTTTCAAGCCATCAGGCCTCCGGCTCGTAGAGGCACGAGCCTACGCCTCGGAGAGCGCAACCTTTGCGCTAAATCGTTTCCGGCTGATGCCTGATGCCCGATAGCAGTTGAAACTTTCACTCCCGCCCGCCTCGTCTGAAGCGAGGCGATGGCGGGCAGGCTTATACTCAAGCAGGCAGATATCCGGCATCCGGCATCCGGCATCCGGCATCAGTCAAATGACCAATGACATCGGGTTCACGATGACGCAATCCCCCTCACCTTCTCTGCTGCATCGGCCATGCTGTCGGCCACAACAAAATCGAGGCCGGACCCGGCCAGGATCTTCCGGCCTTGCTCAACATTAGTCCCTTCCAGGCGCACCACAACAGGCACGTTGATCCTCACCTTTGAGGCCGCCTCCACCACGCCATTTGCCAAAACGTCACATCGGAGTATTCCGCCGAATATATTGATCAAGATCCCACGAACATTCTTGTCCCCAAGGATGATTTCAAACCCCTTGGTCACCATCTCCGTGGTGGCCCCTCCACCCACGTCCAGGAAATTGGCAGGGCTGGCGCCGGCCTGCTTGATCAGGTCCATGGTGGCCATGGCAAGCCCTGCGCCATTGACCATGATCCCGACATTGCCGTCCATGCGGATATAGTTCAGCCGGTGCCGTGAGGCCTCAAGCTCCAATGGGTCCTTCTCGCCGGCATCTTCAAGCTCCAGCAGATCCTTGTGACGGAACATGGCGTTGTCATCGAAGTCTATCTTGGCATCAAGTGCCAGAAGCCGGCCGTCTTCGGTCACGACCAGGGGGTTGATTTCCGCCAGCGTGCAATCAAAAGAGTCAAAGAGCCTGTAAAGCCCTCTAATCACCCCTGTGCCCGCCCGCATGAGGCCCGCGTCCATGCCCATGCCAAACAGCAGATTTCGTACCTGAAAGGCCGGAAGCCCGAGGCCAACATCGACCCTCTCCCTGACAATACGTTCGGGATGGCTTTTGGCCAATTCTTCAATCTCCATGCCGCCCTCAGAACCGGCAATCAAGACCGGGCATTGCCTTGCGCGATCAACTGCCGCCCCTACATAAAATTCCTGTTTTACCGCAAGAGCCTCTTCCACAAGCACCTTGCTCACCCGCACACCCTGTGGGCCTGTCTGAGGTGTCACCAGGGACATACCGAGCATTTCTTCGGCTATCTCGACCACGGCTTCAGGCGTGTCTGCCACGCGAACGCCACCGGCTTTGCCGCGGCCGCCGGCATGTATCTGGGCCTTAACGACCCATTGCGAACCGCCGATCTCTTCTGCGATCTGCTTGGCCTCTTTGCCGGCACGGGCAGCTGAGCCCTTGGGAACGGGAATTGCAAATTTGGAAAAGATCTCCTTTGCCTGGTATTCGTGGATTTTCATAATTCGTTATACGTTATTCGTTATTCGAAAATCGTTATTTATGAATCCTTATTTGCAAATCGTTTCCAACTGATACCTGATCCCATATGCCTGATATCTTGTGATTGCTTGCGTATAAGCCTGCCCGCCATCGCTTCGCTTCAGGCGAGGCGGGCGAGAGTGAAGGTTTCAACTGCTGTCTGGCATCCGGCATCAGGCATCCGTTTCCCGATTTAGCGCGGACTTCACTACATGTGCGATGCACGGTTCACGATCTCCGTTTTCTACATATTCACAGGCCGCTCTACCAGCCGTCCCATTTTCATTCCGTTCAAACGGTCGATGGCCGCTCCAAGGGCCTGCAAGACTTCAAGCTTGTCCGCGCCCCGGACTTTCAGACTCTGGTGATTGGGCAGTTGGAAAAAGTAGAGCTTTTTCATCTTTCTAATTCCCCCCAGATACTTATGGATCTTCCAGTGTGTATCCACCGGCAAAGTGGTGTTTCTGAAGACCGACAAGAAACCGTAGTGAAGTTTAATGCCGTCCGGGCCAACCGTTGCCGCACTAAACCCCCACAAAGGGCCGTTAAAAAACCACAGGGCAAACAACCCCCACATAACCACAAGGATCGCGTGGTTGAGCTTCTGTTTCCGGATGGAACGGACAAGGAGCACTACAATGATTGCCGCGATAACAGCCATGATGACATTCTGGACCGTCACCGACCGGATAAAAAACGTTTGAGCCTCCATTTTAGCGATCCTTAAGTGTGATGGTCTCGTAAAAAGTCCAAATTAGACGGCAAAGTAAAAAGCTCCAAATTCAAGGCGCGCAAATCCTGAGGAATGAGGCGTACTTATTGTACGCCGCAGTGACGAAGGATGCAGCGCAACGCAGAAGTTGGACTTTTTACGAAGCCGTCAAGTGTGGCAAGGGGAATCTTGTATGCGTATCATCCGCCAAGAACACTGTCAAATCAAAAGAGGCACTCAAAAAAATATTGACCGGAGTGGGCCTTTGTGCTAACAGGCCGAGGCACTTTTGCTTAAAAACGGAAATAAGTATCTGTGTTTTCAGCCAGGTATTAGCCTGGGAGCCTTGAATGGGGAAAAAGGGAGGAGGATCGTTTCATGCGCGTACAAAAAACTCTAATCGTTCTCACGATAATGATTGTGCTGGCCTTTGCGCCAACAATTGCCTTTGCCGGCCACGGAGGAGGTCACAAACCTAAACACGATGAACTCAAGGAAGGCGATACCGTCAATATCGCAGGTGTCATATATGACAGCCATAAAGAACCCGTGGGAGAGTGCCACGTCCGCATCTATGAAAACGGAAAAGAAGTCGACTACGTTGAAACCGCGCACAACGGAAAATATGTCTCCCGATTCAAGGTCGAAAAGGGGACCGTGCCCGAGGCCACCTTTGTCGTAGAGGCCAAGAAGACCAGCTTTAAGACAGAAAAGGTCACCTTTTCAGGCACAGACTTTGCCCAAAAAGGGGACCATTTTTATATCACAGAAGACCTCACCCTGCCGCGTGTGCTGGGTCCGGCCTTCTGGATCGCAACTGTTGTCTTTATCCTGGCTTATGTCCTGATCGCCTTTGAGCTCCTGCACCGTACCATTGCCGCCATGCTTGGCGCCGCCTTTATGATGTGCATCTCGTACACCATCGGCACGATCAATCCCGACTTTCGCATTTACTCGTTTGAACGTGCCATCGCTTCCATTGATATGAACGTGGTCTTTCTCCTGATGGGTATGATGATTATTGTGGGTGTGTTGAAAAATACAGGTGTCTTTCAGTGGTGTGCCTACATATCGTACAAGGTGGCTAAAGGGAAAGTCTTTGTCCTTACCGTCATTTTGATGATCTTTACGGCAGTCTCCTCGGCGTTTCTCGATAATGTCACCACCATGCTGCTGCTGACGGGCGTGGCCATCGAAATAGCCATTTCCTGTAGTCTCAATCCCCTCCATTTGTTGATCCCGTTGGTTCTGGCCTCAAATGTCGGGGGCACCGCCACCCTGATCGGCGATCCGCCCAATATAATGATCGGCTCGTATGCGGGGCTCACCTTTATGAACTTTGTGGTTGCCCTGGCCCTGATATGCGTGGTCGGGATGATTATTATGTTCATCTACACCAAGCTGGTTTGGGGAAGGGATTATACGAAGGCCCAGGCCACGGTGGCCAACGTTGATGAATTTACGGCAGAGCTTAAGGAAAAGTATAAGATTTACGACCCGACCTTGCTCACATACGGCCTCATTATTCTCGGTTTT
>JABXJW010000220.1 GCA_013375395.1 Desulfobacterales bacterium
AGGACTGCGGAATTGTCCTTGACCTTGCGAAAAATTGCTCATTTCTGAATTGGAAACCGACATCAGTGCCCAGAGTTTTGAAATTCATTTATGGATGGGCACGAATTAAGAACCAGCTACAACGTGCAATGAAAAAGGAGGACAAAAAAATGCCTGATGAGCCAAGGCGGACAATTTTGTGCGTGGATGATGAGCAGGATGTGGTAGACTCGTTATACGATACTTTGATGGATGTATATGATGTAAAGACGGCTACCAGTGGAGAGGATGCCTTAAAGATCTTTAATGAAGAGGATATATCACTTGTAATTACAGATCAGAGGATGCCGGAGATGGAAGGAACGGAACTTCTGGCCAGGATAAATGAAACGAAGCCGATCTGTAAAAAGATACTCCTTACCGGATACGCTGACATCAATTCCGCCATAGATGCCATCAATAAAGGCTCTGTGGATAGATATTTCAGCAAACCGTGGGAGGATGAGGAACTCATCAAAGCGGTCGAAGCCCTGCTCGCCATGTATAATATAGATGAGTTTTTTGCAAAGGTTATTGAAGATGCCAAGGATATGAAGGGAAAGGCAGAGACAGCAAAAGGAACACGTGAAGTAATTGAGAGATTTCTTGATAGCTGTTTGACAGGTATATGCGTGGTTGGGGATAAAGACAAGGTCGAATACTTGAATGAAAAGGGGAAGGAAATACTAAAGTATAAAGAGTCGGATGATATCAAAGGGATGGATTTCAAGGAGATCTTTTTAATGGATGAAATCAATAAAGAAGGATTTTGGGAGAAATATTTGAAAAAGGATCTGTCTCACGACAGATTGAACGCAAAGCTCGGTGATGGTTCAACTGCCATTGTGCAGGCAAGTTTGACATTCATTGCTGGTGAAAAGGGTATTCAGGTCGCCGGGATAGTTTTTGATAGATCTTGAGATGAAACATTTGGGAAAGAAACAGATCGCCGAACTAATTGGAAGGAATATTATTTTCAAGGGGACGACTATATTCGAAGAATACGATGATGAAAGTTTGTGGGATGCCATCAGAAGAGTTCATATCTCGCAAGCCAGGCGCGGCGACATCATAATCAATGCGGAGGAAAAAGGGGACTCGATCGTCCTTTTGCTGAAGGGTGAAGTTGGAGTGTATGTGGCTGGCGAAAACGGAACCGAGATAGCTGTAGCCAAAGTCAAAGAAAATGACTTTTTTGGTGAGATGGCAATAATAGATGAGACGGTTCGCATGGCCTCGGTAAGGGCGCTCTCAGACTGTGTGCTCGGCACTATACTGAACAGCGATTTCTGGGAGTACTTTTATGGGTATAAGGTTTTGGCAAAAAATATATTAAAGGGGCTCAACAAGAGACTGAGAGAGACGAACGACAATTATATACAAAAGTTAGCAAGGGAAAAAGAGGATCTCATAAGATTTAACCGGGAGCTTGAGAGGAAGGTAAAGGAAAAGACCGACGAGGTTAGACAAAAAGATTTACAGCTCATAGAGATGGATAGGATCGCGGGCATAGGGACCTTGGCCGCGGGTATAGCCCATGAGATAAATAACCCTCTTGGCTTTGTAAGGAGTTCTACCGTTTCTTTAAAAAAGGGGATGGACGAATTGATTGACGCGGTAGGGTACTGGGATGACAAGCCTGTCTCAGAACCACTTGTGAAAGATTATCAGGGCTACCTTGGACAGCTAAACATTGACCGGTTAACCGGAGCCATCGATGCAAAATTTGACAGAATACATAGGGGGATAGAAAGGATCGCAAAGATCGTCAACAGCCTGAAAAACTTTTCCAGGCTGGACATGGAACTTGTCGGGAAGATAGACATTAATCAAAGCATTGAATCTGCGGTCGAGATTTTGAGCACTCAGGATACAAAGAACGTAGAGTTTATAAGAGAGTTCGGACAAGTCCCGCTCATAGAGTGTTCTTCAAATGAGATAAATCGCTGCCTCCTCAATGTGCTCAAGAATGCAATAGACGCGGTGGAGTCTCATGGAATAATAAAGTTGAGCACCTCATACGATGAGAAAAAAGACCGGATCGTAATCGAGATAGTTGACAACGGGCATGGGATGTCTCCGGAGGTGGCAAGACAGGTATTTAACCCATTTTTTACTACCAAGCCGGTCGGCTCGGGAACAGGTATAGGGTTGTCGCTAACCGAAAGAATAATAAAAGAGCATGGTGGTACGATTGATATTTCCAGCAAAGATGGTGAAGGGACAACAGTCACGATGATTCTCCCGGTTGTTGGAGAAGGTGGGCAAGGAGCAGCCTGAAGCCTGCGTGAAGTTTGACCTTAGATTTTTTTCTTCAGGAAAAGAAGGGAGGCAGGGAATAATGGCGGACGAAAAAGACTTTCTGGGTAAACAAAAAGAGCGTTTCGAGGCATTTAAGACTCGATCTCTTGGTGGAGCTGCCCAATCGACGGGAGAAAGTGACGAAAAAACGGACGAGCAGATTGAAAAGGCAAAGGAAGCTACGGAGAAACCCGTAACGGCCAAGGAAAAAGGGATTGGGGAGGGTGCGGAAAGCCCGGGAGGACCGGTAGGTTTGGACATAGGCACAAGCCATATCGTGGCAGCGCAAGAGAAAGGCGCCCACATTCAAGCGGTCAAACAAGTGAATGCGTTCTTCGCGGTTCCCAAATCAAAATTTTCCAAGGGTATTCTTAACAGGAATCAGGTCATGTATTATGAAAGAGGGGACTTGCTTTACGTTATCGGCTATTCAGCCGAGAGGTTTGCAAATATGTTCAATATGAATACCAGGAGGCCGATAAAGGAAGGACTGGTGACTCCAAGGGAAGAGGAGGGCCTGAATGTCATCCAGGCTATAGTGAACACACTTATTGAGAAGCCCGAGAATTTTGGTGAAACACTATGTTTTGTCATCCCGGGTGAACCTCTTGATGGAAGGGGCTCCGTGGTGAATCATGAATCGGTGATCAAAAAGTTTTTGGGTGGCTTGGGATATCACCCGGTCTCCATAAACGAAGGGATGGCCGTGGTGCTGTCGGAGCTTTCAGACGATGACTATACCGGCATAGGGATAAGCATGGGCGGAGGAATGTGCAATATCTGCCTCTCCTACCTCTCTTTTCCTGTAATCAACTATAGTATTCAGACGGCGGGCGATTATATCGATTCAATGGTTGGAGAAGCCGCAGGAGAGCCTGCCACAAAGATAAAGGGGATAAAGGAACAGGAGCTGGACCTTACAAAGGAACCGAAAGACGGGATAATGAGAGCGCTTCATATCTTCTATGAAGAACTCATTTTCAAGCTGCTCCAGAGCGTGCAACGGGTGCTTAGCTCCACAGATAAAATACCCAAGATCTCAAGCCCTATCCCGATCGTTTTGAGCGGCGGAACGTCGATGCCGAACGGGTGCAAAAATAGATTCGAAAAGTCCCTCAAGAGCATTCAGTTTCCGATTGAAATTTCCGACGTGCGCCTTGCTGAAGATCCGCTTAATGCACCTGCTAAAGGCGCTCTGATAATGGCGATGACAGAGGCGTAACAGGGCTAAATCCATGAAAGCCGCTAAGTCTGTATTGACCATAGGGTCCATCGTTGCGTTTTTCCTCGTTTGCCAGGTGTCGTATGCCGGGAATACCCGTGAGGGGATCATATTGTTCGACCAGTCCGGGTCAATCAAAAAGTCCGATCCCAAGCTGAGATCAAAAGCCTTGGTAGTTGCATTCGTCAGAAGCCTTGAGAAGCCTTACAAAATAGTGTTTGCCGGATTTGATGAGGAAATCCATGAGTACATGGCCCTGGTCGTCGAAACCGAAACGAACATGAAGGCGCTGGCGGAAAAAGTCGAGAAGATCGATGCCAGCAGCTACAGCAGCAACCTGGAGATTCCTTTCAAGTATCTGCTTGAACGGGATGGCAAGGAAGCCATCGAGTTCGCATTGATCATTTCCGACGGGAAGCCTGACATATGGGACGGCAGACTCCGCTATTTGAGTAAAAGGGTGAAATCCAATCCAAGGTACGAAGACCTTAACAGGCAGTACCATGTGCTTGAGGCCTCGGGACTGTCTCCTGACGAGCTTTTTGACCGTTTGAGACCACTTTATCATGAAAGGAACGTCGAGGTAATTGAAGAGCGGGTATTCCGGTTAAAGGATGGGCTGGGTGACAGGCTCGTTTTGTGGGACCTTTCCGGTGAGTCAGGCTACTTAAAAGGCTGGGCTGAGGAGTGTGGCGGCCGGTATCTGCCAATGAAAGCGGAAGAAGATGCAACCTCTGTTGATCGCTTGAAAAAGGTTATATTTTCTGTGCCGGCAAGATCAACCTCTGTGCCGCCTTCCCGGGGACCATCGCCTGACTTGGGTGATGAGGCAGGAAAGCATGCCGGGCAGCATCCAAAACAGATCTCGGGAGATGGTGCAGGCGGCTGGACTATTGCTGTCGTGGCGGCGTTGTTCGTGCTGGTTGGCGCGGGTTGCATAATTGTTTTTCGCAAGTCCGGTAAAAAAGCGGTACGGCCCGAACGTAAGAAGGAGTTGGCGCCGGAGGTTGCCGAAGCAGGCAGGCAAGATGCCGACAAACAGGGGCAACATGTGGAACCGGGCATTGAAGGCCATCGAGAAATATTCGGGGATGTCATTTCGGCTCCGATTGAAAAGGCAAAGGAAGCTGCGGAGAAACCCGTAACGGCCAAGGAAAAAGGGATTGGGGAGGGTGCGGAAAGCCCGGGAGGACCGGTAGGTTTGGACATAGGCACAAGCCATATCGTGGCAGCGCAAGAGAAAGGCGCCCACATTCAAGCGGTCAAACAAGTGAATGCGTTCTTCGCGGTTCCCAAATCAAAATTTTCCAAGGGTATTCTTAACAGGAATCAGGTCATGTATTATGAAAGAGGGGACTTGCTTTACGTTATCGGCTATTCAGCCGAGAGGTTTGCAAATATGTTCAATATGAATACCAGGAGGCCGATAAAGGAAGGACTGGTGACTCCAAGGGAAGAGGAGGGCCTGAATGTCATCCAGGCTATAGTGAACACACTTATTGAGAAGCCCGAGAATTTTGGTGAAACACTATGTTTTGTCATCCCGGGTGAACCTCTTGATGGAAGGGGCTCCGTGGTGAATCATGAATCGGTGATCAAAAAGTTTTTGGGTGGCTTGGGATATCACCCGGTCTCCATAAACGAAGGGATGGCCGTGGTGCTGTCGGAGCTTTCAGACGATGACTATACCGGCATAGGGATAAGCATGGGCGGAGGAATGTGCAATATCTGCCTCTCCTACCTCTCTTTTCCTGTAATCAACTATAGTATTCAGACGGCGGGCGATTATATCGATTCAATGGTTGGAGAAGCCGCAGGAGAGCCTGCCACAAAGATAAAGGGGATAAAGGAACAGGAGCTGGACCTTACAAAGGAACCGAAAGACGGGATAATGAGAGCGCTTCATATCTTCTATGAAGAACTCATTTTCAAGCTGCTCCAGAGCGTGCAACGGGTGCTTAGCTCCACAGATAAAATACCCAAGATCTCAAGCCCTATCCCGATCGTTTTGAGCGGCGGAACGTCGATGCCGAACGGGTGCAAAAATAGATTCGAAAAGTCCCTCAAGAGCATTCAGCTTCCGATTGAAATTTCCAACGTGCGCCTTGCTGAAGATCCGCTTAATGCACCTGCTAAAGGCGCTCTGATAATGGCGATGACAGAGGCGGAGCACGGAAAATGAACTCACTCATAAAAACCCTGTTAGATAGACTGGAACAGAAGGGGATGGTGCGAAATGCGGTCCCCGGTTTTGTCAGGAGCCTGGCCAATACGATCTCAGGGACGCCTGATATGGGCCTCGGAGAGGTAAGTAGACGATTGCAGTCGTTGGGCTGGGATGACTTTGAATTGGACGATTACACCTTGCAGTTGGTTATAGCGATTTTTCAACAGGAAGGCTTAATCGAAGTGAACCAT
>JABXJW010000221.1 GCA_013375395.1 Desulfobacterales bacterium
CTCGGCTGCAATCAACGCCATCTCTATAGATGTCTTCACTCCAAATCCGAACGCCCTGCTTAGGAACTTGTGAATGATCGTGGCGGGGGCGGCATTCTCGAGAAATGCTGTATCGAACGTGCAGCCGAAGATCCAAGGTGTCTCGGTCAGCACCTTCACGCCCAAGCAATCCAACTTGCCCCTAATCGCTTCCTTCATAGGAGGCCACGTTCTTTTCAGGACATGCTGATAGCCTCCATAAGGTGCTACGCATATGACGCGAACGCCGGTATCCTTCAAGGCTTCAGCTAGAGCAAGCGCCGTGTTGCCGGACTCAGAGGCTACTACAACGCTTTGAATATCCCCTTCAGCAATTCTTTCCTTAACTACAGCCACTACAGCTTCTGTATTTCGGGGACCAGGTTCTTCAAAATAAGTCATCGATCTCTTCACTCGAAACATCCTCCTACTTTGTTAAGGCAAAGAAGATAATTACTTTTAGAATTCGCGTTAACGTATTAATGTTTTCTTGCCGTTCCTCTGAACTCGATCTTTGGTGACGATGTGGTTATACGCAACATCCGCGGCGCCAGGTTTGTTCCTCCAGCTTATATTTCTGTTAATCCTTCTTAATGGAAATCGAATATAGGAGTCGTATCCACTTTGAGTATTCTTGGGATCCTGTTTGATCGATCGATATAGAAGCCCAAAGAGTTCGTTTAGATCGCTCAAAGGAACAAGCGGTAGAGCCCATGCCTAATGCTCTAGGGGAAGGAAAACTCGGATACCTAAAAGGTGAAAAACTTGGATATAAACCTGAAATGGAAATCGATCGATCTTCGATGTTGCCCAACAACCGAAAGATTTATATAGAGGAATTTGGCGAAGGCGTGAAGAAAGCTTAAGCAATCGCTTAAATTCCTCGCTTATGCCCTTATTCTGTCAGTAGGATCGATCATGAGTTGGTTGACACCATCTTGCCTATTGATCTGGAAAATGAAGACCTATCGATTGAAAAGAAGATCTGAAACCGTCTAGGCAAGAACTTTCGATCGATCGATCTACAACAGCTCATTCAACTGATCTTCTAGGAAATTGTCTATTTCGGTTTCTTCTCCGCGTAGTTTCCATGCAATGAGTTTCTTGATGTGAGAATCGTCCAAAACTAACACATATTTGTCATCCTTGGCCAAGTGTTTTCGCTTATTCTTCGTTCGATCCCATCGATCGATCGATGCATGGATCTGGGCGAACTCTGGATTTGAGACATCCTCCCGGTAGTTCTTGCACTCAAGGAATATATTCGGACACACCAATCTATAGCCCTCGGATAGATCCCGGAAAAATCCCTTATCGCGTGGGTTCTTGAAAGCTATGTCTACGAATTTCGTTTGGTCAGCAAGTGGGTATTCCATTCTTGGTCTTTTCAGACTGGTATCAAAAACAATCTTGAGGATGTTGAAGATCAAGTTGTGGTATTTTGATGCGTGGTCTCTCCGATCGATCGATGGCGATACGTGACATAATATGAAAGGTTTGTTAATGAGGAATCAAAGATCGATCGATGCAATGGGACTGCCGTAACCGTTAAGTATCGGTTAGGCGGATAGATAGATCGATTATCGATCGCATACTTGCTACAAATCCTTAGGGGAAATGGTTCTAGATTCGGGGAGGAGATTAAAATGTGTACATTGGTTAAGCATGTCTCTATACTCTTGTCGGTACTGCTAGCAATTTCTACACTGGCTATGATTGTTCCAGTAACAGCTTCAACCGGAACAATCCTAATCAACACCAAGGTGGCTCCAAGCCCCCACATAACGATCAGACTTTGCGAATCATTGAACCTATACTTCGGAAAAGTAACATGGTCCGGTGGACAGGTCGATCTCTACATAAGCACTGATGGTTACGCATCCGTCACCGTACCCGGCGACGTAAGATACGGTCCAACCTTCAGCGTGTCCCACATAACGGACACAGAGTACGTGAGTTCGTACGAGTGGGAGGACATCACCTACACCGTGGGCAACAGCTGGATCAACGGCACGATACCAGAAACTTTGGAGATCGCTGGAGGGAACTACTACGTTAAGGCGTTTGATGGTGCTACGGCCGCTGTTGCTGTAACAGACACTTACATAGCAATCTCATTCGAGTTTCCGCTAAGCCTTTCCCTTTGCATCGAGGACGCGCTGGAAGGGGTGCCTGTAAATAAGATTGTGGGCGATTTCTCCGGACCAGCTAGCCTTACATTTGTTGATATTGTGACTAAGCTAGTGAGCTCATGCCCCGAGGCTAGAGATAATATTCCCGTAGTCCTGACTGTTCCCGACGACTTATTTGGGGCACCTACTAACACCTTTGTTAGGGACTCCGAGGGGGATGAGAGCATCAGTGTTTACTATGATACTTTATCGTCGGGTGTGTACCAGGTTACCACCGATCTCTCCCTAATCGATGGTTTGCACCGGAGGCAGATCGTGTGGCGATTCCAAATCCCGTCTAGTGTTCCCCCACAAGAAGTGGTTATTAACGCCCATATCGAGATACCTAGTGAGGATCCCGAAGGCACAGGAACGATTTACATTCTAGCGCCTGGAATGGTTCGTGCCCTTTTTATTACAAACCGAGAGTTGCTCTATGGGAATTATCTGGAGGATGATGTGACAAGTCTGTTGAATCGGCTTTACACAGAGGCTCAGGGTTTTCCTGCTAGTCACTCACCCCTTGCTGTCGTCTATTATGTAGAAAGATACGATCCTCTGGCTCTCAATTGGAACAACAGCAATGTCAACTACAATAGTGAAGCAACAGCAAATATTGTGGCAAGTGCGATTGATGAGCTTATTGAGGATTGGGATGATGATGCGACTCAATATGAATTGGTCTGTTATCCGTTGAATTGCGTTGAAGCGCCGGTTTCACAGCCTGAATACTTGCTCATTATAGGCGACGATGACATTATCCCTTTCTATCGCTACAATGATCCCACAGACGATGAGGGAATAGACTTACGATGCTGCTGCTTGCCTTGTAACGCACCAGGATGTACTAGGCCTGGCTGGTGTGTTGACAGCAATCCCCCGCCTAATGTCAATCCTCATGTCTATGCCACGGATATGGACTACATTCTGACTGATAACATATACGCGGACCGATATGGTGGAACCGATTGGCAGACAGGTGATATAGAACTATTCGTAGGGCGCCTACTGGGAGAGACGGCAGAAGATATGCTCAGGTTGTTAGAAGAAGGAGTGAGCATTAATAATGGGAGGAAAGGCGGTGTTGTTGTGGCTAGTGTAGATGGCTGGGAGTTAGGGCTGGAGCCACATATAGGCATTGGTTCTCCCGACCTCTTTGATGTGCCAGCCCTCTTCCGTACACGAGGGTTTGTGGTTCGTAACGATGATGTTCCCGTCAGCGAGGTCCGCACTATTGATGTCCTGCCGCTATATGAAGGGGGCGATAACGATTGGAATTCTAACTTTACAGATGCTGCAAATAACGCTGGGGGAATGGATCTCTTCTTTATTGGTGGGCATGATTCGTATAATTACGCAGTAATCCCCGGCGACAATTTCTCACCTGACGATACTCCCGGTAAGTACACACGGTTTGGTTTGGATAATCCAATTGTCATTATCCCTGGTTGCCACGGTGGACTGCCAGTGCAGGATGGTGGCGGCTTAAATGGGGGAGCGGATAATGACATGGTGTATGACCTTATTCATGAGGGGGCTAGCGCCTACATTGGGGCTACTGGCTTCAGCTACGGATCTCCGGGAAATCTGCATAATTGTGTTTTCGCTGAGGAGATGTTCCAAGACTTCTTCAATGAGACCCTTTCGCAGTCAGGAACCATAGCCATGCCAATTGGCATGGCTATGGCTAAAGCTAAGAACAATTATGTCTGCTGGGGTGCCACCGACCACAAGACAGTGACAGAGTTTAATATCTATGGAGTTCCTTGGAAATCCATATTTTATCCTACTGGATTCACAATAATTCCAGCTGTTGGTTGGCCTATTTATAGGGACTTTATAGCCACCATTCATAGGCCTCCGTTTCGAATCTCTGATAACGTATACTCTCGCATTGTTGAATTGGACATCGTTAACTACGAGGTGGTGAATGAGACTTATGATGACATCGATTATGACCTTTTCTTTATCACGGGAGGTGATCTCGCTATTGTAGACGGAGCGCCTATTTTGCCCTATGTCAAGGGCTACAGGATGGTCCTGCCCTTTAGTGGCACAGTGACCGACGTTCAAGTGGTGAATTCCACTAGCTCCTACATCGGCACTTACAACATTCCCATCGCCCGTGTTGAACCTTTTACTGATGGAGGGCTCAAATATACTACGGAGACAGACGTTGACTATCCGTATCCTAAGGATGAGAATTTAGTGCAGTATCAGGAGACTAGTGAAGGTATGCTATTAACGGTTTTTCCCATTCAACACAATCCTGCCACTGACGAGACTACCTTCTATAGTCACTTCAAGATTCAGGTCACTTACGAGTCGCTTCTGACTGTAGTTGTGACAGAGGTTACAACAGACAAAGAAATGTATGTAATCGGCGAGGAAATCATCACACACAGCCGTATCGAGAATGTTGGAGACCAAAATGTTTCATTGACAGCTGCACTTTCCATCCGGGATGCTCTAGGACAGGTGTTAGGAACTCAGACGTCAGGCGAGTTCATTATACCTGCTGGCGGTTCATATGTTCTTCCGTTAACTTGGATTGGATCCCTTGACCTTGGGGAGTATTCTGTACTGGTTGAAATCGACAGCGAAGGCAACTATGTGGGTGGCTCCTCAACTTGGATTTTGGTGTCAAGTAGCGAGATTACTAGACTATCGATGCCAACACAACTCCGCAAGGGCGAACAAGGAGATTTCCAGGTCACAATAATCAACTATAATGATGTCCCAATAAACGGGCAGATCGCATTGAAAATTCGGGACAACGAAGGCAGACATGTAAGTGAACTAGCACCCCAAAATCTTACTGTGGCAGGGCAATCAGTCGAAACGGTAACCTTCATCTGGACACCAGTAGATGTTAGTCCTGGTATATACAACGCCATAGCAGATGCAATCTTTGATAGCCACACACAAGTCCAACAGAGTTTCTGTGTCCTCTCGGATATAGATGAAGCTACATGTAAGAAAGCCCTCGCCAAGATTAGCTCACTTGAGGAGGAGCTGAAGGCAGCCAACGAGAAAATCGATGAACTAGAAGATCTCGTATCAGAGCTAACTACACGTGCACAAGAGGAACTTCAGAAGTGGCAGCTTTATACGTATATTGCAGCAGGCTTAGCTGGACTCTTGCTATTAATTCTCTTAGTAAGCATTATCAGACGGTAATGCCTAAACATCCTTAAGGATTACGTGGTTTCCTCCCGCCAATCTTCATTGGATTGGCGTGCACGCCAAGATCGATCGATCGACATGGTGTCTCTCCGCTCCTATCGAGAGAATACCAGATAGAGAGTGACTGATCGACTGATCAATAGTTTGTGTGTCTACCTGCCAGACATCGATAAATTTATACGATTCAACTAGCCGATGGTACGTGTCCGGGGAGCCCAACCTGCAAAAAACATCTTATCATCTCCCCGGCAGCTTGGGCTTCTCCGGATTCTTTGTTCCGGCTGGGATCGATCGATATTCTTCCTCCCCCTCAGACCCGGCCAGTATAGAACGACTGACACTCCTCAGTCTCGTCAGGAAGTACTTCGCTTCATCAGGTTTGTCTTCAGCCTTCATGCATCCTCAATGCCAGTATTGCGTAGCATCAAGATCGATCGATTATCAAAAAACTTCTGTTAAGATATGTTAATGGAATAAGATCGATCGATCTTCGTGGATGACGAGACCGCATTCCTTCCGTCGAGCCCCACTACCAGATGTCAGAAG
>JABXJW010000222.1 GCA_013375395.1 Desulfobacterales bacterium
AGTCCAAATTAGACGGCAAAGTAAAAAGCTCCAAATTCAAGGCGCGCACCTCTTTTTAAGCCGCCAGGCGCAATCCTTCGTCACTGCGGCGTACCATAAGTACGCCGCAGTGACGAAGGATGCAGCACAACGCAGAAGTTGGACTTTTTACGAAGCCGTCAAGTTTATGTCCCTGTTCAGGACGCAAGACTCAAGATTCCTTTGTGGGTTCGGCAGGAACTGGGCCCGATCTTTGTCGGTCGTGGACTTTCACCATATGAGGCGGATTTTGGCAAATTTCAGTAAACTGGAACGGACTCAGGCCAGACAGAAGGTCGGGATATTCAGTATGTAATTACCAATAGTTATTGGATTCTTTAGGAGTCTGAAAGAAATTCGCATATTTGGGTGAGATTTGGCCGATCCGATTGAGCAAAACCACACAGGGCACGAAGTGTAATGTTTTCAAGCCGTAAGGCCTCCGGCTCGTAGAGGCACGAGCCTACGCCTCGGAGAGCGCAACCTGTAGCGCTATGGCCGGCTATTTCGCGGATTTTGCGAATGAGCATCGGTCAAAGGTAAGCTGAAGCTGAGATGCGAAAATGGGAAGTTGTTTTTGAGCGAGCACTAAGTTTCTTTCTCTTTTTACGGCGCCTTCGCCTGCGATCTATCTCCCTGTGCCGTTCGATTTTTTTGTGTCGTGCCATATGCGTTTACCTCTCTTTACGGTTTGCCGAGTATCTCTTTCGCCGTAGCGATTACGGCCTCGGCAGTAAAACCAAATTTTTCCAAGACAACTCCCCCCGGTGCAGAGGCGCCGAAGCGCTCGATTCCTATCACCTTGCCTTCGAGCCCGACATAACGTTCCCACCCCATGGGTACCCCTGCCTCGACAGCCACGCGAGCCCTGACCTCGACGGGCAATACTTTTTGGCGATAGCCGGCATCCTGGGCCTCAAAGACCTCCCAGCTAGGCATGCTGACCAGCCGAACCGCAATCCCTTGCTCAACAAGTTTCTCATAGGCAGCCAAGGCCACATGAACCTCTGACCCGGTGGCAAGTAGCAGGATCTCCGGTGTGCCCTTGCGTGCGTCAGCTAGGATATAGGCGCCTTGCAGCAGACCCTCGGGTGGGGCAAAGCGGGTCCGGTCGATAATCGGAACCTTCTGTCGAGTAAGGACCAAAGCAGTGGGGCCGTCCTTTCGATTCAGGGCAAATTGCCAGGCAATGACCGTTTCATTGGCATCGGCCGGCCGCAGCACCACAAGGTCTGGTATGACCCGCAGGGCTGCCACGTGTTCCACCGGCTGGTGCGTGGGGCCGTCTTCGCCCACGGCCACTGAGTCGTGGGTAAAGACATAGATGACTTGCAGCTTCATCAGGGCGGCCAGGCGTATGGCAGGTCTCATATAGTCGGAAAAGACCAGGAAAGTGCCCCCATAGGGCACCAATGCCTTGCTCAGGGCGATGCCGTTCAGTATGCCCCCCATAGCATGCTCGCGTATGCCAAAATGAATGTTTCTCCCGCACGGATCTACCTTGAGAACACCCAGCCCTTTAACAAACGTCTTGTTGGAGGGAGCAAGATCTGCAGAGCCGCCCAAAAGCCGGGGCATCTTTGGGGCAACAGCCTCAAGTACCTTGCCTGAAGCAGCCCGTGTGGCCATGGGGCCATGGGCAGGTTCAAACCCCGGCAGGTCTTGTTGCCAGCTCCCCTGCCAATTCTCATCATGGAAATCCTTCCACTGTTTGGCCAGGTCCGGGTATTTGCCGACATAAGATTCAAAGATGTTTGACCATTCCGTCTCCAGTTGCCGCCCATTTTCCACGGCGGCCCGAAAGCGCGTCAGTGCCTCCTCCGGGACATGGAACAACTCTTCAGGCCAGTTCAGCCGCTCTCTGACCAATCGCGCCTCCTCGGCCCCCAGTGGTTCGCCATGTGCCGAGGCATTGTCCTGTTTGTTGGGGCTTCCGTATCCGATATGGGTGCGGGCAATAATCAACGAGGGCTTGTCTGTTTCCTTCTGCGCAGCACTCAATGTCGAGGCAATTTCAAGCAGGTCATAGCCGTCTACCTTTTGTACATGCCAGTTGAAGGCCTCGAAGCGCTTGCCGACATCCTCGGTGAAGGTAAGGTCCGTGCTCCCCTCAATAGTAATGCGGTTGTCCAGGTAGATGTAGATCAAACGCCCCAGACCGAGATGACCTGCCAGGGAGGCCGACTCCGAGGCAATCCCCTCCATCATGTCACCGTCGCTAACCAGTGCATATATAAAATAGTCTACGATAGGATACTCCGGCCGGTTGAAGAACTCGGCGAGATATTCCTGGGCCATGGCCATGCCGACCGCGTTAGAGAAACCCTGGCCCAAGGGGCCTGCCGTTGTCTCCACGCCAGGGGTGGGCCCGTACTCCGGATGCCCGGGGGTTTTGCTGTGCCACTGCCGGAATTGGCGAATATCCTCAAGTGAGACATCGTAGCCAGTGAGATGAAGAAGTGCATACAGGAGCATTGAGCCGTGGCCTGCTGAAAGCACAAACCGGTCACGGTTCGGCCAATGTGGGTTGGCGGGATTGTGTTTCAGAAACCTGGTCCAGAGCACGTAACCTATGTCTGCGGCCTCCATGGGCATTCCCGGATGGCCGGAATGGGCCTTTTCCACGGCATCCACGGCCAGCATGCGAATTGTGTTTATGCAAAGTTGGTCGAGCCTATCCACGTTGAGAATTTGTTCGACATCCGTGGTGGCCATTTCTCGGGCAGATTTCACTTGCATCCTCCGAACATATGAGATTTTCAGAAAGACAGCCTCGGGCCCAAAGGGGTGCCGTTGGCCACCCTACATATGGCACAATATTCTTACGTTTTAAAGTCTTGGATAATTTTTTTTCAAGAAAGGCGTGCGCCTGAAGCCACAGGGTCAGATCTGACCTGGAATACCATGACCTTTTTTCAGAAAAAGCCCTTGACATCTTGGGCTATATCGTTAAATTACGATATATGCAAACAATGAGGGCCTTTTTGAAAGTCACAAAGGCGTTAAGCGACAAGACCAGGGTGCGCATCTTTAAGATGTTGCAGCAAAGAAAGATGTGTGTATGTGAAGTGCAAGCGGTGCTGGGCACGGCACAATCTACGGTCTCCAAGCATTTGACGATATTGGAAGATGCAGGCCTTGTCAGCAGGACCAAAGATGGCCTTTGGGTCAATTATGAAATAGACCGGAATTCTCATAACCCGCATGCCGGACCGATTATGGAGATCTTGAACTCTATTTTGGATGATGATCCCGATGTAAAGGCCGACATGCAAAAAGTTCGCACAGTTAACCGGTTCGAGATCTGTACAAAGTAGTTCTTTGCTGAATACTGTTTGAACGAAAACCATTAATTGCGAGCTGTCATTGCGAGGAGTGAGGAACGAACGACGAGGCAATCTCTTTGTTTTCAGGAGATTGCTTCGGTCGTGCCTCCCTCGCAATGACAGGAAAACTTTGATTTAGGGGGGGTTCGTTCAAGTTCTACTTAGCAATATGTCTTTATGGAGAATCTGAATTCATGAAGGAACGTACAAAATTTGTTCTGATCGTGCTGGTGTTTATTACGGCCTACTATATGCCGTTTGGCGCACAGAATGTGCGCAACGGCATCATGGAGGCATTTTTCATGCTCCAGGAATATGCCCGCGAGCATGTCCTGGCCTGCCTGGTGCCGGCTTTCTTTATCGCCGGCGCCATAGCATGCTTTGTCTCACAGGCTGCTGTCTTGAAATATTTCGGCGCCGGGGCCAAGAAGATCCTTTCATACAGCGTGGCTTCGGTATCCGGTTCCATACTGGCTGTGTGCTCCTGCACGGTGCTTCCCCTGTTTGCAGGCATCTACACTCGAGGCGCCGGGATAGGCCCGGCTACGGCCTTTCTCTACTCGGGCCCTGCGATAAATGTGCTTGCCATCATTCTGACCGCCCGCGTTCTGGGCTGGCAACTTGGACTTGCCAGGGCCATAGGCGCAGTGGTCTTTGCCGTGGCCGCCGGCCTCCTAATGGCATTTATTTACAGAAAAGAAGACCGGGCAAGGGCTGCCGGGGACATAGTGTTGCCCGAAGAAGAGGCCAAAGTGCGCCCCTTGTGGAAAGAGGCCGTGTACATGCTCGTTATGATCTTGATTCTCATCTTTTCCGCCTGGGCAAAGCCCAAAGAGCCGGTGGGTCTCTGGATGGCCGTGCATCGCATACACTGGCCGATCGCTGTCGGCCTTATCGTCTTGCTCGGCGTTATACTGAAGGCCTGGTTTTCAAAGGATGAAATTGTCATGTGGGGGCAGTCCACCTGGGGCTTTGCAAGGCAGATCCTGCCTCTTCTGTTTGCGGGTGTGCTTGTGGCAGGTTTTCTTCTGGGCAGACCCGACCATGAGGCCCTGATCCCGGGGCGCTACATCCAATCACTTCTTGGTGGAAATTCACTCGGGGCGAATCTGTTCGCCTCGATTTCCGGCGCCCTCATGTATTTTGCCACCCTGACCGAGGTGCCGATCCTTCAGGGGTTGATCGGAAGCGGCATGGGGCAGGGCCCAGCGTTAGCCCTATTGCTGGCAGGTCCTGCCTTGTCTTTGCCGAACATGTTGGTTATCCGAAGCGTGATCGGAACCCAGAAGACCTTGGTCTTCGTCGCAATAGTGGTTGTTCTGTCCACTATGGCCGGCCTGATCTTTGGGGCTATTATGGCATAGGAAGGCGCTTATGACGGAAGAGCATACTATCATACGCGTGGGCAGGGCACGGATCGGAATTATGGGCCTAAAGGCAACCCTTCAAGAAGTCGCCCAAGATCATGGCGAAAAAGGCGAGGAAGCCATTAAGGAGGAGCTACTCAAACGCCTCAAGAAGAAAAACTATATCCCTGAAAAGGCTTCCGAGGAATATGCCAAGGCCTTCTGGCGCGAGTACCGGAAATTCATGGGCCTTGAGGTGGCGGAAGAAGGAGGTATAAAAATGGAAATCAAAGTTCTAGGGCCTGGGTGTCCCAGGTGCGAGCAAACGATAAAGATTGTCAAGGAGGCATTGGCTGAAACCGAGGTCGAGGCCGATGTAGAAAAGATATCTGATCTCATGGAGATTGCCTCATACGGCGTGTTCGGGACGCCAGCCGTGGTCATTGATGGAGAGGTCAAGAGCGTTGGCAAGATTCCAAAAAAGGAAGAAGTCAAGGCATGGTTAGGCAAATAATTTTTGAGCAAGACAGCTTCTGTATGCTTCAAATCGAGGGAGGCTCGCATGGGAAAAGGTTTGATGTGGCTCATAGTGTTTCTTGTTTTTACTAGTATTTCTATGGGTCACGCTGAACAGGATGGAAAGAACCTGCCAAAGGTGCCTACTAAAGGGATGGTCACCATGGTCGATCTTGGGTCTCATAGGTGCATCCCGTGCAGACTGATGGCGCCCATTCTTGAAAAGCTGAAAAAGGAATACAAGGGCAATGCTTCCATCGTCTTTATCGATGTGTTTGAACATCGAGAACACGCGCAAAAATATCGCATTCGGGCTATTCCGACCCAAATATTCTTTGACAAGAATGGGAAAGAGATTTATCGCCACATCGGCTTCATGAGCGAAGAGGCGATAGTTCGCCAACTGGAACAAATGGGAGTTCGTCAAACCCAAGAGAAGAAGGGCAAGAAGGGCGAAGGATCTCGCGGATTAACCCAACCCGGACAAGCCGGAACTAAAACCGGGCATAAGGCGAGGGGCAAAGGGCAAGAGGCAAAAAACCTTTAGCCCCTTGCCCTTTTGCCTGTTAGATTCATGGTATCATTTTAGCCTTATGAAACAATCGGATTTGAGGGAGCTGCAATGACAGTCAAATTTTGAACCGGGTAACTGTCTGAGGGGCTTAGTGAGCCTTGAGAAAGAGCGGGTAGCTGGAAGATCGG
>JABXJW010000223.1 GCA_013375395.1 Desulfobacterales bacterium
TGAGCACAAAAGATCGCCAGCTGCTTTTGCAGGGCGACCTCTATGATTCTTCCGGCATTTGTATCCACGTCCACTGATGAAAGGGGGCGATATATCAACGGATGGTGGTTCATCAAAAGATCAACGCCATTGGCTGATGCCTTGGCTACAAGCTCAACACTGGGGTCGAGGGCAACCCATATCTTGTCAACCGGCCAAGCTTGATGGCCGACCTGAAGACCTATGGTGTCCCACGCCTCTGCCAAGGACGAAGGGGCAATCGTCTCCATTATCTCCATGATGTGTTTGACCGTAGCCTGCAATTGCCTTCCTCCTAAATGTGAAAAGGTGCGGTCCAAAGGACCGCACCTTTTCACATGGGTATCAACACCACCCCCTTAAGGTTGGTTTTTTTGTCTGACGCCTCCAATATGTCAACATACACGTAATGCTCATATCCACTATGTTTTTTCGTGGTGGGCCCACCTGGGTTCGAACCAGGGACCTACCGGTTATGAGCCGGTGGCTCTTCCAGCTGAGCTATGGGCCCGATTAGTCCGCTAATCCTAAACTTCGTGTCTTTTTCTGGCAGAAATGCTTGGTCATGTTCCTAAACTGCTTGAATATAACCGGCGAATGGCTAAGGGCTAAAGGCTTGGGGGTTTTGCCTCCTGCCATTGGCCTTGCGCCTTATGCCTGATTTTTGGCGCCGGCCTGTCCGGGTTAGGGTTTACATCTCCAAAAAGGCTTTAAGCTTGCGGCTCCTTGTGGGATGGCGCAGCTTTCTTAATGCCTTCGCCTCGATCTGTCTGATCCGTTCACGAGTCACCCGAAAGTCCTTTCCCACCTCCTCCAAGGTATGATCAGCCTTTTCTCCGATGCCGAATCGCATCCTGAGCACCTTCTCCTCACGAGGCGTCAAGGTGGCAAGTGATTTGCGCGTTTGCTCCGCCAAATTCAGGTTTATGGCTGCCTCCGAGGGTGACATAAATTTCTTGTCTTCGATGAAATCACCCAGGTGACTGTCTTCTTCCTCTCCGATAGGTGTCTCCAAAGAGATGGGCTCCTTGGCAATCTTCAACACCTTGCGTACTTTTTCCAGCGGAAACTCCATTTTTTCGGCGATTTCCTCCGGTGTGGGCTCTCGGCCCAGTTCTTGGACAAGATAGCGCGATGTGCGAATCAGTTTGTTGATTGTCTCTATCATGTGGACAGGTATCCGGATGGTGCGGGCCTGATCGGCAATGGCCCGTGTAATAGCCTGCCTGATCCACCAAGTAGCGTAGGTGCTGAACTTGTAGCCCCGACGGTATTCAAACTTGTCAACCGCCTTCATGAGGCCGATGTTTCCTTCCTGAATCAGGTCCAGGAACTGCAATCCACGATTCGTGTATTTCTTTGCAATGCTAACCACCAGCCTTAGATTTGCATTCACCATTTTCCCTTTGGAAAATCGAGTATGATAGTGCCCCTCTTCGATTTGGGCCAAGACTCGCTTTAGGGCCTGATGATTCATTTTCAGTTGAAGTTCCAGTTCGGCGACATCCTCTCTTATTTGAACGGCCCTCTTCACAAAACCAGCAAATTCGACTTTTTTGAGGGTGCTCTGTTTCCAGAATTTTTCAACAAATCTTGTTCTGTTCTTGCAACCCTCGCGCAACTCGGTCAGTGTGACGCCTGTGTGGGAAGCACACCGGGCGAACTCCTTTTCCATGTCCTCAAAACGACCAATATGCTCCTTGATCTCATCTACGACCAAATCGATCCATTTCGACTCCAGTCTCCAATCCTTGACGTGGTCGTAGATCTTACGATTTCTGCGGTTGACCGAACGCCTCACTCGACGACGGGCCTCAGGATCCATGGGAGGGCCAAAGAGACACTCTCGATATATTTCATTCTCCAGGTCAATCTTTTCAATGTTGTCGATGATGTTGCAAATCTTCTGTATATGTTCCGATTCCTCGATGTAAGTATCGGCTTCATCCACATCACGCAAGACCTCCCTGAGGCGAACCCTGCCACCTCTAAGGTCTTTACCGAGTGCGATGATCCTGCGACCCCCCACTGTAGAGTCCACCAGTGCCTTCAATACCTCTTGTTCACCCGCCTCTATTTGTTTGGCGATTTCAACTTCGCCTTCTCGGCTGAGCAGGGATACCAAGCCCATTTCACGAAGATACATCTTCACAGGATCGGTGACTCGACCGAATGTGTCGACCATTGGTTCGGCACGCGTGGGTGTCTTCACTTCCAGAGGTTTCTTCCTAGCATGCTCCTGAAGAGCCTTGAGTTTTTTGCCGTCTACGATCTCAATATCCAGTTCATCGAAGATCATCATCATTTCATCAATTTGATCGGAGGAGACCTCGCCGTTAGGCAAGGCATCATTGAGCTCCTCATAGGTAAGGTAGCCCTGCTTTTTCCCTCTGGTTATGAGTTGTCTTAGGTCTTCAACATTGGACTTTTTGGTCATAGAAATCTCCCTCCGAAACTGACTCGTGTTTTACCTCAAAGGGCATTCACGCGGTGTTGCGCTTGTCTTTGTTTCTCTGTAAGCAGTTCATGTAATAATGTCTCGTTGTTGGACTTTTCGGCCTCCCTGATCTTTCTCAGCAACAGCTTTTCTTGCTGCTTTCTGAGGCTGGCCTGGTACTGAGCCACAATCTTGAGACAGCTGTCACGATCCCAGGACATCTCTTCAAATGAAAGGGAAGAGATCACTTTTCTGATTTGGGCATCCTGGGTCTGTGCGATCAAATCAGCACCTGTTACCGCTTTATTCGCCCTGACTCTGTCCAGGATCATTCGGCCCACATTCTTTAACGCCGTTGTTTCAAGGCTCTCTACGATCTCTTGGGCATTGAAACTGGACGAGATTTCCGGGTATTGGAGCATCATTGCAACAATGGTTTCTTCAAGCTTGGAACCATGCCGATGCTTGACCGCAGAGACGCTCTTTTTGTTCTTGTCGGCAGATGTTCGGATCTGTTCCAATATGGCAGACTCGTCAATATCGAGGCGCTCGGCCAGATCCCTCACATAAACCGCCCTGCTTACACCGTCGGCCAAGGAGCCGAGAGGCCCTGTCAATGCCTCAACGATTCGCACCTTGCCTTCCAGAGAAAGACCGTATTTTTTGATGGCCGATGCCATGAGAAACCCCATAATGCCCAAGGCTTGTTCAGCCACCTGGCGAAATCCTTCGCCACCCACTTCAAAAACGAAAGAATCCGGATCCTTTCCTTCGGGCAATATCATGATGCGGGCATCCGTCTTTTCAGCCATAAACAGGGCCAGACTCCGCTCGGCAGCTTTCATCCCCGCTTCATCCGAGTCAAAGACAAGCACGACTTGTTCGGCATATCCTTTTAAAACCCGTAGATGTTCCTTCGTAAGGGCCGTGCCCAAGGTGGCCACCACATTGGTCATGCCGTGACAGTGTAAGGCCAGCAGGTCAAAATAACCTTCCACAATTAACACCGATCCGCTCTGTCGGCAGGCGCCCTTGGCCGCGTGCAACCCATACAAGGTGCGGCTCTTATGATAAACAGGGGTCTCGGGCGAGTTAAGGTACTTGGGCAGGCTCTCATCCAGGCTGCGTCCGCCAAAGCCCACTACCCTTTCATGAATGTCAAAAATAGGGAATATGGCCCGGTCGCGAAACCGATCATAATATCCTATCTTTCTAGCGATCACCAGCCCGGCCTTTTCCACATCATCAAGCGGCACCCCTTTTTTCGAGAAATACCTTACCAGATTGTTCCATCCGCCGGGAGCATGGCCCAGCATAAAGCGATCGATGATCTGCGGCGTCATTTGCCGCCTGCTAAAATAGTCCCTGCCAGGTTTGCCAAGAGTGGAGTCCGACAATACTTCTTTGAAATACTCGGCAGCCGCCTGATTAATCTTCAACAGTCTTTCCTTTTCTTCCAGTTTGCGCTTCTGCGCGGCCGACATCTGTCGAGCAGGTATTTCTATGCCGTATTTTTGGGCAAGGAACCGAACGGACTCCGGGAAACTAAGATTATGATACTGCATTACAAAGGTAAAGGCATTGCCTCCCTGCCCACAGCCAAAACAGTGAAATATCTGCTTTTCTGGGCTCACCGTAAAGGAGGGCAGCTTCTCGGCATGAAACGGGCACAAGCCCGAAAAATTCTTGCCTGCCTTTTTCAAGGCCACATATTCCGAAATCACGTCGACGATATCGGAGCTATTTCGGATATCGGAAATTTTGTCCTCAGGTATGAAACCGGCCAAGACAGAGGCTCCTTTACTCATATTCCCCCTCCCCTTTGTCCCATCCTACCAGGAGACGGGAAATGTCTTTTTTTACCAAATCATCATTGTTTAATGGCTTAGCTGCTTCCTCACTATTTCATTTACAAGCTTACCATCGACGGCGCCGGCCAATTTGCCCATCACGGTTTTCATAACCGGCCCCATGTCCTTCATGTCTTTGGCGCCAAGATTATGAATAACATCCGTGACAACCTGGCGAATCGCTTCTGCGGAAAGCTGCTCGGGCATGAATGACATCAATACAGCCAATTCTTCCTCTTCCCTGTCGGCAAGATCATTTCGACCGCCTTCCTTGAATTGGCGAATGGCCTCTTTGCGTTGTTTGATCTGGGTTCTAACGAGGCGCACGATTTCTTGGTCGTCAAGTGAACTTTGCAGTTCAACCTCCCGGTTCTTGATAGCAGCTCGCAACAGCCGTAGCGTGCTAATGCGAACAGTATCCTTTTCCTTTGTCGCTGCTACCAACTGGTTGTCGATCGTTTCTTTCAAGGGCATGTCATCTCCGAATACACAGCTAACTCTTTTTTTCTGGAATAATACGCCCTGGCTGCAAAGAATGAGTATACAAGCCAACCAAGCTCTTGAGACATAGCCTTGGGCAAGATCCCCACATGCAAGAAGGTAGGATGTCGTCGTGGATAGTCAGCTCCCCAAAAGGTTTGATTCTTTTGGTTTGGGTAATCCTTAAACTTGTATTATAAGATTTTTGTTCCGATATGTCAAGAAAATTAACAGAAAAAATAGGCTTCGGCTGCTGTTACTAGGAACCACCGGCAATCTCCAAGGCTTGTTTCAACTTCAGGCTCCCTGCATACAGCGCTCTGCCTGTTATTACCCCTTTGACACCAAACTGTTCGAGTGTCAGGAGGGCCTTGATGTCGTTAATATCCGAAACCCCGCCTGAGGCGATAATCGGAATTGACACAGATTTTGCCATCCGCTCGGTCTGTTCGATATTAGGCCCGGTCTGCATGCCGTCTTTGTCAATATCGGTAAAGATAATGCCGGCAAGTCCATATCCCTCAAAACCCTTGGCCACCTTGATAGCCTCCTGACGGGTCGTTTGGGTCCACCCATCTATGGCCGCCATTCCTCTACGGGCGTCAACGCCCACCATTATCTTCCCAGGATAGGTTCGGCAAGCTTCTTTCACCAGACCCGGATTTCGGATTGCCTCTGTTCCAAGAATAACCCAGGCCACGCCTAGATCCAGATACATGGCAATGGTTTCCATGGCCCGTATGCCGCCCCCCAGCTGAATAGGTATCCTCAGCTTATTTACGATACGTTCAATACTTTCAACATTCCGTGGACTCTTTTGAAAGGCTGCATCCAGGTCCACAACATGGACAATCTCGGCTCCTTCTGCCTCCCATCTTGCCGCCATGGCCGAAGGATCATCAGAGAATACGGTTTCAGAGTCTTTGCGCCCTTGCAGCAGCCTTACACAGCGCCCTTCCTTAATGTCTACGGCCGGAATGATAAGCATGTGGCAGTCTCCATCTAACTAGTGTCCATCCATAAATGAATTTCAGAACTCTGTGCACTGATGTCGGTTTCCAATTCAGAAATGAGCAATTTTTCGCAAGGTCAAGGGCAATTCCGCAGGACTGCGGAATT
>JABXJW010000224.1 GCA_013375395.1 Desulfobacterales bacterium
ATTCCTCAGGATTTGCGCGCCTTGAATTTGGAGCTTTTTACTTTGCCGTCTAATTTGGACTTTTTACGAGACCATTATTGTTGAGTATGAAAAAACACGGCCACGATTGTCCTTGCGTAAGGATTTCAACCACCCTTCTCTTCCTCGTATGTCTTGTACAAAGCTGTGTGATCCAAGCCGCAAGTAAAAATGCTCTTGAATCCGGAGGCATTGCCAGCCATCTCGAAAAGGTGAAGGAGGAACTTGCCCCTCTGAATTTTCAAATGACCTCGTCGTTTTCGGAATCCGTCCGCGAGTATTTCAGATACTATGGCCTGGATATCGACGGCACAGAGCACATCTTCGGGACGTTCAGTTCGAACAACGAAACATTGGCTGCTCACGTGTTCAAACCAAAAAAGACGAAAGGAACAGTAATCCTGGTGCATGGTTATCTTGATCATGCAAGAGTCTGGAAACATGTAATAAGAAATTTGGTCAAGCATGGATACACGGTTGCTGCGTATGACCAGCCAGGGCATGGTCTTTCGAGTGGAAATCGCGCATCAGTTGATGATTTTTCTGTATATGCCTCAGTACTTGAAGACTTCTTGCGGATTTCTCGTGCGAATCTTCCTGGGCCTTTTCACCTGGTAGCACACAGTATGGGCTGTGCAGCAGCGGCAGATTACCTACTCAATGTCACCCAAACGCCCTTGGACAAGGTTGTCCTAATTGCACCTCTGTTTCATTCAGCCTATTGGAATCTCTCCAGGTTTGGACACGCCCTAACGGGATTCATGTTCAATTCCGTACCAAGGGTCTTCCAGAGGAATTCGTCAGACCGGGAGTTTCTGATTTTGACAAAAAGAGACCCGCTTCAGGCAAGACACGTGCCGATGAAGTGGCTTGAAGCACTTGTCGAATGGAACAAGAGGGTTGACGGCTATGAGCCGTCCAGACAACCAGTAAAGATCATCCAGGGAACCGCGGACACCACGGTTGATTGGAAATACAATATGAAGTTTGTCAAGAAAAAGTTTATTGACACGGACATCTCCATGATCGCGAACGGTGGTCACCAGTTGATAAACGAATCTCCACCTATGCGAGCAGAGGTTATGACTCTCATCGTCGACTATCTCCAAGGAAGAACGGGAAAATAGGAGAGTGGGGTTTCCGCTGCATTTCGCGCCACGCATGTGATGAGCAAACGTTCATCTCCCCTAATCCTCCATGCCCGGGCAATTTAAAAAGTGTTGCAAAATGTAACTTTTTATATTATTTTGGCTAGAACTTAGTTCGCTACGCTCACAATTGGAATAATGGAATGTTGGAATAGTGGAATAATGGGTTTTGGGAAGATGGGTCATTGGGTTATTGGCAAAACCACTGTTGACAGGGAAGTCTACAAATGACATACTTCCTTCCGCTAAAAACCAACACTCCAACACTCCAGCATTCCATCATTCCGGCACGGGGCAAAAATCCAAGCCTCAAAATGCTTATACATTCAGTAGGTTGTAGAAATTCCGAGACGTCAAATTAAATTCAGGGTAACAATTTAGGTCTTTGAAAATACGGTCGCTCCAACGACGGTCAAATTTTGAACCGTGTAAAACTCGGGCCTAAGTGAGCCTAAAGAAAGAATGGCATCCACTTGCTAAATAGGTACCCGTTCACAGGTTCAGAGTTCACCCTGTTAAATTTGGCGCAAGGTTGCGCCTGACGGCTTGTAAACACACACTTCGTGTCCCGAAGGGAACCCTATTTAACAGGGTGAACCGTTCAGGGTTATCCTTTTTTCGTTGACTTTGCTCGTAGGCTAGCAAGTACTTGATGAAACCTCAAATCGTTCTATTCTCATGCCTTATCCATTCAGAACTCACGAATCACCTGCCCGCTCGCCAAGCTTGCGAGGCAGGCGGGACGGTTCAGATTTTCGGTGAACCCTGAACCTCTGAACTCTGAACCTGTGAACGCATACTCAAACAGTTACCCGGTTCAAAATTTGACCATCGTTGGATCTCCTTCGAACCCATTTGTTTCATAAGGCTAAAATGATACAATTCAGGAGTGTCTTAAAATGACGAAAGTAGTTCGAGTATCCCATAAATTGGTTCGGGAAGCCAAGATTTACAGTAAAATTGATAAACGATCCATAACCGGCCAGATTGAACACTGGGCAAGAATCGGCAAATGCGCTGAAGAAAACCCTGATTTAACTTATAGCTTGATTAAGAAAATCTTGATTGGCCTTGCAGAACTGGAACAAGGGGAGTCTTCAGAATACAAATTCGGATAATTGCCCATGAAAATTTTACAATCCCGGTCATTTGAACGGAAAGTCAAGAATTTCACGAAACGAAAAAAAAAGAAACTGGACGAAGTGATCCGAAAAATTGTGGAAAAAACTTCTATAGGATCTAAAAAGAAAGGCGATCTTCGTGGGGTTTATGTCCACAAGTTCAAGATCCAGGCAGTGCGGTATCTTTTGGCCTATCGGTTCGTCGGCAAGGCCCCCAAATTGATCATGATCGGACCACATGAAAATCACTACAGGGATCTAAAAAGCTATTTGAAGAGCAGAAAAAAAGCGAATCGGGTAGCCGGGGTTGGGAGCAAATTGGGACAACCATGAACTCATAAATCTCAACACTGAATTTCGTGTATCATTTTAGCCTTATGAAATAAATGGATTCCAAGGGGCTGCAGCGACGATCAAAGACCTAAACCGTTGCCATTTCGTCAGATTTCGATCTGATTGCTAAACCTTAGGCATTTGACGCCAAAGCAAAGGGGGTTAAGTGGAAACCGTAGCTGTTCGATACTGCTTCACATCGCCGGATGGATCGCAAGAGACCTTTGATCTACAACTGGATGCCCACAATCTTGATTTGCTTGGTAGTCTTCCAGAGAAGCTGCCTCCATGGACAAATCTGGATTGTAATCAATGCCCAAACTGCCCTCTTACTATTCATACTCATCCGCACTGCCCTCTGGCTGCCAGACTGGTTAACATTGTCGAACGTTTTAATCGCTTTCTGTCATATGATCAAATCCATGTAGATGTTATTACGGAAGAACGGTTTATCTCTCATGATACGACGGTTCAAATAGGGATCAGTTCATTAATGGGTCTGGTCATAGCGACTTGCGGCTGTCCCCACACAGCTTTTTTGAAGCCCATGGCACGTTTTCACCTACCCTTGTCAACCGAAGAAGAGACAACATACCGGGCTGCCTCTATGTACTTGTTGGCGCAATACTTCTTGAAAAAGGAAGGGCTCAATGCTGATCTCGAATTGGAAGGCCTCAGAAAGATCTATCGTAATATCCACCTTGTAAATACTGCGGTTGCAGAGCGTTTGCGGACTGCAACTGAAACAGATTCATCGTTAAATGCCATATCTATGCTGGATATGTATGCTCTGACAATACCGCTCGTCATCGATGAATCCCTGGAAGAAATTCGCCATCTGTTTTCGCCATTCTTGACCAGGAGCAACGGATTGTGAGAAATCCCGGGGACTTTGTTAACCAAGTTATAAAATCGCTCCGCGATTTTATGTAACGCGGCCTCCGGCCCGTAGGGCTTGGCCGCTCGAAAAAGAAAAAAATTTTATTATGTCATTTCAAAAGGCTAAATTCTTACTTCAACTTTAGTTCACTTTAGACACTTGTTTGAGTTAGAAATAAGGCAAGATCTAGATGAACGGATGGAGTCGCTATGAGAATCATTGCGTTTGGCGATATTCATGAGCAGCCCGAAAATGTAGAAAAGATCAACGGGCTATCGGATGCAGACTGTGTAATAATTACCGGAGATTTGACGAACTATGGCGGCGCCGGCAAGGCAAAAAGGATAATAGAAACCGTATTTGGCCACAACCCCAATCTCTATGCCCAGCACGGAAACATGGATAAAAGCCCGGTAGAAAATTACCTGGACGAGCTTGGAATCAACCTTCACTCCAGGGGTGTTATTGTTCAGGGGGTGGGTTTTTTTGGGGTCGGGGGTTCAAATTACACGCCCTTTAGCACTCCCACTGAATATGGGGAAGAGGAGATAAGAGAATTTATTCAAAAAGGATATGAGGACATAAAACATGTCAACTTGAAAATTTTGGTTTCACATACACCACCGTATGATACCAATTTGGATATTGTGGGAGGAGGACATCATGTAGGCAGCCACTCGGTGCGCGAGTTTATTGAAGAATATCAGCCGCAGGTCTGCCTCACCGGCCACATTCATGAAGCGGTAGGGAAAGACAGAATTGGAGACACAATCATCTTAAACCCCGGAATGTTGCCGGCCGGCGGGTACATACAACTTGTCGGAAAAGAAGGAACACTTGAGGCAAGTCTTAAGTCCGTCGTAAGAATGCCCTAGTTGCTTAGTTGAATTTAACTGGCAAAGGGCTAGAGGCTTAAGGCTATTTGTTACATCGCCAAGGAGGGAAAATGTCGCTCTTCGCCCAGAAACATACGAAGATTACAAGTTTTTATCTCATCAGGCGCCCCCCGTACGACAAGAGGGCGGATCTGCGTTTTCACTCCAAGTGGAAGAAGGCCGTGCTTGTAGTGCCGCTCCTTGCAAGTGAATTTACACAAGAGGAAGGACGCCCGGTTTTCAACAAGATCGTCAGCCATCTCAAGAAGGTAAAATACCTCTCTCACATTATCTTCGGCCTGGATGGGGCCGGTGATGACGATGCCAAACTGCTGGCGGACATTCTCAAGTCATACGGCCTGAAAAACATCCTTATCCAGCACAACAATGGGCCAGGCTTTTCTTCCATATACGAAAAACTCTCAGAGGCCGGTTTCGGACTCACTGAGCCCGGCAAGGGCCGCAACATGTTTCTCTCTTTCGGCATTGCCCTCGCCCTGGGTGCCCGGTGCGTCGGGGTCATCGATGCCGACATTAAAACCTTTAACCGCCGTCAATTGGACCGGCTTTTTTATCCGGCAGTAGTTCTAAATTACGACTTTTCCAAAGCTTTTTACGCCAGAGTCAACGATGGCCAGCTCTATGGCCGGGCCAAGCGACTGCTCCTGGACCCCCTGCTCATTGCTCTCAAGAGGAAGTTCACTGCCACGCAAGAGGAGAAGGTGCTAAAAATCGTTGATTTTCTTCTCAACTTTCATTATCAGCTCTCCGGCGAAGTGGTTTTTGACAACAGCCTCTTGCGGCGAATGCATTTTGCCACCAACTGGGGGGTGGAGATATTTACACTGATAGAGGCATACCGCAAGGCAAGCGCCATTGCCCAGGTCGAGATTTCCGAGGGCACCTTCGACCACAAACACCAGCCGGTATCCGAGCATGATCGCACTCAGGGGCTGCATAAGATGGGCGTAGATATTGTGACCACTCTTCTAAACGCCCTGGTCATTGAAGAGGGGCTGGAGATCTCTGACTACTTTGTTCGCGATCTTACACTCACTTATCTGGACGTGGCCGACAATCTGATCAAGATGTACGCCGACAATGCAGCATTTTCCGGACTCAGCTATGATCGCAACATGGAAGAATCCATGGTGCGCACCGTCTTCAAAGATGCCATCCTTGTTGCCGGCGATATCCTGGTTTCGCCCTACCGCTTGACTGAGCGATTCCTCGGCTTTGTCACCACCAACGAAGAGTTCAAACCTTTCATTGACAGCGGGCTTGCCCAGAGCATAACTCAGGCTGGATTTAGAATGAGGGACCAGATCTATGAAACACCACACACCGTGTCCTGGGATAGGGTCATAATGAAGATCCCAAGGATCATGTTCGATATCATCGACGTGATTGAAAAAGAGAAAAAGCTCTATCAGTAAACCCTAACGCGGACAAGCCGGAACCAAACAAGGATTGGTTTAAGCCTTGGAAAATAAAATCAAATCTAACTCGAACAAGTGCCTAA
>JABXJW010000225.1 GCA_013375395.1 Desulfobacterales bacterium
AAAGACAACCTTGTCAACTACATAATACCTTTTTAGTTCTACTTATTTGCTAATAACCTAAACTAACGAGCCTCTGCCGCTATCAACTGTCTCAGGGCTAAGGCCCCGTAAATAGTGGTATTTTTGAAATGATTCACCTCGGGATCCCGACCTACGGGCCAAAAATTCTTAGCAAATTAGTTCTAGTGAAAATTCAGGCTAGCTAACTCAAACAGATGATAGTGCTTTCCCCTCCCTATTGCTTTTCACTCACTGATCCCAAAATATCTGCTTTCATTATACCCGAACGGAGATAAGGCGGTTAAGCAATCAATCCCCAACTACTTCTTGCTCATCACGAGAAGTTATTTACTTAGTTACGGACGTCCCGGTGTTTCTTCCTGTTAAGCTCCCATTCTCTCTTGACTTTCTTTTGAATGAGGCTTGCTTAAAGGGATATCTGGAAATCCAGCAAGTATTATCATTTCATGTTTATAATTTACATACCCCTCAAAAATGTATTCATTCCAGTAACACCTGTTCAAGCCGTATTTCATAAGAAATTCATAAGCACACTTTTTTTCCTTTATTTTCGTTTTTTCTAAATTTCTTTCAAAAAACAAAATGCAATTCTTTTCACTCGAAAATATGAATTTATCGTTTTTCATTTCTGAAATTATATATGGGGTTGTAAAAACAACTGAATACCCATAATTTAATTCAGGAAATGGTTCTGGCATTATTCTCGCAAACCAAATTTCACCAGATTCTCCTAAATAACCGCTTGGTACAATAACTCTAATTTGTTTCTGAGTAATTAATTCCCTTAAAAGAACATACCCTTCGGAGATACCTTCATGAACAAAAAAACCCATTCTTGAATTTTGCATGCATTCAAAAATCTTTATCAAACCCTGATCTACGTTTAATGATCGGCATAAATCTATAGTAACAGTACCAAACGATTCTCTTTTTATCCCAGCACAAAGATCGAAAAATCCCCAGCAAGAAAAATAGGATGTTGTCAATGGACTCATTGGAGGTCCTGAAGGCATGTACAGGTCTTGTGCATCAGCATAGGCATTTGTAAGCTTTGAAAGTGCCGGTAATTCACCGAGTTGTTCAACCAAAATGGAAATCTTGTTTTGTGCATAAACATAAACTCCATGCAGGGGATCAAAACGTGAAAGTTCTTTCTCAGATATGACAGTTTTTTCTAAACTCTCTGCGTGTATCTTTGCATTTTTCAATTCAGAAAGATCTATTACCTTTTTGCTAATACTTTTTCTTAGACCAGAAAGGACTTTTTTTGATATTGGACCACGACCTGAAATCTTTGGATTCAATTTTCCCATAAGAATTACCTTATTATCTTAATTTCTTTATGAGTTGAAAGGCATGCTACCGTGAATCTCACATGCGGTTCTGGATGCATGAAGCAGCAGAAGATATACGACCGTCAGGTGCAGCGAAAGTCAGGCAATTACTACCGAAATATTTTAGGAGGCGACGCTCTGTCGCAGAACAAAATCCCGGCCCGGCGACACAGCCCGAAGCAGGTCATCCAGTTTCTCTATGGACGGCACTGATGTCCCCTGCTCGTACCGGGCAAAGGCATTGCGTGATCTCGCTCCAAGACGTTCGGCTGCTTCAGCCAAAGACAAACCGCTGACCTCCCGTTGGCGTTTTAGAAGAAGCCCTATCATCGCACGAACGTCTTCGGAGCCAACCTCGAACTCGCCCTTTTTCCCAGGATAAATCGTTACCGAAAAACCCGGCATGTTAATCATTGTCTCAAACCAATCGCCGATCATTGCCAGAGCTTCCTTCTTGGTCCTCCCCTGCGTCATCGCCTCAAAGATCGGCACCTCTGCCAGCCAAAACTTCTTGTCCTTGTATACTTTCCCATAAAAGCGCATCGTCAATTGTCCCTCCTAGTCCTTGCAAGTCTCCGGAGAATTGCCCGCGCCAGTTTCTCATTAATCTCTCGGTGCCCGGGAATGGCTTCTTGACGTTCTCCGTCCGTCCAGACATCGTGGTTGCCGCCACGGCGCAGAAAACTTCCATCCGAGGTCACAAAGTGCCTTTTCCAGTTTCAATCTTTTCATTAAAGTGTACACATTTTCGTGTGCAATGTCAATTCGAAAAAGGATGTCAACAGCGGCGCAGGCGAGAGCTACTCTAAGGAGCGGCAACCTGGAGTGCAAAGCTATGAGCCCATGTGCCTGAGTCGTAAAGGCCCATGGCGGTGCGCTCGCACCATGGCGACCCAAACCGGCATGACCAATCAATGGTTCAAGGATCAAGGGCTCTTGTCTGTCAAAGAGCTGTGGGTGAACATGCACTACCCGGCTACGGCCCGGTAAGCTTTATGAACCGCCCGGTGCCCCTCGACTTAGCTCAGGGCATCTTGAGTTCATCGAAAGATGCGGCCCCGCTTGCTTGGGTGGTGTGGGGGCTGGGGGAGAAAAAACTCCCGCCTACCCGATTGTACATCTGATTGATTTACTTATAATGTTGTCAAAAATCTTTTAGTCTTGACAGCGAGTTAATGTGTATATATTATAATTATTATACACATCCAATTTAGGAGGACCTATGCGAACAAATATTGTCATAGATGACGACCTCATGAACGAAGCAATGACGCTTAGCAAAATAAAAACCAAAAAGGCTGTTGTTGAAACTGGTCTAAAATTATTAGTCCAAATCAAAAAGCAGGAACAATTAAAAAGCCTTCGCGGTAAATTAAGATGGGAAGGCGACCTCGAGACAATGAGGTTGGATGAATGATTTTGGTCGACTCATCCGTATGGATCGATTATTTCAACGGCAATCCCACATGGCAGACAGATTTACTGGATTATTATCTATCCAATGTTCCAATTATCATGGGGGACTTAATTCTCACAGAGGTCCTCCAAGGTTTTAAATCTGATAAGGATTTCGAAACAGCAAAATCTTTTCTTAGTACTCTCCCTTTTCGTCAAATAGGTGGATACAATGTTGCCATTCAAAGCGCCTTGAATTGCCGGAAACTTCGAAAAGCTGGTATTACAGTACGAAAAACAATTGATGTAATCATTGCAACGTTCTGTATTGTTGAAGGGTTAGCTTTGCTCCATGATGATCGGGATTTTGATCCCATGGCATCCCATTTTCCCTTGAAAACGCCGACTCCACGGTAGCGCCACTACTCACTTTTCTTTATTATATTGATGTCAAATAACGGTGTCAGCCCGTACACATCTGACAAAATTGAATTCAACATTGCTATAAATGTAGCGAGGCCCCGATTGGCTCCACTATTATGATGGCAATAGTAATTTGTCAATTGCGTATGTCTGACACCATTGTCCTGTTTCAACCTTTTGAAAGGTCAAGGAAAAATGTTTGGTCTCATTGCCAGACTTTATATTTGACGATGATTGGGCTGGTCAAAGGGTTTCGTTTAAGAAAATGCCCAAGTATGACCGTATCTGTCACAGTTGTCGTGCCATAATGCAGGTTAAGTCTGGGCTTTGGCCTTTACTTTGGTGCTGGTTCCTGGTAGGAAATTTCGTTAAATCAATAAGAAACATGGCATCTTAATGCTTACCCAAAACCGCTGAGAGGGGGGACAGCATGCGGGACGACCAGTTAGCCGGGCGATGGCGCATCTTGCGGACTATTGAGTCCAAAAAGCAGGGTGCGACTGTGGCCTGGCTTACCGGGCGGGAATCCCCCCATCTCGACACCGTGTCGCGTCATCTGGCCACCATCTGGGTCATCCGTAAAACAGATTCACAATTCAAAAAAATTTCTCCAACATGCTGACATTCCTCAGTATTAGGTCGCTGAAGCCAGACTTAGGAGATAAGCCAATATGAACATCTTCGGACTACGCAACAGACTGGTCAAAGACTACGCAGACTACGTCAAGAGCTTCATCCTGATCCAAGATGAACGGATTCGCGACCATGTTGAGGAAAACTTAGAAAATGGCTTCCTTTGGCCTGATCCTCTCATCCAGATGAATCCCTCCTTTGAGCCTGGCGAATGGATTGATGAATTGGTTCAACAAGAAATTCTGCACGAGGAGTGTAGTCGCATATTCAGAACTGAGAAGGACCGGCAAGAGGGGGGAAAGCCATTACGTCTCCACCGACACCAATCAGATGCAGTCAAAGCAGCTAAAACAGGAAATAACTATGTCCTAACAACCGGCACTGGTTCTGGAAAGAGCTTGGCCTATGAGGAACTTCTCCAGGCACACCGACGGGTCAGGACAGCAGCCCGCCTTCGCGGCCTGCGATACAAGGTCGAGCCACACCTTCCGCCTGACGTGCTTGGAATTTATGTTTATTTGCCAGTGATATGATATCATAATAGCTGGACAGCAGGAAGTTCAGGTGCTTCCGGTAACCGTGCGTAGGCGAGGAAATTTTATACGGTGTGGTAGGCGCAAGCTTTAGCTTGCGCAAGTGATTAAGAAAGGAAGATCTTATGAAGAACTTGGATGACTTGAATCTCAGTGAACGGGAAAAAAGAGCTATATTAGAAGCCTCCGCGATGCTGAAAGAAAGATTCCCTGTAAAAGAAGTCATCCTTTTTGGCTCAAAGGCCCGGGGGGATGACGATGAGGAATCTGATATTGATCTGATGCTTTTGACGACGCGACCCATTCACTGGAGGGAGAGGCAGACCATTATTCATGCACTTTTTGACTTAGGTCTATCCCATGACGTTATATTCAGCATTTTGGACACAACGGTTGATGAGTTTGACGACGGTCTCTTTTCAGTTTTTCCTGTACATGATGAAATCACCAGAGATGGAGTAGTAGCCACATGATGACCGACGGATTAAAAGGCAATGGCCATGAAGAAGCGCTAATAAAATACTGGATGGAAAAAGCCAGGGAGTCCCTTGAGTCTGCCGAGAGCGAATATCTGGCAGGCAGATTATCACCTGCTGTCAACCGAGTATATTACGCCTGTTTTTATGCGGTGAGCGCTGTTATGCAAAACCAAGGAAAGACCTTCAAGAAGCACAAAGCTGTTCGTAGTGCTCTGCATCGCGATCTGGTCAAAACCGGTCTGCTCGATGTATCCTGGGGGCATTTCTATGAGGATGTTTTTGACAGCCGTCAACGCGGAGACTATCAACCGATAGTAAACTTTGAACCTGAACAGGTGAAAGAGTCTTGATCAGGCCAAAGGTTTTGTTGGAGAAATGGAAAAGCTCTTGATTCAATCTACCGATCTATGAAACATGGTCAGAATTCATATCATGTTCATCCCGTTATCCTGTCAAACTTTTTTGTGGTGAACTCCTAGCATGCGCCAAAGACACCGAGAGACCTTCACCACTATCAAAACAGAAGGAACCCTGCTGCCCGTAGAGATCCTTCAGCGCATTGCAAAAGGGGACCGTGATCTTGATGGTCTCTCTCCTGAATCCTACCATCTCTCCAAAAACGAAAGACTCAATGAGGCAATCAACCGGGCCTGGAACCGCTGTGATGGTGCATGGCGTTCCTTCCAGGCTGCCGCACGAGAAGGCTGCCAGAAACTTGGAACACCAAACTCCAAACTCGGAACTGGTTCAGTGACCATGGAGGTCGGAGGTCTATGCGAGGTGATGAGCTGGGTTCTGGGTTTGGGGGGAAGGTCGAGGTGCTGGAGCATGCGTATCTGCGACAGGCTGTGGCGGAAGAGCTTGGAACTACGCCAGAAAAAAACTCTAACACTCCGGTCGAATGACCGCAATAGAGCTAAATATGCTTCTTTCGTCGACGTAAAGGATTCTATACAGTCCATCAAACATTCTGAAAGGATCACTTAATGCCGCGCATCTTCGACAACATTGAAACACAACTCCTTCCTGCTTTACAAGAAACCCTTGAAGTGGCCGACCATGCTGATTTTTG
>JABXJW010000226.1 GCA_013375395.1 Desulfobacterales bacterium
CGCAAAAACATCAACCACTTGAGTCTTCCAGGCAAATATTTCTGTAAAATCATAACCTTAGAGCTGACCACGACCGGTGCACTATCCGCCGGCCATGCCCGCCATCTTAAAGATGGGCAAATACATGGAAACAACCAACCCGCCAATGGTAACGCCCAAGAAGACCATCATAAAGGGCTCAATCATGGAGGTCAGGCCCTCAACAGCAGCATCCACCTCGTCATCGTAGTAGTCGGCAATCTTTGACAACATGGAGTCCAGTGCCCCCACAGATTCTCCCACTGCCACCATCTGCACCACCATGGAAGGAAACACCCCGCTCTCACCCATAGGGTCTGCCATTGTGCGCCCCTCGCTGATAGCCGATCGGACCTTGTAGACGGCCGATTCAACGGTCTTGTTGCCGGCAGTCTTTGCCACGATATCGAGTGCGTCCAAGATGGGCACCCCGCTGCTGATCATTGTGCCCAAGGTGCGAGTAAACTTGGCCACAGCCACCTTGCGCAGCAGGGAGCCAAATACGGGCAGCTTGAGCAAATAGTCGTCCACCAGGACACGTCCCTGCTTAGAGGCGTAAAACCGCTTGAATGCAAAAGAAAAAAGCACGATAGCGGCAATAATATAGTGGATATTGCCCTTGACAAGCCTGCTCATGCCCACCACGATCTGGGTGGGCGCCGGCAGGGCTCCACCGAAGTCGGCAAACATCTTCTCAAAAACCGGGATGACAAAGACCAAGATCACGCCAATCACCAACGCGGCAACAACAAAGACTATGATAGGGTAGGTCATGGCCCCCTTTACCTGTTTTTTGAGTTTCATGGCCTTTTCCATGTATTCGGAAAGGCGGTTCAAAATCGTATCCAGGATACCGCTGGTCTCTCCTGCTGCAACCATGTTAACGAACAGTTCGTCAAATACATTCGGGTAGTTGCTCAAGGCGTCTTCAAGGGTTGATCCACCTTCCACGCTGTCCTTGATCTCCTTCAACATTTTCTTGAAAGTCTTGTTTTCTTCCTGGGACTGCAAAATATCAAGGCACTGAATAAGGGGAAGGCCGGCATTGATCATGGTTGCAAATTGCCTTGCAAATACCACCACATCCGACGTTTGCACCTTGGGCTGCATGAAAGAGAGATTTTCAAAAAGATCCGCAGGCTTTTTCTTTATCTTAGTGGGCCTGATCTGCATGCGATGCAACCGGGCTCGCACTTGAGACTCATCAGCCGCCTCAATCTCACCATTCTGAACGGCCCCCTTCTTGTCTTGTCCTTTCCACAAATAGACGGGCATTGGTCACCTCGCTTCCAGTGTCCATCCAGAAATGGCATCTTTTGCCCCAATACCGCGTTCTCCGCGGATTGTCATCCTCGACGTAGCGCTGCTACGTCTGCGGTGCCAATCCTTGTGCGGCCTTGTCTTAGGACAAAATCTACCATTTCTGGATGGACACACTATCCAATCTGTATTTTTGGACACAAATCGTCAAGACCTTTTGCCGTTATGTGAACGATTAATTTATGCAAAAGGCGTTCCAATTCAGGAGCCATCCCTGAAGCCTGAGAGCCATCCAAAAAAAATCTCCGAGGACAAACAGTTACAAGCTTACTAAAATATTGTTGACAAGGAGCCAATAGATTGATATAAATGTTAGCTTTGCCTAAATCGCTCTTTCATCATACATATAATCACACACTACAATCAAAGCACAATAAGAAAGGGGGTGGTTACGATGGATTGTACAACTGTAAAGCCGGGCGTGGAGTGTGTCTTCATGACCAAGAAAGGCTGTTCCTTCAACGGCGGCACTTGCCATAGCGTCGTGGAACAATGCCGGGGATGCAGCCGCACTTCCGAATTAGCTTCCGGGTGGTACTGCACAGCCTGCCCGGACCCTTCGGTCAAGTGGAAAAGCGGCAAGTGTAACCTTGCCACCCACGTTAAGGATACAGACGAGGCCAAAGGGACAAAGATCAATCCGCTGAAGGCATCAAAAAGAAATGCCCACTAGAATCGGCCATCAGTCACTGGTCAGTCATTGGTCATTGGTCATTGGTCACTAAGGCTATGCATAATAATTCTTTGCACCACTGACCATTGACCAGTGACTAGTGACCGTTGACCAGTGACTAACCCAGCTTGCCCAGCGCCTCCTCTATCCTGTCAAGCCCCTCCTTGATGGTCTCAAGACCGGTTGCGCAGGAAAATCTCATAAAATCGTCCTGGCCAAAGGCGATCCCAGGCACGAGCGCCACACGCGCCCCGGTCAAAAGATATTCACAAAGATCGGCAGAGCCGCCTATGCGGACCCCTTCCGGAGTCTCTTTGAAATAACGAGCAAAATCGGCAAATGCATAAAAAGCCCCTCCGGGCATGTTGCAACGGACCCCCGACACGGCATTCAATCGTTCTATAAGGTACCTGCGCCTCTCGTCAAAGGCATCGACCATCGCCTGCACCGAATCCTGTGGTCCATTCAAGGCCGCGATGGCGGCCCTCTGGGCGATGGAGTTGGGGTTTGAGGTGCTCTGGCTCTGGATTTTCGTCATCCCTGCAATGACTTCGCGGGCTCCGGCTGCATATCCGATGCGCCAGCCCGTCATGGCGTAAGTCTTGGACAGCCCGTTGACAACAAAGGTCTTTGCTTTTACTTCATCACTTACCTGCGCGATGCTGGAGAAGGCTTTGCCGTCAAAAATAAGTTTTTCGTAGATTTCGTCCGAAACCACGCAGATGTCATGTCTTAAGACGACTTCGGCCAAGCCTTCCAGTTCGGATCGGCTGTAGACCGAGCCGGTTGGATTCGACGGGCTGTTGAGAATCAAAAGCTTGGTTCGTGGCGTGACGGCCTCCTCAAAGGCCTCAGGGGATAACTTGAAGTCCTCGGATTGCCTTGTTTGCACAATCACGGGCTTGGCGTCTGCAAGAACCGCAATTGGAGGATAGGAGACCCAGTAAGGGGCGGGGATGATAACCTCATCGCCGGGATTCAAGGTGGCCTGAGCCAAGTTGTAAAGTACGTGTTTGCCTCCGCAGGAGACCATGACCTCCTCTGACTCGTAGTTGAGGTTATTGTCTCTCCGGAATTTTTCTATGACGGCATTTTTGAGCTCAGGTATCCCGCCGACCGCCGTGTACCGCGTAAACCCTTCCTCAATGGCTCGCACGGCCTCCTTGCGAATGTGAGCAGGAGTATCGAAATCCGGCTCTCCAACACCGAAGCTGATTACATCCACTCCGGCCTTTCGCATGGAAACGGCCTTTGCATTTAAGGCCAACGTAGGAGAAGGTTTGATAGCTCTGATTCGTTCAGAGACAAACATGACAACCCCCCAAAACTATCTCCGCTTACGCCTTTTCTCTTGACCCAGGGTTTGAGCGTCATTATATAAGTTAATTCGCAACAATTTTAGGTAAGGTCTTTGAAAACACGGTCGCTCCACCGACGATCAGATTTTGAACAGTGTAACGAATCACGAAGTCTCCAGTAGCAAACATTTAACCAAAAGGCAATCCATTTGAAAAAGAAAACGCGGCCAAACTTTTTCAACTTCAAGTTCGAAACCTCGCGCATTACCACAGCAGGAAAATGGATATCATACTATATCCTGATCGGCCTCATTGCCGGTCTTGGCTCCATTGCCTTTCAGTACCTTTGCCAGTTAGGCTCGCACTTCTTCATGGATCAGATGGCAGGGTACCGTCCGCCTGCGCCCGCTGGAGAGTCTCACCTTTTGCCGCCAACAGACACACCTTTCAATCGTTGGATGCTCTTTTTTCTGCCCGCGCTGGGGGGCATTATAAGCGGATGGCTTGTCTACACCTTTGCGCCCGAAGCAGAAGGCCACGGGACAGATGCGGCCATAGATTCCTACCACAACAAGGGGGGATTTATCAGAGGGAGGATCCCGTTTGTTAAAACCATCGCCTCGGCGGTCACTATAACCTCCGGTGGTTCAGGAGGCCGTGAGGGGCCCATCGCCCAGATCGGGGCCGCCTTTGGCTCGTACCTTGCCACAATGCTTAAACTGTCCGACCGGCAACGTCGAATCATGTTGGCGGCAGGCATCGGAGCCGGAGTAGGAAGTGTCTTCCGTGCGCCGCTGGCAGGAGCACTCTTTGCGGCCGAGGTACTTTACCGCGACCCTGAATTTGAGCCTGACGTTATCATCCCGGCCGGCATCTCTTCGGTCGTGGCTTACTGTCTCTTCTGCCTCGTGTTCGGATGGGGCTCACTCTTTCAAACTCAGGATTTTGTCTTTCAAAACCCCCTTGAGCTGGGCCCTTACATTGTGCTCGCATTCGTCCTGGTCGGCGCCGGGGTCCTATACATCAAAACCTTTTACGGCGTGCACCGCATTGCCAAGGCAGTAAAGATTCCAAATCATCTCAAACCGGCCATCGGCGGCCTGTGTGCCGGGGCCATCGGTTTTTTTCTGCCTGAAACCCTGTCATTCGGCTACGGCTATGCCCAAAAGGCTTTACAAAATGAGCTTCCCACGCTTTTCCTGTTGGGTCTTGCCTTTGGAAAGATACTGACCACCTCTTTTTCTATCGGTTCAGGGGGCAGCGGCGGCGTATTTGGTCCGTCCGTGGTCATTGGGGGCGCCTTTGGGGGAGCAGTGGGCAGGGTCTTTCATGCAATCGCGCCGGGGATTGTGACCGAGCCCGGGGCCTACGTGGTGGTAGGCATGGCAGGGTTCTTTGCTGCCGTGTCCAATGCCCCGATCTCAACCATTATTTTTGTCAGCGAGATGACCAATTCATATCACCTGCTGCTGCCCAGCCTGCTGGTCTGCACGCTCGCTTACTTGCTTTCCCGAAGATGGACGATCTATGTCAAGCAGGTGCCGACCAGGATGGACTCCGATGCACACCGCGGGGACTTCTTTGTAGACGTGCTCGGCACCATTAGGGTGAAAGAGCTGATTCCGCAAGTTAGAAAAGTCAAAGCGGTCCCTGAAGATATGCCGTTGACGGACTTCAGAAAGATGTTTTCTTCAACTGACCAGCACTACTTTCCGGTGGTGAACAAGGAAAACCGGCTGACCGGCATATTTTCCATCAACGATGTTAGAGGCATTCTGTTTGATACTGGGATTGGCAATGTTGTAGTCATGAAAGATATCGCAAACCCGAATATCATTGTCACAACATCGTCTGAAGACCTCAATGAAGTACTCAAGAAGTTTACTGTTCGCAACCTTCACAGGCTCCCTGTTGTAAGAGACGAAGATCACTCCATTTTGCTGGGGATGCTGGATCGCAGGGAGGTGATCCAATACTACAACCAGAGGGTTAAAGAGATTAAATCAAGACACCACAGAGTAGATATCGAATCAGATCGCGAAATCAGCCAACTGAAAAACATATCCGTACGCCAGGCCATGAGGCGAGAAACAGATACGATCGCAGCGGATATACCCCTAAGAGAACTCAGGCAATTTGTTTATCACAGCAAGTTTAACAGCTTTCCGGTAGTTGATGCCAAGAGCCGGCTGATCGGTATACTTTCCTTGTCCGACTGTCAGAAGACCTTTGATGAAAATCACGAGAAGACATTGACCGCACAAGACATTGCCACGCGCGATCTTGTCACCGTAACAGAAGACGACAGCCTGTTTTTAGCCCTCACCAGGATTGTCCAAGGGGATTTTTCCATAATCCCTGTGGTCGGCAAGCAGAATCCTGAAAATCTCATGGGAGTGATCAGCCGTAGGGATATTATGTCAACATATGATGATATCGTTATTAGAAAGGTACTGAGTGGCAGGCAGGCCGTCTGAACTGTGGAGGCATCAATATTTGACGGCTTCGTAAAAAGTCCAACTTCTGCGTTGCGCTGCATCCTTCGTCACTGCGGCGTACAATAAGTACGCCTC
>JABXJW010000227.1:0-2480 GCA_013375395.1 Desulfobacterales bacterium
GTCTAATTTGGACTTTCAAATAACTAAATCATAACCCTTTGATATGATTGACAAGTTATTTTCGGTTACAGTGCCGCGAAGCGGCATAATCTAGCTTTTTACGAGACCATTAAATGGCTAATAAGGAAAAAGTGAAGTCGTTGTTAAAAGAGGCGGAGCTTTATCGCACTCAGGGCCTTTCAGTGGAATCCAGAGAAAAGTACCGGCAGATCCTTCAATTGATCGAAAAGGACCAAGGATTTGCCGATAATGAGAAGCTGATAAATACCATCAAAAACAAGATCATGGGTATCGAAAAAGATCTGGCTGTGTTGGACGAAGAAATAGCGGCGCCGGAACTTAGTCAAGAGGTGCAAGATCTGATTAAGAGGTTGTTTTCATTTTCGAAAAACAAGGATGCAGCCGCGATCGAAGGGGCTGTGGCTCTTGCTAAATTTGGTCAGTATGAGAGGGCGTTGGCGGAATTTAACAGACTGCTGGAGCAGGGTGCTTTGCCTCTTGTTGCTGCAAAGAACATCATCAGGTGTCACCTTGCGCTTTCTTCGACTGATGCAGCAATCGATCAATTCCGACAATGGGTATCCGGCGAGTTGCTGTCCACGGAACAGCTAAGGAATATCCGGTCATTTCTTGCCGACATTTTAAAAAAGAAGGGTACCCGGACAGAACTGCCGGAAGTGGTCGAGAGGGGGGCTAAGAGATCTGAGGATACGGAAAAGGACGAAGTTCTGCCGGATATCTTTTCAGTCGTGGTTAAATTGGAAAATGGCCCCCGCAAAGGGAGCATGATGGAGTTTGATGTGACTTTTCAGTCCGGTAATGTTATAAGCTTGATCATCTCGGAAAAAGACCATGATCTGGTAGACAGTTTCAAATCAGGAGTCCGCTTGAGAAACCTTGAGTTCTATTCCCGTATAGCCATATTCAAGGGGGACGGCATCATTTCCGGAAACAAGAGAATAAACACCGGTCCCAAGCGAGGGGACTATGTTTTGGACATAACGATAGACAGTAATTAAGTGTCTCGGAATTTCTACAACTTATTGAAAGTACAGGGGTTTCTGAGGCTTGAATTTCGCCTCGCACATGGAATGTTGGAATGATGGAATATTGGGTGTTGATTTTAGAAGGAAGTTTGTCATTTATTGACTTTCCCGTCACCTGCCGGCAGGCAGGCAGGCAGGTGAGGAATTCACCCAATACTACATTGTCCCATTGTCCCAATACCCATTTTTCCATCATTCCAATTGGGGTGAAGCCCCTAAGTTCGTGTCTCGGGATGTCTGCAACCTATTGAAATCTTGATGGCTGTTTTTGATACAAGAAATAGGGTCATAGAGTGCAAGATTGTCTACTACGGTCCCGGGCGAGGTGGGAAGACCACTAATTTGCGATACATTTTCAAGGCATTTAAGAAACAAACTACAGGCGACATGGTCTCCATCAATACCCAGGGTGATCGCACCATTTTCTTTGATTTTCTTCCCATTGGTTTAGGCAAGATCAGAGGTTGCGAAGTCAAGGTTCAGCTTTACACTGTGCCCGGGCAGGTAAAATATGGTTCCACGAGAAAACAGGTTCTCAAGGGTGTTGACGGCGTAGTGTTTGTTGCGGATTCGCTTGAGGTCCGCCGGAAAGAAAACATGTTGTCTTTGAAGGACCTACAGCAAAACCTGGCAGAACAGAACATGAGCATATTCAAAATTCCGCTGGTTCTTCAATACAACAAGCGTGATCTTGCCAAGGAGGCTATTCCGCTATTGGCCATAGACGTAATTGAGCGAGACCTGAACGAAAAACTTAAGGTCCCCTCCTTTCCGGCAAGCGCCTTGAATGGAACGGGTGTCGCAAGTACTCTTAAGGAATGCATGAATCTGACATTGCACCATCTCCAGCAAGAACTGAAATGGGCGCGTTGATGGTTTATCATGGATGGTAAAGCTCTACTTGTCGGAGACTTGAGATTTGTCAGCCTGGCAGATGTTTTCCAAATGCTTGGCGGGAACAACAGCACCGGGACATTGCGCCTAACCAGTCCGCATGCCCCAACGCCCGGACTGATATATTTTGTGGAGGGCAACCCCGTAAATGCCTCCAGTGGACCATTGAGTGGCATAGATGCCATTTACTCTCTGTTTGGATGGATGGAAGGAAAGTTCGAGTTTCATCAACAGAGCGTTCAAGTAGAACGTGTGATCAAAAATAGCCGAATGGGGATTGTTCTCGATGCCATGAAGATGCTGGACGAAGGAGTTATCAAAAAGGTGGGGCCTCCGTCTGGCGACGAAGGATCTGCCATGGAAAGAGGTGGGTGGCAATACGCCGAAAGTGATGCCATGCCGGTCATAAAAGGGCCTTTAATCGATTACATGTATATCATTGACGAAGAGGAATTTCGTGACGGAGATAGGATAGTCAAGGAGGGGGGGCACGGTAACTGGATTTGGGTCATATTGGAAGGTGCGGTAAAGATAACCAGG
>JABXJW010000227.1:2490-5828 GCA_013375395.1 Desulfobacterales bacterium
GGCCCCCTGCATATAGCGCAGCTTGGAGAGGGGGGGCTTATCGGAGCTTTCACATGTTTCTCTCTCGGAGGGCATGTTAGAAGTGCTACTGCCACAGCAGTGGGCGACGTTCAACTCGGCGTGTTGGATACACAGCGTCTTTCCCGAGAGTATTCGTCTTTGTCATCCGATTTCGGAGGGCTCCTCGTTAGTTTGGATGCACGGCTGAAAAAGGTTACGGACAGGGCTGTAGAGTTGTTCACAAAAAAAAGCCAGTCTGACGGATTGAGCAAGGACAATAAGGTGGTCATAAAAGAGGGTTCTTCAAAAGAGGAGGTGTTTGCCATAGCAGAGGGCAAGGCCCATGTGATACGGAAGACCCCGAAGGGTTTTTTACGACTATTGACTCTTGAGAAAGGCGACGTGTTCGGGCATGTGCCGTTTGTGGATATTGGCCATGAACCTCGCTATGCTTCGGTGTTGGCATCAAAGAATTTTGAGGCTAATAAGCTTGATGCGGACAGCCTGCAAAAAGAATACGATCGACTTTCAACGGCATTCAAAATCCTTATTGACAATGTCGCCATTTGTATATCCGTGACAACCAGGCTGGTGAACTATCTGACGGAGGAAAAATAGCTTTACAGAAGTGCTCCTGTGAACAGTTCCGCCACTGAAGCTTTGTGCAGTGGAAAGGCTGCATTGTCCAAGGCAAGTGGGCACAAGGCGTACCGGCATTACAAAATCTCATCTATGAATACTCCTAGTTTCCTGAGCCTGTCAGGATCCCCGGACCTAATGATTGTAGTGAGCTTGACAACCAGCTTCTCGCGTTGAAGCGATGTTTCTTTTTCGGTATCAATAAGCCTGAAAAGTTCGCTCAACTCCACTTCGAAAATCTCGCATAGCCGAAGCAGGGTATCAAGCGTCGGGTTGACGGTTCCCCTTTCAATCCTTCCCAGATAGCGCGAGCTGAACTCTGTTTTGTCTTGAATGTCCTCCTGGCGCCAGCCTTTCTGCTCCCGAAGGGTTTTTATCCGCATACCGAGCTGCTTTCTGATGGCCTTTTCATTCATGTAGGACCTCCCTGGACGGACACTAACTAGTGCTTGAACGAAAACCACCTAAATCAAAGTTTTCCTGTTATTGCGAGGGAGGCACGACCGAAGCAATCTCCTGAAAACAAAGAGATTGCTTCGTCGTTCGTTCCTCACTCCTCGCAATGACAGCTCGCAGTTAAGGGTTTTCGGGCAGACACTAACTAGTAACTGATGCGCTCACCCCGTTCATTGTCCAACAATCCTTTTTTGGTTTGAGCGTGTGCGGCAGTGGGATGGTCAATATCTGCCAAAACGACATTTGATACTGGTTCCCAATACGTCGCGGATTGTTGCCAAAATCTATAAAAGCAAGCAGCCGCCAGGTCTGCTATTTTGATAGATTTTCAAAGAGGTAGACTATCCTAAGATCACTAGAACAGAGGAAGTAAATAGGGTGAAGCCTGTATTTTCTCCGGGCAAGCACGGTAGTCAGATGCCTGTATTCCTTCAGGGCGTTGTTGAGAACATCGGGAATGGCTTGTAGTTCCACGGCTTCCAATTGATCCGGTTCAATCATTGGGACTTGGGAAACAACATGGGAAATATTACCCAAAGTTGGGGCATTGGTAAATGCACCTAGACGTATCAATAGGGGTTGACAATGTGCATCTATATGATGTATTTTGCGCTTCGCCAATAGTGATGGGGATGGGAAAGAAGCTTGTAACCGTTCATGGGTTCAGAGGTTCAGAGGTTCAGAGGTTCAGGGTCAAATTTCTTTTGTTAACCTTCCTAACCCCGAACGGTGAACCCTGAACCTCTGAACCCTGAACCTCTGAACGCATACGGAATTTTCCGGGCGAAGACCGGCCGGTTGCCGGGGCGGGTCTCATCGATAAGTGCCAAATATGAAGAAAACGAAAGATCGTAAGCCCGTGGAGAATGGTGCATCTCTTCAAAAAAGGATTCTTGAGAGAGGTGGGCAGAATCTCCTTTTTGTTATGATCTGTTTCTTCCTGGTGGGCTTAGCGGCTCCTCTCTTGTTGGTCTTCTTGATAAAATCACCTGAGGCGGACCAGCATATTCTGATCTTTGGTGTCTCCTACTATAAACTGGTGTTCATCTATTTCCTGGGCGCGGCCATCGTGGTCCACACTTCCCTCTTTTTCTTAAGGGCCAATCTATTGACGATCCTCTTTTTTTTTGTCCTGTCCCTGTTTTCCTGTTTTCCTCTCATCGTAGGTCTCCGAAACAACCTGACTTTAAAACAGGCAATTATCGATATCCCCTTTTTCGCACACTGGCCTTTTTTTTCAAAGCCTGCTTACATCCTGATAGAATTTCTGATCCCCGCAGGGATCCTTGTCTATCTCTTCCTGCATATCAAAAGTATTTTTTCCAAAAAGCCTCGCACTTACGCGTTTCTCTGTGCTGCGGCCTATCTGTCGATAGCCGCCTTTTTTGGGTTTTCAGGTCTAATCCAGGCCGAGGAGCCGAATGTCGTGACAGCTTTAGTACGGAAAGAGGGAGATTTGGTCCAAAAAAACGTTGCCGCTGTTCTTCCCGGAACCTCACTGCAAGGTTTCTCCCCCGGAAATGACGATATTCAATCTTCGAACTCTTCAGCCTTACCCATGCCAGAGGTTGTCAGTGGTTCAGAACAAGACAATGCGGCTTCAAAGACACGGCCGGCCGGAACGACAAGAAACCCTGCGCCGAACGACACAGGGATAGCAGAGATCGAACAAAAGATGCTGGTATTGTCCGATAAAGCGGATCGCATCATAGTGGAACTCGGTCAGATGAAGGAACTCTTCACCGAGCTGCGACAGAAGCCGCAAGAAAAGAAGGCCGATACCGTGGTTCAAAAAAAAGAGGTTTCCGAATCGCGGCCGGCCACAGCCAAAAAAGAGCCCCCGGCTGGCACAAAAGCAATAACCGAGCTGCAACAAGAGGTGCGGCTATTGAACGACAAAACTGATCGTATGCTGGACGCACTCGGCCGGATGGCGAGCCTTTTACCCGAGCGGCAGGAGAACCTGCAAAAAGACGAGGCCATGGCTGAGGAAAAGGAGATGGATGAGCCGCAGGGTAAGTGATCGGCGCCCCTCTTCCGGGGCAGGGGGTTTTCGATCTCTCCGAGCGTAGGCTCTACCCTCCGGCCTGTAAGACCTACGGGCTGGAAGCGGATCTGGAGGCCGGATGCCGTACGGGGTCAGTTGATTTTGGAAAAAATTTCGCATGTGGTTGTCCGGATTGGAAAAATTCCCTTTTATTTTTTTTGGGGGAGCGTGATCAAAATGGCATATTTCATGCTCT
>JABXJW010000228.1 GCA_013375395.1 Desulfobacterales bacterium
GTACACGTTGTGCCGCCCTAACAGGCGACTGTTGAAATCAAAATGGCCTTCAGGGGCCTGCACCCTGCCCGAGGCGCCCTCCGGGCTGACATGGATGTCTTCGGCCCGCACCCGGCAATCCTGTGAAAGACCAACGCGCAGGCATTTGACGGAGACCTCTTCGGCAAGCTCCTTTCCCCTTGGGTCATCCCAGTTGATGACGGCAGCAGCATGTGTCTTCTTTGGCCCAGGCCCCAGGTAATCGACACAGAGTTTTTTCTTGCATTGCCAATAGGTTTCCATGCTTTCGTGGTAGTCGAGATGATCTCTGGACAAATTAGTAAAAACACCTACGTCGAACTCACAAGAGGCGACCCGATCCAGATCGAGCGCATGGGACGAAACCTCAAGAATCACATGGCTTACGCCGCTGTCGGCCATCCGGCGCAGTATGCGCATAAGATCAAGGGACTCCGGGGTGGTCACCGGACTGGGAAATGCCTGTCCCCCAAATCGGTAGTTGACAGTGCCGATAACCCCCACGTTGAAGCCGGCGGCATTAAGGATCGCCTCGACCAGGTAGGCCGTGGTAGTCTTTCCGTTGGTTCCGGTGATGCCGATGACGGAAGGCTCGCGGGACGGCTGCATGTAAAACGCAGCCGAAACGGCAGCCAGCGCCCTTCTGTCGCCTTCAACCTGTACCATACAAACCGATGGCGCACCCTGCCACATTTTCTCCGCCACAACAGCAACGGCTCCCCGTTCGACTGCCTCATCAATATAAGCGTATCCGTCAGACTTGAGCCCTTTAACGGCCACAAAGAGACCTCCGGGCCTTACAGCGCGTGAATCGTAATGGACGGAATTGATGAGATGATCCTCAAAGCCGGCCAAATGCTTCACAGCCAAAGAGTCAATGAGCCTGCCGAGCGTCACCCCATGCGTTGCGCCTCCCTCGAAGCCGTAAGAGATTTCCTCGTGTTCCCCGGGGTGATCGAGCCGGGAGGAATCTTGAGGTACTGAAGCGTTTCGGCGGCAATACGTCTGAATACGGGAGCGGCTACCACACTCCCATAATAGTCCTTCCTGGGCTCATCTACAACCACCAGGATCATAATCTCCGGCTTTTCCGCCGGCACAAATCCAGCAAAGGAAGCTATGTGTCGGTCCCTTGCATATCCTGCTCCTTCAGGTCTGGCCTTCTGGGCCGTGCCGGTCTTTCCGGCGACCCGATAGCCGCTCATGGCCGCATTCACACCGGTGCTCCCGTCCGCCACGGCATTTTCGAGCATGCTCATCAAGTGCCCTGCGGTCTCCGATGAAATGACGCGTCGAAGCCTTGTGGGTTGAAAGCTCTTTACAATACGTCCCCTTCGGTCCGTCAGCCTCTGGACAAGATAAGGCTTCATCAGCGCCCCGTCATTGGCTATGGCGGAAACCGCAGCCGCAATCTGCAATGCGGACACAGAAACGCCTTGTCCGAAACAGATGGCCGCAGCATCCATCTCCGTCCAGCGTTCAACAGGGAGCAGTCCACCCGTGCTCTCGCCGGGGCAGTCAATGCCGGCCTTGACTCCAAAACCGAATGCCCTAAGTTTATCATAAAAGAATGCGTATCCGATCTTTTTGCCTACCTTTGCAGCACCGATGTTGCTGGAGTATTTCAAAATATCTTGCAGCGAAAGAGTTTCATGTGGATGGATGTCATGTACGAGATGGCTTCGAACCCGATAGTTCCCCTTCTCGCAATAAAACTTGGAATCAGGCGTACATAGACCGGATTCCAGTGCCGCGGCCGCCAGGAACATCTTGAAAGTAGAGCCGGGTTCAAAGGAGTCGGTAATCGCACGGTTTCTCCACGACCAGGGGGCGTATTCTTCAAATGCGTTCGGGTTAAACTGAGGCGCGTGGGCCATGGCCAGGATAGCCCCGGTGCCTGGGGCCATGACGATCGCCATGCCCGAGTCGGCTGAAAATGCCCCGACTCCCTCGCACAGGGCCTTTTCGGCAATGTACTGAATGTTCTTGTCAATGGTCAAAATCAGGTTATATCCGTCCCTGCCGTCACAGGAGGGCTCCCCCACCGTAAAGCACTGGCCCAGGGCATCCTTGAAAACGGTCCGGCTGCTTTTACGACCGCTCAAAAAGGAGTCGTAATAGTATTCAATCCCCTCCAACCCCTTCCCGTCAGTTCCGCAAAATCCGATAACCTGCGCAGCCAGGGTCTTCAGGGGGTAAAATCGGCGGCTCTCTGTGACAAAATCGACTCCCTTCAGCCTCAATTTTTTGACCGCCGCCACCTCTTTGGGGCTTGCATGGCGCTTGACCCATACAAATCCCTTGTCTGAAGACAGCTTCCGGGCAAGGGGGCCTTGCTTCAGATTTGAAACCCGCCCCAGGGCCGCGGCCGTTTTTTTGGGAGCGGAAATCTCATGCAGGTAAGCGCATATGGATGAGACGTCCGTACTTACGGCAAGCTCCCTGTAATTTCGATCAAAGATGTTGCCTCGTCGGGGCCTGTTGTGAAAAGCCTTCTTGTACTGGCCTGCGGCCTTTTGGGAAAGCTCGCTTCCGTCCAGGACCTGCAACTGCACGGCCCGGCCTACGATGATGCCGAAGCAAAGCGAAAACGCCGTGCCGACGACAATGATCCGAACACGAACCCACTTGGTGGCCTTTGGCTTTTTCGTCCTGTAATCTCTCACGGCATCACCACGACCTGGCTCGGATCAGGCATTACCAGGCCTCGCTCCCGGGCTATGCGCCTGATACGTTCGGGAGATCTCAGCCGGGCCTGCTCTATCTTTAGCTCGTTGAGAACCGCTGTCAGGCGCTGGTGCTCCTGGCCGGCTTCAATGATTCCATAGCCTATATGCATATACTGTACCCGACACCAGCTGTAAACCAGCAGTTCCGCCATAAAGACCACGATAAATACCACCCATACAGCCGTCGAAGAACGGCGCTTTATAGAAATTTTCCGGTTTGTCAACGCCCCTCACATGCCGCCGCCAGCCGTTCGGCCGCCCGCAATCTAGTGCTTCGAGCCATGGGATTCGCACTGACTTCTGCCTCACACGGCCTCACCGGCTTCTTGGTGAGGATACGCACCTGAGATCTTTTCCCGCATACACACACTGGGAAATCGGCAGGACATTCACATCCACGGGCAAGGGCCTTGAAGCGCTCCTTGACAATCCGGTCTTCCAGAGAATGAAACGACAGTATGCAGAGCCGCCCCTTTGGATTCAGCAGTTCGACCGCCTCGTCCAAGAATACTTTCAGGGCCTCCAGTTCCTGGTTCACAGCGATCCTGAATGCCTGAAACGTCCTGGTTGCAGGGTGAATGCGCCGCGGACGATGCCTGGGCGGAATGGCCCCCTTGACGATTTCAGCAAGGTGCAAGCTTGACCTAATCCTTTTCCTGCCGCGGGCCCGCACGATACTTTTGGCAATGCGCCGAGCCCAAGGCTCTTCTCCGTAACGGGCTATGAGATCTGCCATCTCTTTTTCCGACAGTCCGCTTATGAGTGCTTCAGCCGTTTTTCCTGCTTCCGGATTCATACGCATATCCAAGGGTTCATCACGCATAAAGCTGAAACCCCGGCCGCTTTCTTCCAATTGATAAAGGGAAAGGCCCAAATCAAGCAAAATTCCGTCCACGCCTTTTTTGTGCAAACCGGAAAGAATTTGCGGCAGATGGACAAAGTTGTCGTGAACGATTTGAACGTTGGATTTGAACCGACCGAGGAATTTTCCGGCGCAGTCAACGGCATCAGGGTCTTTGTCGACGCCGATGAGAAAGCCATCCGGACCGATAGCTTGCAAAATAGCTTGGGCATGGCCACCGCCACCTATGGTACCATCCACGTAAGTCTTGCCGGACGAGCAGTCAAGATAGTCGATGACCTCCTTGACCATGACTGGGATATGACGATATCGCATGGCTCCGCAACCCTAAAGACCGAGTGTGGCGACCTCGTTTCTCATATCTTCGTTTTTCAAATCATCCTGGAATTTACTATCCTCCTCGATCCAGCTTTCTCGTGACCAAATCTCGAAGTGCTCCAGCACACCCACAAGGACAACCTCTTTGCCCAGACCAGCGTACTGTCGCAGGCTCGGCGGAATCAAAATACGTCCTTGTTTGTCAAGTTGGCATTCAAAGGCGCCGCCTATGAAAATCCTCCGAAATCGCCTCATGTTATCACTTTTCACGGCAAGATTTGCGATACGCTCTTCAAGCTTGTGCCACTGCTCAAAACTGTAACAGAACAGCGCCCGATCCATCTTGGAGACCATAATCCCGTCCACACTGCTTTGCTTCAACGCATCTCGAAAACGGGCCGGGATAATCAATCGACCTTTCGGGTCCAGATTATGAAAGGAACTGCCGCGAAACATGCTCTAACCTTTGTCTGCTTTGATCATCCACTTTAATCCACTTTGCACCACCCTATAGCTCCCAATTCGGAATGTCAAGAAAAAAATCGAAAGAATGAAGATTGTTTTTCAAATAATTCGTGGATGTTAGAACTAGGGACATACGGAATGGCCGGGTGGTTCTTTGTGGAGCAGCACAAACCCCCGATATATGGCACAACGACTGTGCCATCTACACTATATACGAGGTTTCCGTCTAACGGGCAGGCGGCATGGCGACTCGTCGTGTCGTGTAGAGGAAGCTGTTTCTGAACTTAGTGCCGGCGAAGCTGATACTTCCTAACCATTTTCTTGTGTTCTGCCAGGGTGCGTGAAAAGTGGTGGGTGCCGTCGTTCTTGGACACAAAATACAGGTGGGGTTCTTCGGATGGATAAAGAACGGCCGCAATGGAAGCCCGGCCTGGACTGGCAATTGGGCCAGGCGGCAGCCCTTTGATCCGATAGGTGTTATACGGGGTTAAGGTCTGAAGATCTTTTCGCGTCAGGTTCCCGTCAAAGTCCTTAATGCCGTAGATGACGGTAGGGTCGCTCTCAAGGCGCATGCCGCGTTTGAGCCGATTCACAAACACAGCCGCAATGCGAAGTCGTTCATCGGGTCTTGCCGTCTCCTTTTCCACAATCGAGGCAAGTGTTACCACCTGCTGGGTTGTAAAGCCTATGGCACGGGCACGCCCAAGCCAATCGGTTGCGAAGACCGAATGAAATTGGGCAACCATCTTCTTGATGACCTGTCCGGCAGCAACCCCTTTGGGGAAATGATAGGTCTCCGGAAAAAGATACCCTTCGAAGGTATGCCCCCCCACGCCAAGGGACTTTATGAGGCGTGGGTCGCGTGCCGCCTGCAAAAAGGCATCCTGTGACACGAGCCCTGCACTTTCGAGGATCTGTGCAATCGTCGACACTGTTGCCCCCTCAGGGACCACCACCTTGTGCAGCAGGACCTCGCCGCGCACCAGGACATCGAGGATTGCGCCTGGTGACATGGAGGCGCCCAGCAAGTATTCTCCTGCCCGGATCCGCCTTTCATCCCTCCTGAGATATGCCAGCAACCGAAATCTCTTCGGGTGCCTTATAATGCCTGTTTGTTGAAGTTGAGCTATCGTTTTGAAAAAGTTTTGACCGGGTTTGATCCACACCGCGACCGTTGCCTTAGAGATGCCGGTCGGCGTGGCCGCATATCGATAGAACCAATAACCTGTGCCTGCAACACCAAGGCAACCGATAACCACTGCAAAGATTATGATTTTTCCAGCTTTCACGCCATCTTCCTTATGTGAAACATGACAGTGTCGTAAAAGGTCCAAATTAGACGGCAAAGTAAAAGGCGCCAAATTCAAGGCGCGCACCTCTTTTCAAGCCGCTAGGCGCAATCCTGAGGAATGAGGCGTACTTATGGTACGCCGC
>JABXJW010000229.1 GCA_013375395.1 Desulfobacterales bacterium
GATAGACCTGACCGGCTACTCGAAAATCAAGTTCGATGTTCGCGCCTCCAGGACAGGGAGCAACCTGAAGCTAAGGATACGGGACTTAGGCGGAACTTGGTCAGAATATACCATCGCTATTAGTGTGGCTAATACTTGGGAGGCTAAAGAGTGGGACATATCGGGAGTATCCGACGCCAATAAGGATGCCATCGACAGGATAGAATTTAAGATAATCGAGGCGTCGGCGGACAATACCTTCTATCTTGACAACATGGCAGGCTGGACTCCTACTTTAACTTTTATAGAAAGCATCGGCCTTTTAGAATCCCTGCCCACTATAGAAAGACAGCTAACCTTGGAGGAGGCCATCGCCCTCAAGGAATCAATAGATACGCCCGCCTGCCCCGACGTCGTCTTGACGGAGGCCCTGGCCCTGGCCGAGTCATTTGAGGCCAGCGAGCAGACTATCGTCCGGATTACTGCCACAGCCGAGTTCCTTGCCGAGCAGGCAAAGCGGACGAACACGCCCGCCAAGCGGATATGGCTCTACATCAACAGCAGCCTTTATGATATTACGGATAAACTTATGTCTATGGGGCCGATTGACAGGAAAATGACTTATAAGCCCGGGGAGACGAAACTTCTGACTATCAGTGACCAGAATCTCGTAATGAGCAATGCTGATAAGTATTTCAGCGACCTCAATTCTTCCTCTCCTTTCTACAACAGGGCTTATGTTGGAGCTGATACAATCAAGGTTTTCGCTGGATTTATCATTCCCTTGACCGGCTATACCGAGGTTTTGCAAAAAGCGGATATGAAGCTGATAGCCATTGAACTTGCAACAAAGGAAGGAAAGGCTTTCTTGACCTGCCAGGATTCTCTGCGAGATGTCTTTGATATTTATGTGGGGATGCCCACTAGCGAGGGGGTCTCTGACCCGCTAATTTACGAGAATAAGTCTTTTAAGTATATCATGGACGACCTCTTGATCAACAAAGCAGGGATTGCGGCAGCCAAGGTTGATATAGAGGATGTCGATCTCACCTTCATCTCGATCTCCTTCGAGAAGAAAAAGGTTGCGGAGTGCGTGGAAAAGCTCTCAGAAGTCGCAAGGGGAACTACCATAGTCCTAGGCGACGGCACGGTTAAATTTGAGCAATTTATTTCAGAGTCTATTGACCCAGAACTAAGTTTGAAATCAGGAGAAAATTTTTCAACCCTGAAATATCTAGGCTCTGATTCTCGCTACAGGACAAAAAAGGTTGTGGTGATAGGCCAAGCGGGCGTATATGGAGAAAGCACTGACACGGAGGGCATTGAGCTAAAAATCGAGAATGACGCGATTGAAGATAGTGATATTGCTCAGGCTATGGCGGACATATATTTAGGTAAATTCAGGATCGTCCCGGCTAAGATAGAGCTGAGAGGCGAGTATCTGCCGAGCCTCGACCTGAAGTCCATAGTCGAAGTCACCGAACCGAATTCGATGATGAGCAATGAGCTGCTTCAGGTCAAGGAGCTGGCTCTTGACATTGTAGGTTTCCTAACTCAGTTGACTCTTTCGATTCCCGGCCGGTTCGTGGGCTGGACCAACACCGGCGGAGGAGACCACAAGGGGGGAGACTGGATAATTGCCTCCGACGTGGAGGTTGGCGGAGTTCACACCAACATAGGGGCTTTCAAAGTCAACGCCGGCGTCACCGCTACCGTCAAGGGATATGACGGCTCCACCCATGGTAGTTTCGAGGTCCACGCCGTCGATGTGGATGTGGATGGAGCTATCGTTGCCTCCGAAAAGGGCTGCGGAGGCGGTGGAGCTGGTGGAGGCGGTGGCGGAGGGCGTTATTATTATGGAGTTGAGGGAAGCGGCGGTGGAGGCGGAAGCGGCGTAGCTGGTGGCGAAAATGGGGAGAATGGTAATCCAGGTTACTGGACTGGTTCCGAAGAGAGAGGTGGTAATGGCGGGAATGGCGGTAATGGTGGAGGCGGAACGGGAGCTGGAATTAAGGGGTCGGGTGGAATTGGAGCAAAGGGTGATGTAGGAGTAGATCACGTGCCCGCAACCGCTGGTGGAGCGGCAAGCAATGGGGGATATGGAACAGTTCCCAATGACAATAACGATGTATCGGTTGATGAATCGCTCCTTCGTGGCAAAGGCGGAGGCGCAGGAGGCGGCGGTGGAGGCGGTGATGGTGAAGTTATTGACAGTGCCACAGCATCGGGTGCAGGAGGCGGAGGCGGTGGAGCTGGCGGATACGGTGCCGGCTGGATAAAACTATACGCCACGACTTCCATAGATATATCAGGGAATCTTGAAGCCAAAGGGAATAGCGGAGGTAACGGTGGAAACGGAGACAACGGTCAAAGCGGAACGCATCCTGGAAATTTGAATGGTGGAAACGGAGGAGCTGGCGGAAACGCCGCAACTGCAGGAACTCGTTTGAAAGGATCGGGAGGAACTGCTCGTTGGAGCACGCAAAACGGCGCGAATGGCGGAAACGGGGGACACGGAGCGGGCGGGGGCCTTCTCCTAAAATGCGCAGTCGCCGACGCAATTTTAGTGGCGGGGACGTTAGATAACAGAGGCGGAGGAGACGCCACCACGAACGGCGGCACCATAAAGGTGTTTTACAGCGGAGTCGATCCGACCGGGGCCGGGACTTGGCATTATGGAAGACTCTATAAAGAGGATATTTCTTAAAAAAGGGGGAAGATAAATGTTTAAGAATATTTCGATTATTTTGATATTTGTAATGGTATTGGGTCTTAGTAGCTGTATAGGCCCCGACAAGAATAGACCCCCCAGTGTCGCTGAGATAAGTTGTCCCACGACTGCAAAAATGGAGGAGAGCGTCACTATTTCTGTCGTAGCCCATGACCGTGATGGTGATAGAATCGCATATAAAGTCACTTTCGGAGATGGAGTTGAATCTGAATGGTCTGACTTCCTCCCGAGTGGGCAAGCGAAAACATTCTATCACACATACAATAGAGCAGGGACTTTCGGCATTTATGCGATAGCCTCCGACCACCACCATCTGAACTCAGGCTGGTCACAAAAGACATTTATAAAGGTAACTCCCATTGTAAGGGAATTCGTGAAGATAGGAACCACTTCAGATGCCTTTTTCTGGTCTCTGCGGGATTGGAGAGGAAAACTATATGCTGGTACCTATGGCTATCCCAAGCTGTATAACTTCCCCCCCTGGACCCGTCTCAAGAAACTTGGTGCGGGCGAGTCTGTCACGGGCATAGAGGAGTTTCTTGGCACGCTCTTCTGTAACACTGAGAACAGGGGCCGTATTTACCGTATGAATCCTGCTGACCCTACCGACTGGACTGTGGTTCACGATGACGACTGGCCCTGGGGCATCGGGATGGCAGTTCTGGGAAGCCACATATATGCCGGCTTTGTCAGGGGCGGGCTGGAAGAGACGAAAATTCTCTACAGCTCGGACGGCACTTCTTGGCCGCAGGCCGACTACTGGTTCGGGGGCGAGCTCGTTTTCTGGTCAATCCTTACCTATGATGGCTATGTCTATGCGCTTGGGAGCAAAAAATCAACGTCCAAAACTTGGGCACGGAGAGGCATTCAAACCAGTTGGGCTGATGCTCCCGCTCTTTGCAATATTGCCACAGGATACTGGGACATGGCCTTACCCTTCATAGACGGTTATCTATATCTGGCTATGGGAAGAAGAACCGATGGTAAGACTAAACTTTATAGATTTGACGGCAGCTCTTTATCGGATGAGCTTTTCTCTCTAACTGCCTATTATGCTGTTGGTGCTTGCATTTATGAGGGTAACATGTGGTGGCTCTTTGGGTCGCATCACATGAATAATCCTCCCAGTCCGACCTATTATTATCTTTACCGGACTCCTACGGGGCACCCAGGCAGTTGGGAGCATCTTAAAACATTTTCCGTAACTCCTATTTATAGTCACGGGAAATATCGGACCAAAGGAGCAGTATGGCCTCTGGGCAACAAACTATATGTCGCTGTCCAGAACAAAGTTTACAGGATGGACGAGGAAGCGCCCCTCCCCCAGGAATAATGCAAGTTATTTTCATTTAAAGAGGTTTGAGATGAGTGTTATAGAGCTATAAGGAGGATATAAAATGATATGGATCGCTTTGGTATTTTGTATCGTTGGTGCAGTAGGCAGTCTGGTATTGCTAACCGTTGACTTCGGAAACTGCTGGGATTTAGCTGAATCATTAAAGAGAATAAAAAATAAAACAAGGAGGTTAACATGAGAAAAGATAGACTTCATCTACCACCCTACCGGGTGGAAAGGGTGCCGATGGCGTTGGCCCAAGAAGAACTCTCCAACTGGGGGATGAGGCGTATGAGAATTAAGGAGATATGGGAGAAAGGAATTGAAGGCAAAGGCGTACGGGTCGCAATTCTGGATACCGGATTACCTAATCATCCAGACATTGAAATCGAAAAGTCCGTCAACTTTTCCGATGATCCCATTCGGGACAAGAATCTGCATAGCACCTGGGTAACAGGGTGCATTGGAGCTGATGGCAGGTTCAAAGGAATAGCGCCAAAATGCAAATTATATATAGCCAAGATTTTAGGAGATGATGGCAGTGGGGATTGGACTTGGCTGGAAAAGGGATTGCTATGGGCTGAACAGGAGGAGTGTGAGGTAATTAACGTTAGTGCCGGGGGAGATTATACAGGCACGAGAATCCAACCCATACTGAAACGATTGGCGGATAAAGGAATCATAGTCGTTTGTGCTGGCGGAAATGAGGCTAACACTCTCTTGTTTCCAGCTAATAATAAACACACTGTTGCCGTCGGTGCTATTAACAAGTTGGGTGAAAAAGCGCCCTTTAGTAATTTTGGGCCGAGATTAGTTATTATGGCACCGGGGGTAGAATTGTTGGGATGTTGGCTGGATGGTAGCTATGCAAAAGTCTCTGGAACAAGCATGGCTACACCTATGGTTTCAGGAGTGCTTACGCTTGAGGAACAAAAGCATGCACTGAGTCTTACTGAAGCCATACTCAGGTTTGCATTTACGTCTGAAGAAATAGAAAGAGTAGGATGGGAACCCGACAGTGGATGGGGCACAATTGCTGCCCATGAGTTCTTACTACTAAAAAAATTCAATAAGCAAATAACTATGGATTGGGCAATGAGTCTAGCTATGTTCATATTCGCCTACTATGTAGGTGAGGAAGAACAAGAAGTTTAAGGAGGTAGCAGATGAAAAAATGGTGTGTTTTTCTAGCAGTATTGTTAGCTTTCAGTCTAGCAGCCTCAACTGTAGGGGCAGAAGAAGAAGTTGGTATTCAGAGTTTGAAAGCACAGATCAGGAAGCGACCAGTAAGCCTCTTCCAATACACCATCGACAGCGTCGATATCTGGTCGGCATATCTACTGAAAATAGTCAAAACGGGAAATATGACTACCCTGTGGAATTTGAAACATAAAACAACAGAGGGAGGATTTAGCGTTACGCTGGTTGAGGGTTTTCTCCACCCAAAGCTCGATTTAGTCGGTGGGTCTACAGTAGAAAAGAATGAACTCCGCCACGCATTCTACGGCATCGAAGTCGAGCTGTCTATAAAGGGCCGATTAGGGAAACTGTTGTCGAGAATAAGACCTGGGATTCACTGGTCTCGTGATGAATGGTGGCTTGGTGTATCACTGACATTAAGAGGGTTATCAACACAATGATTTGGTGGCAGTGGATTTTAGCTTTATGGGGACTTAAACAAATTTTCAAAAGAAAAGAGGTGAGGAGAATGTTAAAAAAGGGGTTACTAGGTGCTCTGTACTGGGCCGAAGCGGCATTGAGGTCGGA
>JABXJW010000230.1 GCA_013375395.1 Desulfobacterales bacterium
ATGCGTCGGGATGAACCGATCGTTGGTGAAACCCGGGTCGTCAACCGTAAGTGTTCCCCACATGCGTGGGGATGAACCGGAGACGGTGAGTGCTTGGGATGCTGGGACCAAGTGTTCCCCACATGCGTGGGGATGAACCGTCAATTTGGCACCCGCCGCACGCTTTTTGTCCGTGTTCCCCACATGCGTGGGGATGAACCGGTGTTCGTGCTTTACAAAATGGCCCTTCTCATGTGTTCCCCACATGCGTGGGGATGAACCGTGCTCGGGTATCCGTTTGCCAGCAACATCGTTGTGTTCCCCACATGCGTGGGGATGAACCGCGCGGTAGCTTCCCGGATCGCAACAGGTCTATGTGTTCCCCACATGCGTGGGGATGAACCGCCCTACACAGTGAGTTGTCCAGGTTTAATGGAGTGTTCCCCACATGCGTGGGGATGAACCGATAGGGCCATCGGCCTAGGAGTGGCCTACAATGTGTTCCCCACATGCGTGGGGATGAACCGGAATACAAAGTCTTTGCACGAAAATAGATGCAGTGTTCCCCACATGCGTGGGGATGAACCGTATGCGCCCGAGAAGCAGAAACTTGCCCGGAGGTGTTCCCCACATGCGTGGGGATGAACCGGCAATATCGTTTACATCCCCGGGGACGATTTTGTGTTCCCCACATGCGTGGGGATGAACCGATTCAGATCAAAGAGCGAGATCCTGAGGCTGCGTGTTCCCCACATGCGTGGGGATGAACCGGGTTTGCTGCAAATCTCACAGCCCCTCGCAGAGTGTTCCCCACATGCGTGGGGATGAACCGCAAAACTTCGAGGATCGCGGCAGCCTGATCCCGTGTTCCCCACATGCGTGGGGATGAACCGGCATCTCGCAATGACATCCAGTTGCAATGGGCGTGTTCCCCACATGCGTGGGGATGAACCGCTTATCTTCGGTTCCGGTTGATGACCCGAGCGGTGTTCCCCACATGCGTGGGGATGAACCGATGGGTTTGGCAGCCCTACAATATTTGAGACTGTGTTCCCCACATGCGTGGGGATGAACCGCCGAGGAGAGTGTAAACGATCGATGCATCATTGTGTTCCCCACATGCGTGGGGATGAACCGCGGAAGCCATGGCGCGCTTTACAATTGAGTACGTGTTCCCCACATGCGTGGGGATGAACCGTGGATAAAAATCAGGTCTATCAAGGGTAAAGTGTGTTCCCCACATGCGTGGGGATGAACCGGAAGGGTTACAAGACAATGGTGGAAGATGACGGTGTTCCCCACATGCGTGGGGATGAACCGCGACCAGAGTTTGCGGAAACCGTGGAATTTGAGTGTTCCCCACATGCGTGGGGATGAACCGTTGACCTGTTAGCTATTTATGACAATGCTAATGTGTTCCCCACATGCGTGGGGATGAACCGGTTATATCACTCCTTAGGAAGTTTTTGAAGAAGTGTTCCCCACATGCGTGGGGATGAACCGGTTTGAAACCTAACCCGGTCGTAGGTAAATCCGTGTTCCCCACATGCGTGGGGATGAACCGCAAACCCTTGAGCAAGCCGGGGTGCTCGGCCGGTGTTCCCCACATGCGTGGGGATGAACCGTCGTTTTTTGGTCCCCTTTAAAGCCCTGAAAAGTGTTCCCCACATGCGTGGGGATGAACCGTGCTTGGTTCTACATCAATACCAATCTTTTTAGTGTTCCCCACATGCGTGGGGATGAACCGTTCGGGCCAAAGCTGGCGAGCAGGATCATAGCGTGTTCCCCACATGCGTGGGGATGAACCGACCAAAGGAATGGCTAACATAGGTATTGGGATGTGTTCCCCACATGCGTGGGGATGAACCGTTTACCATTTTGGATAAGTTGAGCGACATAGAGTGTTCCCCACATGCGTGGGGATGAACCGTTTGAGAGCAAGGCAGAAGCGGAGGCAGAGATGTGTTCCCCACATGCGTGGGGATGAACCGGCTGTTCGACGCGATTGATGGTCGTGGAATATGTGTTCCCCACATGCGTGGGGATGAACCGATCTGGACGGCACGATCCATTTGCCCTTGACGGTGTTCCCCACATGCGTGGGGATGAACCGTTTGTCCCATGAGGATTGGAAAGCTCTTTTAAGTGTTCCCCACATGCGTGGGGATGAACCGTCTCATGGCGGTTATCGCGTGGTAGATCATCGGTGTTCCCCACATGCGTGGGGATGAACCGATTCAAAACCCTCTCTTTTTGAGGACACTATAGTGTTCCCCACATGCGTGGGGATGAACCGAATGTGGGGATGGTGAGGAAATGAAGAAAAAAGTGTTCCCCACATGCGTGGGGATGAACCGGCCGTCTACACATAGGATAGGGGGTGATTTAAGTGTTCCCCACATGCGTGGGATGAACCGGCCGAGAGCCTTTTGTCTCCAAAAGATTTCATGTGTTCCCCACATGCGTGGGGATGAACCGATCAACTCTTCAGGCACGCTTAATCCCGCAGTGTGTTCCCCACATGCGTGGGGATGAACCGTTCATCAAACACTTCTAGGCCCTGGTTCAGTTGTGTTCCCCACATGCGTGGGGATGAACCGTTTAGGCTCTATTTTCAGATGGTGGAATATCAGTGTTCCCCACATGCGTGGGGATGAACCGCGGCTTGGAGTACGAACATCAGCGAGGCAAATGTGTTCCCCACATGCGTGGGGATGAACCGCGGCTTGGAGTACGAACATCAGCGAGGCAAATGTGTTCCCCACATGCGTGGGGATGAACCGGACTCGTATCATGCATTCTGGGGTCCTATACCGTGTTCCCCACATGCGTGGGGATGAACCGACGTATCAGAGAAGATATGGACGACTCCCTGAGTGTTCCCCACATGCGTGGGGATGAACCGACCAACATGGAACCGTCAGTCCAGTCCGTCTTGTGTTCCCCACATGCGTGGGGATGAACCGGCCCAATGACTTGCCCAATACGCCCTGGCCCAGTGTTCCCCACATGCGTGGGGATGAACCGATGAATCAAATTGTTTGACAGGTATATCCTCTGTGTTCCCCACATGCGTGGGGATGAACCGTGATCTCGATACCCCGGAAAGCCTGTTGCGCGGTGTTCCCCACATGCGTGGGGATGAACCGGTGTAAAAATTACACCAGTCGAGTGGTAAAAAGTGTTCCCCACATGCGTGGGGATGAACCGTTTGGATGGCCAACTTGCGAAGTGAGCTTCTGGTGTTCCCCACATGCGTGGGGATGAACTGACCCGAAATGATTACAATCTATAGGGAAACCTTTGGGGACATTGACATTGACTTACTGCGATGCGAGATCTTAACGAGAGTGTCCATGGGTGGCAGATTTGGCAAATATGGTGATGCCAAGCGCAAGGCAAAGATCCGGACAAACCGGCGTAAGCGGAGAAACCCCGCTTAACCAATTATGCACGTTCTGCGCGAACACAAGATAGCATCCCATAAGATAACATCAGATAAAAATCCGAGGCAAAAAGAAGGACAGATAGTTATGATTACCAGACGGCAGTTTATGATAGCGGCTGCAGGCGGCATTGTGTGGGTTGTGGCCGGAGGAAGCGGAGAGAGGGCGGCTATGGCTAAGCAATTAAATGTGGCTCAGAAAGGCAGAAAAACTAAAGTTTCCCTTGTTAAGACCTCGGACAGGGAATCAGGCACCAAGAAGGCTGTAGAGCTTCTCGGCATGAACCCCGTAAAGGGAAAAGATGTGTTGCTTAAGCCAAACTTCAACACAGCAGACCCATTTCCTGGTTCTACCCACAATGACACCCTTACTCATTTGATATTACAATTGAAGAATATGGGTGCTAAAAGTATCACCATCGGTGAAAGAAGCGGTCCTCCTGATACAGCAAGTGTCCTCAAGCAAAAGAGAATATACGACCTCAGCAAAAAGCTCGGCGTAGGACTCATAAACTTCGAAGAACTACCTCCAAATGGTTGGATAAGGGTAAAACCTGAAAAGAGCCACTGGAGAGACGGCTTTGATGTTGCCAAACCCATCCTTGATTCAAAATGTGTTGTAACAACTTGTTGCCTCAAAACTCACAAGTACGGAGGGGTATTTACAATGTCTCTCAAGCTGTCTGTTGGTATCACTCATAAGAGGGATATGGGGGAGCTCCATACATCCTTTTTCAGTATGAGGAAAATGATAGCAGAAATAAACCAGGTTTACACACCGTCATTGATACTTCTTGATGGTATAGAGGCATTTGTGGACGGCGGTCCAATGGAAGGGCCTAAGAAGAGAGGCAATGTCATGATTGCCGGCACAGATAGGATTGCAATAGATGCAGTGGGACTAGCTATCCTAAAGGAACTCGGCAGTAACAAACACATTATGGGAAAAAAGATTTTTGAGCAGGAGCAGATAGCAAGGGCCATTGAGTTGGGGCTCGGCATAACCGGTCCTCAGGAGATAGAGATAATAGCTGACGATTCCGAAAGCAAAAAATATGTGGAGAGGCTAGCGGGCATACTATTGAATGGCTAGCCCTAAATGAAGAAAACGGCAAAAGTTATGATTTCATATCAGTCCCCTGAAGGAATGTGAAGGAATGGGGACGCCCTTGACTAAGTTGTGAAGGAATAGGGACGCCCTTGACTAAGTTGACTAATCCAGTTGGCAAGAGAGTCATTAAACAACTTCAACGAATCCCCTACTTTTCAGGATGACCCTTAAAGACCATATCTTCGTCATTGTTCCGAAGATGCTGAAGAATGAACCGGATTGGTAACTGCCGGGCTTTGAATGCGGCCGCCATATTCTGGCCTTTGACGGAGCGGCGCTGCTGCTATGGGTGACCAAAAAAAGCCCTTAAAGTTTTTTGGTTCACTCGGCTGCCCTGGTACTGTGCTATGGCCTGCTATGCAGCAGCCGGGGTTTCAGTCACTCAATGACGGGAGAGGAAGAACTGGAGGCCATAACGATAAGAAAAATCAAAGCACATTGTCCTTTGCCAATCGCTCTGCAAACTGGTCAACGCTCAGAATCGGGATGCCCTTGTATTCAGTCAAATCTAAAAGGTGGTGGTCCCCACTGACAATCATATCTGCATCTGCATCCAGGGCGCAGGCCAGAAACATCTCATCCTTGGGGTCTTCGGGAATGGCTCCTTTGACATCTGTGTGGCCCGGGACAACAACAGCATCTCGCTTTAAAAGATTAACCAATTGTTCGAGCTCTTCCGGGGCAATGAGATACTTTTTGGTGATGCGAGGCGATTCAAGGACAGTCCTGATTTCAGCTATGATTGGGGGAGATGTGATAAGCAGATATTGCCCGGTGAGCCAGGCATCCAGTATCTTTGCCGGAAGACCTGTTTTTGACAGCAGGCTGCTTACAAAAATATTCGTGTCAAGAACGACACGGAGCATTGGTTTTCCTTACCTCCGCGATGGCCTTGTTCACGTCCTTATCGATTTCTTCAAACGTAAATTCAGGCACTCGGGATCTTATCCTGTCCATCACCTCGAAGCGGGCTCTTCTTTCGGCAACCAGACGTTCATACACCTCTACCGGAATGACAGCTGCCATGGGACGGCCGGAGCGCTCCACAATAACTTCCTGGCCACCATAGTGAACGCTCCCCATAAGGTCGGAAAACTTGTTTCTTGCCTCTTTTGCGCTGATGTGTTTCGCCATTTCAAACCTCTTTTTCATGTGTTCACCCTAACGTTGCAAAAGTCGAGGATGCCGTAGATCCAAGGCGTCACAGGGTGAGGCTGTAGTCATTTACGCCG
>JABXJW010000231.1 GCA_013375395.1 Desulfobacterales bacterium
ACCTGTAAACCTTGAACCTCTAAACCTTGAACCTCTGAACCTTGAACCTCTGAACCCTGAACCTCTGAACCTTTTGCCCCATGCCTTGCGCCTTATGTCTCAAACCTCTAACCTCCAACCTCCAACAACAAAGAGGCGAAGCGCTCCTTGCTCTCTGCCCTATGCTCTATGTTTACCCCGCCTGCCCTGCCTTCCCCGTAGGTGGGAACCATCGTACTGGGGTGGAATGCGGAGCATATTCCTCCTACAACAGACCAAATGCTCAAGAGTCTATAAACACCAATATACCGGGATGTGGAGAGGGAGGAAAAATTCTCTTGTGCCGCGAAACGACCTTTGATATATTTCATTGGTATAAATTTATGAACCGGTGAAAGATATCGATAGGTTTTGATAAAAAAGGCTTAACAAGGGGAACAATTATGTCATTGATTAGAATAGAACCAGCGTTGAGAGACATGATACACAGTCTTGGATCTGATCCGGAGACGGAGGCCGTCAAGATTTTCAGTATGGGGTTGAAAGAACTCTTGCGAGAATGCGAGGAAGATATCATGAACTTGGAAATCAAATACGGCATATCTTATGAAGAATTTAAATCAAAGTTAGAGTCTGGAGAACTCGGAGACCCATTTTCCTATCCACTGGAAAAAGATGCCATGCTATGGGAGGATCTTATGGCTGAGAAACGGCTTCGATTGGGGATTATTCGCCAGGTTGAGGAACGCTTGTGATATCTCTGAATGCTGTTAGAGACGAATTATGTGATTTGTTCAAAAAGCAATTTCCTGATGTAGAGTTTATTATCAATGAACGACGGTCTGTCACACTTGAAATCAGAATATTCTTTACCCCTGAAGTATTCATGGAGTCGTACTTTAATGCGATAACAGGCAAGAAAAGCTTTGCGCTGGTAGAAAGCGGAAAACGTATTTGGCGTTATGACAATTATCGATATTGGCATCATCACCCCTGTAGAAAATCCCGAAAGTCATGTCCCATGCAACGAGCCGTCTCTCAAGAAAATTGTGGATGACGTTCAAACAGTGCTTACTAAGATAAAATAGCGGCAACTGGCCGTAAGGCCTGTACCTTACGGCATGCGCTCTGCTGCTCTCTGGGCGATTCCCCTTTGCTCTGTAACTCCTGACTCCTGTATTCTGACTCCTTATCCCATATGTCCTATGCCTTACGCCTGAACCTTGAACCCTGAACCTTGAACCCTGAACCTCTAAACCCTGAACCTTGAACCCTGAACCTCTAAACCCTGAACCTCTAAACCATGAACCCTGAACCTTGAAAGAAATATCTCGAACAAACAAAGCGCTCGAACGTCTCGAACGCCTTGAACGGCATCAGCTCTATGGAAATGAAAGCTGATAAATTCTGTTTTCCAAAAGCATCATGAGGGCAAATTGAAATCGCAAGTTCTCATCTTCCCAACTTCGCATCTTCGGGCTTTGCTGTCCATATCTTCTCAGTTTCCCAGCTTCACAAGTTCGGGCTTCACTGTTCACAGCTTCCCATCTTCTCATGTTCCCAACTTCACAGCTTCTTAGCTTCCTTTTCTATGCCAAAGCTATCTATGAATCTTAAATACTTACTCCTCAGCCTACTGACCACGGGCTTAATCGCATTTGTATCCTCGCTTCCAAATCACTCTCTTCCAGGCGATGGTTCGCTGGCTGATCAAATTCTTTCCAATCTTGCGCATATTCCTGCATACGCACTTCTTACGTTCTTATGGCTGAAGACCTTTGACAGAAGAAAAAATAAAACTCAGCTTCACAAGTTCTCAGCTTCACAATTTCCCGGCTTCACAAAATCTCAACCTCACAACTTCGCACCTTCACGACTTCCAGTTCCTCTCAACTGCTCATCTTCGGTTCTGGCAGGTTTGGTTCTTTTTGCTGTCTCAGACGAAATTCATCAATCCTTCATCCCGGGCCGAACAGCTTCTTGCACAGATGTTGGGCTGGATGTGCTGGGTATTTGCTTGGGATTAGCCATATTCAAAATCTTCAAGGCTTTCAACATCTCCAGGGAAATTTCGACCCTAAAACAAAAATCCCTGACCTCTCAGAGCCTTAGACAGGATCAGCAGGATGAACAGGATGATATTTTCTGCACCCCTTATACCCCAAAGCCAAACGCATGGCAGAGCACATACTAACATTACCAGTCCACCCCTTGACATCCAAAACCGACATCCAAAAAATGGCCGTCCTCAGGCGTCCACATACTCTACAAATTTGTTGACAACATATTTGTAGATTTCTTATGGTTCTCGACACATATCGGTGCACTGATCACATTAGTAAGAAACACAAAATACAACCTTAATTGAGCGTAAACAAAATGAAGAAATCCTCAATCATGGAGAAACCAAGCCACATGCATAGCGTTACGTTTGAATTTTGTATCTCTTCTATCGGTGAATTATGATTTTTCTTTTCAATCTTCATTTTGTTTACCCTCTGGGAAAGCCGATGATATCCCATCTCCTGCGTTGTCAAGGGTTCGGCATAGCTTAAAGCCTCACCCTAGGTCGCCTTGGATCTGGGGCATCCTCGACTTTCGCTCAATTAAGGTTATAGATTACCTTGCAATAAAAATTAACGTCGAACAAATTCAATCAAGCCATGCCTGTCTGTGGAATGCCTACCCTTCCTCGTCGAGCGGATTGCATTTCAGGCTTGGCGCAACTTCTATTTGAAAGGCAGAAAGCTAAGAGATCCATCGAATCCTATAAATCCTGTCTAAGAATAAAATGGTGGTCTTCTGCCGCAGGCGGATTGCTGTTTCTCAGTTTCATCCGGAAACTGAGAAAAGACAAGAATCCTGTCGATCATGTCGATCCTGTCTAACTCTCAAAAAAAGACCCAAAATGATTTCTTTTCGCCTCGACCCCGTGAAGTAGGTGGAGCACTGCACGGGGCAGGGGTTAGCTCAAAGATGAAGGTCAAGTCCAAAAGATGTGAAACCGAGAGTCGAAGATGGTCAAAGAGCGAAAGGTCAAAAATAGTTTGACAATCTCCGATCTTCAAGATAATATTCGAAATAAATATCTATCGTGATCAACTATAGGGGTATCAAAATGTTCAGGAATATTGAGGCAGTATATCAAGATGGGGTCTTAAAGCCTCTGTCCCCATTGAAGCTGAAGGAACATGAAAGAGTAAGAATAACTGTTGAAGAAGAAAGCGTTGTGAGAGCGACCAGCGGCATGTTTAGCGGTCTGGATGACAACACCATAAGCGAGATTGCGCTTTCGCCGGAATTTCTTCCTGAAGAGGCTTGATCATGTTCCTGCCCGATCTGTGAAGATGGCTCTTCTATCTTCGTAGATGCCAACATTTTTGTGTACCACTTCTGCAAACAATCCAGACTTAATCCAGCCAGTTCAAACTTCCTGGAAAGAGCAGAAACAAGCAAGATTAGCGGAGTTACTTCTACGTTGGTAGTGCAGGAAGTAACACATCGTATGATGATTGTGGAAGCTGCCGCCATTCTTACAGATATAAAGGCAAAGGACCTGGTAAAGTACCTGAAAGCCCACCCTGATATTGTTAAGAAGTTGGTAAGTCACCAGAGCGTCCCTGAAAAGATAGCTTCTTTCAATTTAGAGATAATATCTCCGGACATGAACACTATAGAGAGAAGCCAGCAAATGAAAAGGAAATATGGTCTTCATTTCTAATGATGCACTGAGTCTTCAGATTGTGGAACACCTAAAGATCAATAATCTCGCCTCCAATGACTCTGACTTTGAGAGGGTAGACTTTATTACCCTTTATAAGCCTTCTGTAAGCACCAAGTCACCAGGGTAAGCCCAACAGCAAAAGCGTCGAGCCGCCAGTTCAACTTCATCAGGAAAGGGAGAAAAGTAAAAAATATCCCGATAATCCTGTAAATCCTGTCTAACAAACTTCAATGGAATGAGCCTCTCCCCGAACCTTGAACCCTGAACCTCTAAATCCCTGAACTTTGAACGTGTTGAACGAACCCAACATGAACTATAAATATCTTATCCTCAGCCTACTGACCACGGGTTTAATCATCTATGTCTCCTCCGTTCCGGTTCAGTCCTTTTGGGGCAATGGTTCATTGAACGAGCAGATTCTTTCTAACCTTGCACATATCCCTGCATACGGACTTCTCACGTTCTTATGGCTGAAAACCTTTGACACAAGAAAAAATACAACTCAGCTTCACAAGTTCTCAGATTCACAGTTTTACAGCTTCACTGTTCACAGTTTCACAACTTCCCAACTTCACAGCTTATCAGCTTCCCATTCATCAACTATCACCTATGACTTATGAGCCTTAAAATACTCATCCACCTTATCGCTGCTGCCCGGCCTAACTTCATGAAAATCGCCCCTCTTTATCACGCCTTGAAAAAAGAGGTATGGGCGGCTCCAATTATTGTTCACACAGGGCAGCACTATGACCTGAACATGTCCGATGCCTTTTTCATGGATCTCAATCTTCCTGAGCCTCACATCCATCTTGGTGTAGGAAGCGGCACTCACGCAGAACAAACCGGTCAGGTAATGATAGCCTATGAAAAGGCGCTTCTGGAACAGCGCCCCGACCTTGTAATTGTGGTAGGAGACGTGAACTCCACCGTGGCTTGTGCCCTTGCCGCCTCCAAGATATCTTATGAATCCATAAACTCAAGTAACCCAACGAACCGTGAGCGCCCCCTTATTGCTCACCTGGAAGCAGGCCTTCGTTCCTTTGATCGAACCATGCCCGAAGAGATCAACCGGATTGTTACTGATTCCCTTGCTGATATTCTATTGACACCGTCTCAAGATGCCAATGAGAATCTGCTTCGTGAAGGTATATCTAAAGATAAAATTCGACGTGTTGGAAATATGATGATCGACTCTTTGGAAATGCTTCGCGAGAAAATCCAGGGACAGGCTTCCTACGAGAAATTTGGTCTCGATCCACGTGATTATGGCCTCGTCACCCTACATCGGCCTTCAAATGTGGATGACCAGAACATGTTGGAATCACTCTGTCAAACACTGACACGTATCGCCCAAAACATCTCTCTCATATTCCCGGTTCACCCCCGAACCCGAAAGAGTCTTGAACAAAACGGACTCATGTCTCTATTGAACGAGGCCGACGATTTACACACTGTTGAGCCCATGGGTTATACCCGCTTTATGAATCTATTATTCAATTGTCGTTTTGCCATCACAGATTCGGGGGGTATCCAAGAGGAAACAACTTATCTCGGTATCCCTTGCTTGACCTTGCGCCCAAATACAGAACGCCCCATCACCATTGAGCAAGGAACCAATCAACTTTGCATACCCGAAGATCTCGAAAGTCGGGTGGAAAGCATTCTATCTGGGAAAATGGGCCGGTGCGCTGTGCCTGAATTATGGGACGGCCAAACAGCAAGTAGGGTGGTGAAATCCATTGAAGGCCTACTACACGCATACATTGTCACAGCTTCGTATACACGCAACCAACCCAACGATACAATGAATTGACGATATATCTTGAGACTGGAACCTAATCTTGAGCCAGCAGATATCCAGCCAAATTTGCGTCAGGTGATGAAGGATTGCATACTCGCAATTATCAACGAACTAAAGGAGCTTGCTCCGCCGCCCCGGTGAAATGCCCTGTGGATTCCACAGGGCAGGCAGGCGGATGAGCGGTTTTCGTTTGCCGCCGCCTGCCGGCAAACGAAAAAGAAATGAGTCTC
>JABXJW010000232.1 GCA_013375395.1 Desulfobacterales bacterium
GTCTCTTTTTTCATGACAAAGAGCGCCTTTCCAAGAGGCCGCAGGCACGCAATTAAGGACCTTGGAAAACAAGGCGCTTCGTAGCACATAGTGGTCTTCAAGTCAATCGTTAAATTCTCAAACCCGCAAAAACCTCTCCCGCCGCCCGGATAGTCGCCTCAAGATCTGCTTCACTGTGGGCACTTGAGACAAAAAGGGCCTCGTATTGAGACGGCGCCAAGTAAATGCCACGTTCCTGCATCCCTCTGAAATATTTGGCAAAGGCCGTCAGGTCGCTTGTCCGGGCCTCTGCAAAGTTTGAAACCGGCCGATCTGTGAAAAAGAGCCCCAGCATGGAGCCGACCCGGTTGGTCACCGCAGGCGCCCCCGCCCTGCCTGCAGCATCCTTGAGCCCTTGTTCCAACATGGACGACTTGGCTTCAAGGGATTCATAATAGCCGGCCTGCTGCAAACATTTAAGCGTGGCAATGCCGGCAGCCATGGCCACGGGGTTCCCGGAAAGGGTCCCGGCCTGGTAAACCGGCCCTTCCGGGGCGATCTTGCTCATGATCTCCAGCTTCCCACCGTAGGCCCCTACGGGAAGGCCGCCCCCTATGATCTTGCCCATGCAGGTAAGATCCGGCACAATCTGATAGAGTTGCTGCGCACCGCCATAAGCGACACGGAAACCGCTCATAACCTCATCAAAGATGAGAATGATCCCGTGTTGCTGCGTTAAGGCGCGCAGGGTCTCCAAAAAACCGGGCTTTGGGGCAACGAGCCCCATGTTTCCGGCCACAGGCTCGACAATAATGGCAGCAATGGCATCACCCTTGTCAGAGATCAACTCCGTGGCCGCCTCCGGATCATTGTACGGCAAGGAAATTGTATTTTTAGTGCAGGCCTCGGGCACGCCCGGACTGCCCGGTATCCCTAATGTGGCCACCCCGGAACCCGCCTGGACCAGCAGGGTGTCGGCATGTCCATGATAGCAGCCGTCAAACTTGACGACCAGGTCTCGGCCCGTAAATCCCCGTGCCAGGCGAACAGCGCTCATGGCGGCCTCCGTGCCGGAGTTCACCATCCTGACCATCTCCACGGATGGGACCGCCTCGATCACCATTCCGGCCAGTTCCACCTCCAGATCCGTGGGGGCCCCAAAGCTGGTCCCACGTGCCAGCACACTCTTAATAGCCGAGATTACCTTCGGATGCCTATGCCCCAAAATCATGGGCCCCCAGGAACCGACATAGTCTATATACGAGTTGCCGTCTGCATCGAATACCCTGGAGCCCTCAGCGTGCTCGATAAAGACAGGCGCCATGCCCACCGAGCGGCAGGCGCGCACAGGGCTGTTCACGCCGCCGGGAATGACTTCCTTGGCCTTGGCAAAAAGTTTTTCAGAACTATCCTTTTTCATAAATACCAGTTCCAAGCTGTCATTATAAATTTGTCCACTTGATTCCTTGGGATCTTTCCACCTGTTTTTACGGCGATTCTCCCGGGGCAAACAAAGCACAGAAAAATCCCTGGCACAATCCGGTTGAATATGCCTGAATTTCGCAAGTATTGCAGGCCAGTTACTACTACCGGAGGTGCAGAGATACCACTGAATCCGTGTGAGGCGGACCCACGCCGTTTCCACCAGGATATCGGATGAATGAAGCCACACCGGTTGGGCCTGTCGACGTGAAGGCATTGGCCTGAACGTACAGTGCAGCCATACGCGCGGCCGCGCTACCTCGTTGCACCCAGCTTACACCCTGACCAGTGAGTCTTCCGTGCCGAAGCCATTGGGCTCATAGCCGTCTGCTTCCAAATCGTTTTCCCAGTGCTGATCGTCCAGCAGGTACCTGAATCGGTACGACCGGCCAGCGTCCAGGGAGACTGTGGTGCTGTGCCTCCCGTTTTTTCGACGCTTCATGGGATGGACGGCGGGGTTCCATTCGTTGAATTCGCCGCACAGGGAGGCGGTCTTTGCGTTGTCCCCTGTTGGGACGTCGAATGTCACCCGGCATGAACGACCGGTTTTTGAATAGGTTTTCCTTAGCATAGCGCTTCCTCCTCTGATGCATCTTTTCTTCGTCGATCTTTTTTTTGCCCAAAAACGTCTGCCTTTACGGCAGCGCTTCTCGTGGCAGGAAATAGGCCGACCATCCGGAAGCCCCCAAGAGCAGAAAGCCCCGCCTCTCTTTGTGAGAAACGGGGTGTGAAAGTCGCTTCATAGCATGCCTCTTGGGAAGTCTGAAATTGTCAACGTTGTTTTCCTGTTTCTGTCTCACAACTGAAGATGGTTGTCAACCTCGAATCCGCGCATAAATTTGCCGGCCTGGCGCAGAAACTGACAGCATACCTGTTGCCATGTCAAAGGAAGATTCTCGCTCCCTTTGACCCTGCCTTGCGAGGAGCACACTAGTCAAAATAGTTCCGGCCCTTTGATATGTTTATATCGCTTGAGCAAATCAACCATGGTCAGGTCTGCCACGATCCTTTTTTCATCATCGAGTACGGGGATCTCTTTGACGTTGTGCTTAATCATGCGTTGGAGCACATCTTCCAAATCGTCGGATTCCACGCAGAACAAAGGTTCCCTTTGCATAAAGTCCTTAGCTGTTTGTGAGATAGCCATGCTTATAAGGTTTCGAGTATCGACATATGGATCATGGTATAGAAAAAACACGTGTCTGATCAGATTTCCCAAAGAGATGACACCCTTGAGTCTTGCCTCCTCGTCCACAACGTAAAGGACACGGGAGTGATGCGACTTAACAAAAGCGTCAATGATTTCACCCACAATGGCTCGCTCATATACAGCCGGGATTTCACGCTGTCCCAACTCCTCTACCAAGTCGCCGATCTTGCCGAAATCTCTTTTATTCTTTGCCCGTGCCATGTTGCCTCCTCATATCGGCTTTAAGCCGTAATATCCATCGTAGCCGGCATCACTGCATACCGGCTTCTTGTCGCCGGACAGTGCCGATCATTTTGTTCTCTCATGGGGTATTTCGCCCGCCTTCTTCAAAGCGAACTTTGTAAGAATCGGACCAATAATCTCGAAGAGGATACAAGTCGTAGCGATAGTCGTAAGTGCTGTGGACCCCACTGCGGCGGCGTGCGGCAGATTGTATTGGACGCCGAGCTGAGCGAACTCGTGCCTGGCAATAAGCGAAAGACCGATTGCAACTCCTGCCTGAGAAAGGATACCCAGGCCGAGGTATTTCTTGATTTTTTCGTCCACACGACCAGAAAAACTTCCAAGCCGGGCGCCTGCAATCTTTCCTGCCGAGCGACCCAACATGTAAACCGCGCCCAGACTTCCCAGGGCCGGAATGGCCGACAACTTCAGATGCGCGCCTGCAAGACAGAAGAACAGTATGTACACCAGCGGCATGATTTGCAACAGTGGAGCCCTCACTCGTTGAACCAGCGCTTCACGCCGAGTGTTGATCAGCACAAATCCGATCATCATATTGGTCAAGATCAAAGACAGGTGCCGGCTTATTGACAGGCCGGTGGCCAGGAAAACGGTGCCGAAAATGATGATCAGGATATCACGGGGATTCTGCAGATTGCGGATTAGTCGGCAGAAGGCAAATCCGATTATCCCCCCTACTGCAAGACTCAAACCGACTTCCATCAGGGGCGCCTTTAGCGCCGGCAGCACGCTTACAGTGTTATTGGACGCTTCTCCAATGAGGAAGTTCTTTGCCAAGGCTGCTGCAAAGCCGAATATGATAATGGCCAGACCGTCATCAAATCCGACTACTGCATAGAGGGCCTTTGTCAGACTACCCTTCGCCTTGCATTCCTGAATGACGGCGACAGTACCTGCCGGAGCACTGGCTGGAGCCATTGCCCCGAAAATCAGCGCCAACGGCAAATCGCGAGTTAAGAGATAAATACCGGCCACGACTAGAAGAAACGCCCCAAGAGATTCTGCAAAAATAATGGAGATGATCCCTAACCCGAAGCGTTTCAGAGACGACAGGCTGAGCTCTGAACCGATAGTGAAGGCAACAAAGCCCAAAGCAATCTCTGTTAAGAACGACAGGTCTTCCATGGTGGGCTCGTCAAAGAGATTCAGTATCGACGGCCCGAGAATGACGCCGAAAACCATATACCCAATAAGTGACGGCAGGCTGACGCGGTGGGCGACATGGCCCATATAGAATCCAACAATTGTGGCTCCGCCCAAGAGAGTCAAAACAGAAATATGTAAAAACGAAAGATCCATTTTCCCCGGCAAATCGACTTGCTATGGGAATAACAGCATCGCACAATAACTTGATTTCAATGCATTAACGCCTCAAAGCCGGCCACTATATCGAAGAGCTCTTCGCTAATGGAAGCTTGCCGCTGCTGGTGAAATTGGGCGTGAAGTTCATCTAAGCGGTCTTCGATATTTTTCTCGGCGACCTGCATGGATGCCAGGCGGCCGGCGTTTTCGCTGGCCAACGATTCAGCAAAGGCTCGGTGCAGGGAAACAAAAATGTATTGACGGACTAATGAAGAAAACAGCCGGTCCCAATCCATGGTAAAGGTTGGGATAACACGGGAAGGCCAGGTTTTTTCCTCCAGCGCTTGAAGCCACTCCGGGTGGATCGGCAGAAGCCGGAGTGTGCACGGACGATAGGATGCCCCTGAGAGTGGCCTGTTGTAAAACAGGACGATCCGATCGATATCCCGCTCTGAGCGCCACGATTCAATCTTCAACACGACTTCGTGCACCGCAGGAGTGATGCTCGCAACAGAGCCCGGCAGAGCAAGGTGCTCCCCAACCGCCTGGCCTGCCCCTTCCAGAGATGGTATAACTCGCATACCTATAGCTAACACCGGACAGTCTTGCCGCTCGATACAAGACTCGCGTATCCTGTTTATGGCATAGGAGGCAATCAGCTCATTAAACTGACCTACCATGCCCTGCTCCGAGCCGAAGATAATCACACCAAGACGCCTTGCAGGTTCGGCTTCTGCAATTGTGATGCCTTGCGGTTTTTTCCTCAAGACGACTTGAAGTCCCATTTCAACGGACCGGTTGTATTCGGCAAGAGATTCCACAGCCCTCTGGTACTGCCGGATGCTGACGGCGGCAATAGCCTTCATCGTTTTGACAACCGATTGTAGATCTTCCAGGCTTTTGATCTTTTTCTTCAGTGATTCAATCGTTAGCATGTTTCTTCAATCCTAAGGATTTAGCCTTTTGAAAAGATTGCCGCTGAAGCCTCCTCATATCTATTTTCTTTCATAAATCGTATCATTTTAGCCTTATGAAACAAACGGCTTCGAAGGAGCTCCAATGACGATCAGATTTTGAACAGGGTAACTGTCTGAGGGTCTTAGTGAGCATTGAGAAAGAACGGGGAACTAGCGGGTTGTACTTAAATTCTCAATAAGGAACGAAACTCCCCGGTATCATTTAACAAGTGAATACCGTTCTTTCTTTAGGCTCACTTAGGCCCGAGTTTTGCACGGTTCAAAACCTGATCGTCATTGGAGCGACCGTGTTTTCAAAGACCTAAACTGTTACCTCTTATGTAATTACCTGATCAATTCTCCCAATGACTTTGGATAGCATGCCATGAATATGAATAAGGGAATAAGCAGAAGGAGCTTTTTAAGAAAATCAGCCCAAACAATAGGGTTGTTAAAAGCAGGGGCTATTCTTGCTTCTTGTAATACTATCTCAAAGACAACAGATGAAGTGCGCCTAGGATATTTGCCGATAACCGATGCTGCTCCTTTGCTGGTTGCCCA
>JABXJW010000027.1 GCA_013375395.1 Desulfobacterales bacterium
TTCACGGGTTCAGGGTTCAGAGGTTCGGGGTTCACTGCAAATCTGAACTGTTGATTCGTGAGCTCTGAAGGGAGAAAGCAGGGTTCATCAAGTACTTGCTAGTCTACGAGCAAGGTCAACGAAAGAAAGGTAACCCTGAACGGTGAACTCTGAACCTGTGAACGCCTACGTTTCGGAAAACCAGGCATAAGGCGATAGGCGAAGGGCTAAGGGGAATTGCTATGCTATCAACTAGTCAAGGCATATCTGAATTGCGCGCAAGGCGTGATTTGGCGAGAAGAACTCTGAACAGATTATCGAAGGAACTGGAGCGTTTCAATTCTCAAATGGCAGAGGACTCTGCACGACTGAAAGCGTTGAGAAGAGGGCTTGCGGTAGCTGAAAGAGAAATAAAGGATAATGAAAGTGAGATTTTCCTTGTCCACAAGAAGCGGACGGAGATGGACGAGACCTCATCCATTTTGCTCAAGGAAGTTGAAAGCAGAGAAGCTGAACTGAGAGAATTGAGTAATTCGAAAGGCATGTTGACCACGGATATCAAGAATATCGAAAGCGACATCAAGCAGACCTGTGATGCTGCTTCCGCCTTTGCAGTTGAAAAGCATGAGCTATCCTCCGGTCTAGAGGAAATGGAAGCGGAAGAGAGCAAGTTGTCGGAGGACATATCCCGGATTGTATCAAAAGCATCGCTCGATAGAGACAAGATTGATAATATAAGTATTGCCCTTTTCGATAGCATTGCCGAGCGTGATAGGCTCAAGCAAAGGTTGTCCGCGCAGGACGCGACAATCAACGAAACGCCTGCGGCGATCTCCGGACTTGAGAAAAAAGTCGCACTTCTTGAGGAGGTTAAGGTCCTTCAGGGCGAGAGACGGATCCTCAAGGCCGATGTCGAAGAGCAAGAGAGAGAGTCTGTAGCGCTGTCCGAAATATTGAAAGAGCTTAAGAAAGTACTGTCGGATAAGGAAGAAAAACTGGATAGGCTTTCTACGGAAAATGCCGAACGAAAGTACTCGGTAGACTCTCTCGAAAAGGATGTCATGGTTTATGATGAAGCGGTCTCGGCGTTGGATCAAGCCCGGGAAAGGTGGAAAAAGTCATCCGGGTCGGCTGAGCAAGCCCGGGGTGTGCTGGAAAAACTGCTTGTTGATAAGGCCAGGATGGAGGAGGAGCTCGGAACGGCCATGGAAAAAGCTACCAGCATAGCAGATATCATGAGGTCAGTTTTTAACCCGGACGAGCCAGAACAAAAAAGTGCCTAAAGTGTGAAGTGCTTTTGCTTTTATGAGGTAACTAAATGACACAATATCTTAGCACGGCTGCAGATCTCAAAGACAAAAGATTGCGAGACTTTCTGGACGCCGCCGGGTCCCATCTGCATGCGTCCAAGGAAAAACAGATCCTTGTGGACGAGATACGCAAGACCAGGATGGAAATTGAATATATTGAGAACAGGGTTGACATAGTTCGAGAACAGCTTCAAAAAACGACAGAATCCGCCAGTGAGACTGAGATCCTGCTGCAGGCGGCTGAAAAGGAGCTGTCCCGCATTAGGAAAGAGAGGCGGATTGCTGGAAGTGAATATGAGACGTTAAAGGCAATTGAAAAGGACGTCGAAAGTAAGCGCGCAGTTTTGCCGGACATAAAAAGACAAATCAGGCGCTTGCGCGGAGATGTGAGTAAGTTGTCAGCCAGATTTAATAAACTTCAGTCTGCGGACCGGGTGAGCCTGGCTGAAAAAGAGAGTCTTGAAAAGAAGGTAGGGGTCCTAAAGACAAAATCAAGCGGGTTGGAGACTGAGCTCCCGGTGATAAAGAACACAAGAGATATCCTTGTCGGACTGATGCCGGACGGTTTTGACCTCGATACTTTTGATGAAATCCAAGACAGGGGTGACGTAGAGAAGGCAATTAACGACTATGTGACCGAAGTCAAGGATCAGATCGACAAACTTGAGAAAGAGGCATCCGGACTCAATACGCAAATTGAGGAAAAACATGCGCAGGAAAAACCCCTCTTGTCAAAAAAGGAGGACCTGGAAGGGAAGGTCGAAGATCTTACGGCCCAAGTTGGAGGTGAAGTCGAGAAAGCGCCGATAGTGGATGAAGTAAATGGACTGCAAGCGGAAAAGGAACGCCTTGCCGCAGAATCCGAGCAAATGATGAAAGAAACGAATCAACTGAACCTGAGCATCAAAAACCTGGATGATGAATTGAAACAGGGGACGAAATTCAAGCAGGACCTTATTGAAAGATACGTGTACCTGACCTCGCGAAAGGAAGAGATTGAGGCACTTGATGACATAGAGGCCGAGATTGAAAGAATTCACAATGAGATTCAAAAGCATGACAGGAATTCAAGCGTTGATGATAAATTAGTTGAAATCATTAACGATATTAAACAAGATATCGGCCTGATCAATGGCAAGCTGCGATCCGCTGTAAAAGAGTATAATGAGCAATTTGATGCATTTATGAGTGCGGTTAGTGTATGGAGCTCCAACTTGTAAAGTCTAACCCTGACAATCTGGAAGTAAAAGGCAAGTGACTAAGGGCTCGCGCAAAAATAACTTGGCAGAATTGGCGCTCAGATTTGGGTCGGATTTGGCCGATCCGATTGAGCAAAACCACAGGAATAGCTGGCTATTTCGCGGATTTTGCGAATGAGCATCGGTCAAAGACGGCCTGAAGCCGAGATGCCAAAATGGTAAGTTATTTTTGCGCGAGCCCTAAAGTGAACTAAAGTTGAAAGTGCCTAAAGTTAAGGCATGCTTCTCATTCCCCCGAGAAGAAAGTTTTTGCAAGAGTTTTTTTGATCTTTCAACTTTAGGCACTTTAGCTCACTTTAGGCACTTCAAACTTTTTAGCTTTTAAAGAAAAGGAGGGACCTATGGAAGATGCACATCATGAAAGGCCGGGTTTTATGGGTGGTGTGGCCAAGGTATTGAACGCCGGGGGCAATGCAGCCGTATATGCATATGATGCGGCATCCGGCGCCCTGGGCAAAGTGTTTTCTATGGCAAGAAATGCGCCTGTCTTGCCGGAAAAAGTAATGAGCGTCTTTGCCCCAGGCCTTGGCATGATAAGATTAACTGAGACAAGACGACTGGAGGAGAGGATCAGGGAGTACGAAAGGAAAATAAAGGCATTATATTTTGAGATCGGCAAGGAAGGTGCAAGCTATTCAGGCGATGAGAGCGCGTTGGAAACAGAGCCTGTCAAGAAGCTTATCGCCGATGTCAGGCAATATGAGAAAGAGATACAGAGGTTGCGTGATCGTGTCGTTGAGGTCAAAGAACAGAAGAAGGCGGCTGCTTTAAGGAGGAAGGAACTAAGAAAAGCGGCAAGAGTGGGCAAAAAGAGAGATACAGTGGCAGATGAGGATATCAAAAAGAGGGTCGAAGCGGCAATAGCAAAGGCGGTAAAGCGTGGCGACTTCGACACACGCTCGGAACAGGAAATATTCGACAAGGTTGCAAACGACCTGCTCGATAGCGAGGCGGAGGTCAAAGTCCTTGCCGCCGCAGAGCTTGGAAAGATAGGAAACGCTGCCGCTGTTCCCATACTTGTGGAAGCCGTACATTTCGACAGTCCGGAGCTGGTTTCCGAAATAATTAATTCTCTCGTCATGCTGGGTGATCTGAAGGCTATTCCTCTTTTTAAGGAAAATGCCAATCATTCCAACTACAGGATACGGATAGGCAGTCTCAGAGGACTTTACAAGCTGGCAGAGGATCAAGAAGCAATACCGGTACTGACAGAGGCTTTGCGGGATGAACATCACGAAGTGAGGAAGACCGCAGCAACTTTCATCGGTTGGAAAGACTATACGGACGCTGCGCCTTCGCTGGTACAATGTCTCAGGGACGAAGATGCCGGGGTCAGGAAGGCGGCTGTGTCTGCCCTGGCCAATATCAAGGACACCGTGGCCGTGCTGCCTCTAATCAAGGTACTGGGAGACAAGGATCTGCAGATCAGAGAAAAAGCATTTGATGCTATCAAGGTGATCACCGGTGCTGAAATAGCATTTGATGTTAATGCATCCGGAAAGGCATTAACCGAGGCGATCAATAATCTCAGGGATTGGTGGCAACAAGAAAGGCTCGGCAAGGCGGACGCAGGAGAAGCCGAGGTTGCGGTGGAGGCCGAGCCGGAGGAACAGGCTGTCCGGGAGGAGGGCGCAGAGGAAGAGGCTGCCGAAGCTGAAGCATCTGGCGAACGTCAGGCTGCGATAGAGCACGCCTCGGCAGAGGAAGAGGCTGTCCGGGAGGAGGGTGCAGAGGAAGAGGCTGCCGAAGCTGAAAAGTCTGAATTTACTGAGGAGAGTCTGATGAGGATGATCAAGACGGAGCTTGTTTCAATCTGCAAAGAACACGGCATTGAATGTGATGAGAAGCAAACCAAAGCTGAAATCACGCAGCTTATTCTTGGGGGGAAGGAATGAACACCGCCGGAGACGATAACATCCAAAGCCCTTCTTCGGGAGTGATGGAAGACGATTGCGCGGAAAAGAAGGAGGTTTTGCTGAGAGGCATCTCGGAAGGCCGGAGTGCCTTGAAGATCGACAGAGAAAGTCTTGCCGGGGAAAAGGAGAGGGTTGTTTCCGAGGTTGAGAGGCTCGAAGAAGAAAACCATTTGATGGCCAGGAGTGTAAGGGAATTCCAGCTCCAGCTTTCGGAAAAGACAAGAAAGAGCCGGATGCTCCTTAAGAGTTCGGATGCCCTCAAGAAGAAGCTGGTAAGAATACTCACCAGGGAGCGCAGCCTTCTAAACGAAATACAATTTTATGAGTCGGAAAAGACTAAACTCTCCAATAGATATTTGAGAGTCTCGGAAAGACTTCGCGTCAGGATCTCTGCCCTTGACGGGACTGTTAAGGATATAGATTTCATGAAGGGTGAGATTGGGGCGCTGATAGGCAAAGTGGGCATGCTTGAGAGTGAGGTTCCCGGGAAAGTCAGCGACGTGGACAACCTCAATGAAAAAATCACCGGGGCCGTCAAGATGCTGAAAAACCTTTACGACAGGATGCAGGGTGTCGAACGGAAGGTGAAGATTAGCTACTACAATAACAAGAAACAGCGGAGTGGCCATGACTACTATTGACACATCAAAGGACAAGCAAAACCAGGAAATCGAAGAATCCGGGCAGGAGCCTGTTTTGGAAGACCTGCCGGAGACTGACGACCATTTGAAGGAGGTAATACGGGAAGCTGCCGTCCAATCGCGGCCGGGGACGGTTCGAGAGACTATCATGCCCAAAATACGGGAGCTCGAGGCATTAAAGGATGGGGTTTATGCTGTTGACCTGGAAAAGATCGTAAGTGACATGTTTGCGGTTATGAAGAACATGGAGGCCCAGCTTGAAAGGGTACTGAGAATAAACTCTATTCTCGAAAAAGATCTCAATGAAGCCAAGGAGATGATAGCCGGCTTAAAGGAAGCTAAATCACAGCTTGAGCAGGCCGTTTCCCGTATGGAAATGGAAGCTCCGTCCAAACGGGAGTTTCAGATAGAGATCGACCAACTGGTGGCGGAAAGGAATGATGCCCAGGCGGGCATTCATGAGATGAACTCAAAGATAGGAAAACTCAAGGAAGCTGTCGTCGAATATCAGAAAAGGAGTGGTGATTTGGAGGAAGAAAAGAGAGATTTTATGTCGGAAATAAGCTTCCTTGAGTCCAGGTTGAATGCTGCCGTGGAAAAGATCGCCGAATGTAGAGAGGAGATAAATGTGCTGAAAGGCGAGAAGCTGGCGCACGCGGAGAGGATAAAAGTCCTTGAGGAGGAATTGAATGACGCCCTGGACGATAAGTACAAGCTTATGAGTGAGTTCAAGAAGTCACAAAAGGCAGTGGGTGAGCTTCACGCCGCCCTTTCCGACAAGAAGCTTCAGGCAAAAAAGTCCTTTTATAAGAGTACAGGTGAAAGAGAAGAAGCTACATAGCTGGTGGAGGAAAGAGTCATGGAAAATACCAGGGAATTCCGGGATACGCTAAATCAAATGGGTATGAAAGATGAAGAATATGAGGAAATTATAGACGAACTCAGGGAATTTCATGAGCTGCAAAATACAAAGGCTTTTTTGGAAGCCGAAAATACCAAGCTGAAGAACCGGATAGAGAGTATAACAGCCGAGCTTGAAGGAATAAACATATCAATATCATCAGCCGAGGCATACTTGGCGTCATATGAGAATAGAAGAAAAAAGTGTGCAGAAAATGTAGAAAAGCTGAAACCCAAAAAAAATCTACTGACGGCGGAAATCAACGATTTGCGCCTCAAAATAAAGGCTGCAAAAGAGGACGAAGAATCAACCTCAAATGTCAGAGACATGTTGAAAGATGAACTGTATCACATAGAGGGTGAAAAGACGCTTGTAATCAAGCGGCTTAATGGCATTAAGGCCGGGCTCCAAGAAATTTCCACTGACAGAGATGTGAAGTTGCCTCATCTGAAGTGGTATGACGGAACACTCAAGCAAATCTACAACGGTTTTTTAGAGTCTCAAAACAGAATGGAAGTCTCGTTGCTACTAAAAAAGAGATAGAGGTTAGGATATGGCTGTTAAGACACAGATTTCCACAGACGGCAAGGTTTGCACCATAAGCATTACCGGACGATTTGATATTACCACTCACAAGGATTTCAGTGGGGCGTATAAAGATAAGCTGGATTCCGTTTCAAAATGGATTATTGATATGGCTGATGTGGATTACATGGACAGTTCCGCCCTAGGTATGTTGCTGATGCTGCGGGAGCGAGCCGGAGGCAATAATGCAGAAATAAATATCGTCAACTGTAGTCCCGGTGTAAAGAAGATACTGATCACGGCAAATTTTGATAAATTGTTTCCCATGTTCTAACCCGGATAAGCCCGCCCGGCATTCGCCTGAGGCGTAGCCGATGGCGGACGGGCCGGAACCAAACAAGAATTGGTTTGAGTCTTGGAAAATAGAACCAAATCTAACTCGAACAAGTGCCTAAAGTGAACTAAAGTTGAAAGTGCCCCTCCGGAACTTTAGCTCACTTTAGACACTCTAGGCACTTTAGCTCACTTTTTTGTCGAACATGGCCATAATTTTCTGCCAGAAAAAACACGAATTACACAACTAAGTGCCTAAGTAGGGAAGTGAAGCGTGAATAAGAGCGGCATTCTTGTCATAGATGACGAGCCTGAGGTTAGAAAGGTCTTATCCGACATCCTCAGGGCCAAGGGTTATAGACCCATAACTGCTGCTGCGGGATCCGAAGGCCTGGACAGGGTCAAAGAGGGTGGGCCTGCCGTAGCCCTGATTGATCTCATGCTTGGGGACGTGTCCGGCTTGGATGTAATGAGAAAGATCAAAGAGTGCTCTCCTGACACGGAGTGCATCGTGCTCACCGGATATGCCTCAGAGAAATCCGCCGTTGAGGCGATAAACCTGGGCGCTTATAGCTACGTAGTGAAATCCGCTGATATGGTGGGGCAATTATTAGTGACCGTCCAAAGGGCCGTTGATAAGCGAGATGCCCAGGTGGCGCTGAGGCAAAGCGAAGAAAAATTACGCGGTTTCATGGAGTCGTCACCCGACGGCTTCTTCGTTTTCGACTCGGAATTAAATCTTGTTAGGCTAAATAAGGCTGCGTCAAGGTACTTTGATCTATCTAAGGAGGAGGTAATTGGAAAGAATATTCCAGATGTTGTACCCGATCTTGGGGAAAGAGGTATATATGAGAAATATCTTGAAGTTATGGAAACGGGAAACCCCCTCTTTATAGATGACCTTATTTATCATTCCACATTCCCGGTCTCCGATGATCAGGGCATCGGGCAGGCCGCCATTCCACACGGAGACATACACTTAGCTGTCAGGGCTTTCAAGGTAGGTGACGGACTCGGGATCATTGCCAGGGACATCACAGAGCGCAAACGTGCCGAAGACGCGCTGCAAAAAGCTCACGATGAACTGGAACGGCGTGTTGAAGAACGCACTGCCGAGCTTGACTCGTTATACGAGCTATTGCAGCGTGAGCATGACATTGCCAAACAGGTGTTTGCCAATGTGGTGCGTACCGATTGCCCTGAATGCACAAATATCAAGCAATTCTTATCTCCGATGGATATCGTGGGAGGAGATCTGATCCTCACTGCGGCAGGACCGCCGGGTAGGCAGTATGTCCTCGTTGGGGATTTTACGGGTCATGGACTCTCCGCCGCCATGGGCGCTATTTCTGTTTCCGACATCTTTTATGCGATGGCGCGCAAAGGTCATTCCATTGCGATGATGGTTACAGGCATCGACAGGAAGCTCAACAGTGTGCTTCCAACGGGCCTGTTCCTGTGCGCATGTATCATTGAATTGGATTACACTCGCAGCACACTCACCTTGTGGAATGGCGGCCTGCCTGATGCCCTGATCATCGGAGACCGGGGGGGCATAAAGAGGCGCCTGCCGTCGGCGCACCCGCCGCTGGGTGTGGCAAGTAATGACAAATTGGAGACAAACGTGGATGTTGTGGAAGTTGCCCGGGGGGATCGCATCTATGTTTACACCGACGGTGTGATAGAGGCATCGAATAAAGACGGTCAGATGTTCGGCCAAGCGCGTCTTGAGGCGCACCTTACCCATATCCGGGAACCTGAACCTGAAAAGGTCTTTGATGAGATTTGCTCCGATCTGGCCGCTTTTCGTTCAGGCGCAGTGCAGGAAGATGATATTGCAATGGTGGAGATTCGATGTGATCCAGGGGCTGTTCGGCATTTGGAAGGGAAAACCACCGGCGAGCCTGAGGAGGCGGCCACGACCTGGAGGTTGGCTTTGGAGCTGGGGGCCGAGAGCCTGCGCACAAACGGTCATCTGCCGCACGTGGTTGAGATGCTTATTGGCGCCCACGCGGGGCTTCGCGATCACAAGGAGAATATATACCTTATAGTGTCGGAACTGTTTTCCAATGCACTGGACTGGGGCCTTCTCGGTCTGGATTCCAGGATGAAAAAAGACCGGGAACGCTGTGAGGAATACTATGCCGCCAGGGAAAGAGCGCTTGCAGTACTTGAGGACGGCTGGATCAAGATTGATCTTGAACTTTTTGTGCAGGATGAGACGGGAAAGCTTGTAGTGCGTTTGGAGGACAGCGGGCCCGCCTTTGATTACGAGAAAGTCACGCCAGGGCTTGTTGATAGCGCCTCTCTCAGCGGTCGGGGCATAGCGCTTGTGCGATCTTTGTGTAAGGAGCTTGTCTGCCGGGGCACGGACAATCGGGTGGAAGCGGTTTACGTATGGGAACAGAGGACAAACCCAATGATATTTGATTGAAGGGGCGGATATTCATGGTGGCTGATAAAGATCACTCTATTCTGGTGGTTGATGATGAAAGAGATATGGTTGAAGCATTATACGACGCATTTATTGATAAGTATGAGGTATACACGGCAAACAGCGCTCAAGAGGCTTTGAGTATCTTAAAAGAACGTCATATAGACCTGGTTGTCTCCGATCAGCGTATGCCCGATACTACAGGGGCCGAGCTTTTTGATGAGGAAGAGGGAAAATATCCGAATATGGGCAAGGTCCTCCTTACAGGCTATCCTGATATACAGGCGGTAATCGATGCTATTAACAAGGGGGCGGTCGATAAATACATTGCCGAACCATGGGAGGAAGATGATGTCATTCATATTGTCCTTGAGGTGTTGAATGCCCGTTTAAAAAAAGTCCTTGAACAGAGGAAGCAGGTTCAGGCGCAGTTGGTCCAGAATGCCAAAATGGCAGCATTGGGCGAATTGGTTGCAGGCATAGCCCACGAGATAAATAATCCCCTTGGCTTTATACACGCCAATCTGGGCAACCTGAATAAGTTTTCCAAAAGGTTGATCGGTTTGATTGAAAGTTACGACCGGATGAATTTCCCGGATGAGACCAAACAGGAGATCGAAAAAAGGAAAGAGGAGATCAATTATTCTTATCTCAGGTCCAGGATGCCGGAGATGATCGAAAGGTCTGTGGTTGGGGCCGGCAGGATGAAAAGGATTGTCCTGGATCTTAAGTCATTTTCCAGGCTTGATGCTGCGGAATTTGCAGAGGCTGACTTAAATGATGCCATAGAGTCCACATTGAACATCATGTGCCATGAATATAAGAACAGGATAGAGATTATAAAGGAGTATGGAAATATACCGCTTATAAAATGCTATATTGCAAAGCTGAATCAGGTGTTCATGAATTTGCTGACAAACGCATGCCATTCCATAGAGGACAAGGGAGAGATAAGGATAAGAACCAGCATGGAAGATGAGATGGTCAAGATTGAAATTAGTGATACGGGTGAGGGAATACCTGAGGATGTCATGGATAAGATTTTTGACCCCTTTTTTACGACCAAGCCTGTGGGACAGGGCACAGGCTTTGGTCTTTCCGTGAGTCACGGAATCGTAGAACAGCACAATGGAGAGATATCCGTAAAAAGCAAGCCGGGAGAGGGCGCCACCTTTACAATAAAAATTCCGATGCATCTGAAATCGGAAGATCTTGAACCGCAATAGCGAGCGAATTAGTTTCCATCCAGAAATGGCCCTTTTCCGCAATCTCGGCGTCAATCTGCGGGATCGCTTGTGCGACGTACCGACGTACGTCTCCGCGCAATCCCTTGATTTGACTCGGGGCATCCATGCCCCTCGCCCTTGCGGGCAGCCTGACGGCTGTCCAATTCCGCAGGACTGCGGAATTGTCCTTGCCTTGCGCAAAATTGCTCATTTCTGAATTGGAAACTGACGCCAGTGCCCAGTGTTGTGAAATTCATTTCTGGATGGGCACTAACTATGCCTAACGACTGGTAAATTGCGCGAAACAGCTATTGAAATATTGGCATTTGCTCAAATTTTGAATTGTTTGGTTTGTTTACAGAATTCTTGAAGATTCCAGTAGGCGGCAAGCCGCGCATCACAGGCTTGCTCATACAAATATCTTCGCAGAGCCCGCATCCGGTGCAGCGTTTTTCATCTGTCTGTCTAGGCGGAAAAAGTGCCAATTTTCACAGAATTATAGTATGAATGGAACTTACGACCAGGAAATGAGGAGGGCAACGATGAATCGTGTTTGGTATGAAAACCCGAAGATCTTTCTGCTCATCGTGCTTTTGGTACTTTCGCCGGCCATTGCCAAGATTGTCACAGCCATTGTTCAGGCCATTTTTTGATCGGCCTGTTCAGGTTTCCCCGGTTTTCACAAAAAGGCATGTGCTGATCAACGCATTGCAATAGCCTCTTGGCCATGAACATACCCTATTTTTCGAAGCCGTCAATGAGAGAGCGGAACTTGCCGATGGTTTTGCCGTAGTCCGAGGCACCGAAGATAGCCGAGCCTGCTACAAATATATCCGCCCCTGCTTCGGCCGCCTTCTGAATAGTCTCTTCGTTAATGCCGCCGTCAACTGAAATTTGCACGGTTGCATTACGCTCGCTGATCATCGATTTGAGGCCTTCTATCTTCTCAATGGCCTGGACGATAAACTCTTGGCCCCCGAACCCGGGGTTTACGCCCATGATGAGAACAAGGTCCGCATCGTCCAGGATCCATTCAAGGGTTGAAAGAGGAGTCGTCGGATTAAGCGCAACACCCGCCTTCACACCCAAGTCCTTGATTGACTGAATCGTCCTGTGCAGGTGGCAGCACGCCTCCGGGTGTACGGTCAAATAGGCGCTGCCCGCCCTTGCAAACTCTTCCAAGTATTGGTCGGGATTCTCTATCATAAGATGCACATCAAGGGGCACCTGCGCAGACCGTTTTACCGCTTCAACCACAAGGGGCCCAATCGTGATATTCGGCACAAAATGGCCGTCCATGACATCCACATGAATCAAATCGGCCCCGGCCGCCTCTACTGCCTTAATCTCTTCTGCGAGTCTTGAAAAATCCGCAGACAATATCGATGGCGCTATGAGCTTCATTTTACTCCTCTGCTTGCCCCGTCAAAGGGCAGGTTGTAGCCCGCTACATCTCCGCCTCAGGCGGATCAAACCAAAATTGAAGCTGAAAGTTGAAAGCTCAATGCTCAAAGGCAAAAGAAAAAAGAACGACCCATTTCCTCTTTCAGCTTTGACCTTTGAGCTTTCAACTCACTTTGCTTTCGTCTACCATCAGAGATCTTCTATTTCAAGCTCCGGAAACAAAGGAGCATCGGATCGCGACAAAAACGATCGGCTCAAGACAAGCTCTCCATCCTGATAAAAGAAAAACGTGGTTTCAGGATCTTTAGGAACCAGCATCCAGATCTCTTCTCCCGGCGACTCAAAGACGCTATATAGATCATAGAACATGCCAAAGGCGTTTATCCGAAGCCGAACGTGTTTCTTTAAAAAGCCATAGGAGACACGGTGATGAAAGAGATACAGTCCCTTGTCAAAGATGCGGGCACTTTCTGCCCTGTTGACCGTAAGATTCACCGTGCTGCCTGAAGCTACGGGGTAACCGGCCAGAGGGTGTTGCTCTACCACGACGCCCTTGGGTAGATGGTCTCTTTTAACAGAGCGTATCTGGCCCAAGCCAAGGTGTGAACGCTCCAGAAGAAGGATGGCATCTTCCGGGGTCAGGCCATCCAGATAGGGCATCTTATAAGCGACCGGTCGTCTCCCAAGGCTGATCAAAAGGTCAACGGCATCCCCGCGCGCCACCACTCTGCCGGGCTGTGGAGTCTGGCTTATGACCTCACTCATTACAATCCTCCGCCTGAAGGTTTTCGACACAGCACCGGCCGTCAGTCCGTTTTCTTCCATGATAATATTAGCCTGCCGGACGTCTGTTCCCACAAGATTCGGCACCACCACGCTCTCAGGCCCTTTGGACACAATGATGCGAACATCACGATCCTTTTTGATTTCAGCACCTGCCTTTGGTTCCTGGTAGACCACATGGTTTTTTGGTACACCGGCCCTGTATTCGAAACCTTCCACCTTGATATTAAGCCCCAGATCGGTGAGGATCTCTACGGCATATACCGCATCTTTTCCGACAAGCTCAGGCACCACCACGACATCTTCGCTCCTGACAATGAGCTTTAAAGCCAGATATGCTGTGGAGCCGAAAACGAAGACAAAAAGTGCGAACAAAAGCCATATCTTAAGAACAGGCTTCATAGTGCAACCCTTTTGAAACGACCTCCAAAGAATCCGTCCATGTCGTGTTCTTGCGGCAGTGTTGTGAAAAAGCCTGAGCTGTCCACCAACACTTCATCCGCCTCTGTGAGCCTGGTGGGTGTCCTATCCACAACAAAATCGCCGCGACTTTCCAAAAAACCTTGCACGGCATCCTCCCCTTCCTCGGGCTCAAGACTGCAAACACAGTAAACCAGGATCCTCCCCTTTTAACTAATGGAGCCAGGCAGGCCAGCAGCCGCAGCTGCTCCGCTTTGAGTCTTGCAAGATCGGCCAGGGTTTTTTCCAGCGGCTATCCCGAACATTTCATGAAAAACGTTGATAGACTTTTGCAAATATCCGGGCTATCCAAGAACTGTGCCGGCAGGCACGGGACAGCCCATCAAAAATTCTCTTGCAGCCAGTTGTTTTGCCGACTCAAGCTGAACCTCTTTGAGGGCAAGAATGCCCCGGCCGCATGCCACATTGAGGTCTCCCGGAAAGCCTTCCAAAACGGTCCCCGGCTTTTCACGAGATCTTTCTTGAAGGTCTTTTGCCTTGAGTATCCTAAGCCTTTTGCCGGAGAGGAATGTAAACGCCCCCGGCCACGGTTTCATCCCGCGAATGAAGGCATCAAGGGATTTTGCATCCTTGCTCCAGTCTATGCATCCATCTTCTTTTTTCAACAACGGTGCGTAGGTGGCCTTTGACTCGTCCTGGTGGGCGCCCACAAGACGTCCTGACCGGAGCCGGCTCAAGGTATCGATAAGTAGCTGAGCCCCAATGTCGGCAAGCCGGTAATAAAGGGTTTGACACGTCTCATCCGGCCCAATCGGCACTTTGTCGCTCAGGAGGATGTCTCCCGTATCCATGCCCTCGTCCATCCACATGGTGGTCACGCCCGTTTCTTGCTCCCCGTTGATAATGGCCCACTGGATGGGGGCCGGTCCCCGGTATTTGGGCAGAAGCGAGGCATGGATGTTTACGGCGCCAAGACGGGGAATCGCCAGAATAGAGCCCGGCAAAATACTCCCGTATGCGACCACAACAAAGAGGTCTGGATTGAGGCCTCTGATTTTGTCGACGAACCAAGATTCCTTGACCCTCGCCGGCTGCAGCACCGGGTAGCCAAGAGTCTCTGCAGCCTGTTTGACGGCAGAGGCGACCATGCGGCGGCCGCGCCCCTTTGGCCGGTCCGGGTTGGTCACAACGGCAAGAACGTCATAATGATTATCGTGCAGGGCCTTAAGGGTTGGGGCTGCAAACTCCGGTGTGCCCATGAATACGATACGGTAAGTGCTCACAAGATTTCGATCCGGACGGGCACTTCCAGGACCTTGCGGCCCTTCTGGTTTGTATGAATTTTCAAACGATCCGTTTTTACCCCCTTCTTGAGCTTTTCCAAAATGGGTTCAACCCGAAGCTGCACCACCCGACCACGTCGTATCTCCCTGGTAACGACCTTAAAGAGCGATCTTTCCGAATCCACCCTTACAATCTTCAAGTCATTGCCCTTGTTCAACAGAACCATGACAGGGCGACTCATAGATCTGCCTGCTTTCTCTAATTGCCGCAGCCGTTCTGCCGGCATGCGACCAAAGTTCAAAGCCTTCGGCCTGACCTCAAGCGGCGCTCTGATATGGCCTAAGATCCGAATCACCATCTCGGGTTTCTCCGGATAGCTGGTGGTCAGCCTAATCTGCCCTCCATATGTAGTCTCTTTGACGACCTTGTTTTTGACTTTCAATTGATAGCTTCTACCTTTTTCGATCTCCTTCAGTTCCACCGCCACCTTCTCCGGAATGGAAACCGAATCCAGTTTGACGATCAACGGCTCTTGCTTTTCCCCACGCAGATGAACAACGCTTTCGATCTTCTCGCCCAGGATCCCTTTGAGGTTGGCGTAGCGTTGGTTGCTACGTATTGGAACCCATACTTTCCCCTTCACGGCAATGATTACCTGGGGATTATTTGGGTCATTGGTAAGCACCCTTGCCGACTTGTGGAAATTGCCCTGGTAACCCTTTGTCCGCACTTCCAAGGTAATCTTTCCCTCGCCTCCTGGAGGGATGGTCCGGTCAAACCGGGCCACACTGCAACCTCAGCCGGGCTTGACCTTCTTGATCTCCAAGGGGGCACTGCCGCGGTTAAAAACCCGAAAGTCGTGTTTTACCACGTCTCCCTGGCTCACCTGATCAAATTCATAGATCGGCGTCTCCACCTCAATCACAGGTGCGGCCTTTTTCGCCTTTTCAGCTTGTGTGAGTCCGGCACACACCAACAGGACCAAGAATCCCAAAAGTATCGCTCTAAAGATTCTCATCATTTTAGCTTTTTCATCCTCCTTACCAAGCTGACATAGTATCTCAGAAGTTCTACAACCCATTGAAGTTATAGATATTTATTGGCACTATTGCAAGTTCGATCAGGGAATAATGGAATGATGGGCACGCTCCCTTTCAAGACGGAACCGGTTCACGGCAAGGTGGGCCTGGCGCGTCGGCTCGGGGAGTCTGTACCCCTTGCAGCAATCCAGAACCAAGTCAATTGCTTCTGCCACAGTAACAGCACGCCCAGGTGAGACAAAGACCGGCTTCACACGATCTCTGGTCCTCAAAACAGCGCCGACGACACGCCCCCGCTCCGTCAAGGGAACAGCACTTCCTCTTTTTTCAGGAACCGGGGCATGGGCGCCCACAAGTCGGTTCTTTGCACAGCCAACGCTCGGGCAGTCCAGCACCAAACCCATGTGCGAGGCGATACCCATCCCTCGCGGATGGGCAATCCCCTGGCCGTCAAAGATAATCACATCGGGCTTTGTGCGAATCTTCCTGAATGCCTTTACCAATGCGGGGCCTTCACGAAAGGATAGCAGCCCCGGGATGTAGGGACACCTCACCGTATCAGTGGCCGATGCCTGCTCCATCAGGACAAGGTCCGGGAAGCTAAAGACCAGCACGGCGGCATAAACCCTGCGACCACGGCGGGCATATGAAGCATCAGCGCCTGCTATGGTCTTAACAGGTTTGGAGAGTGGTATCTGGCGGATTTCCTCCGAAAGGCGCCTTTGGATGGTTACGGCTTCCTGATACGGAAGGTTCCATTCATGAATGGTGCGAATCCTCATAAATATTCACTCGCCATCAGCATGTACCACGGACCGCCGCCAATGATATCTCCCCTTAGGATGTTCATAGCACGCCTTGTGATCAGTTGTTTGTAGGTATTTTCAGGTCCTTCAACGACAATTTCCGGCTGGCCATCACAGCGACTCCCAAGGCCATGGTAGAAAAGAAAAACCCTGCATGCATCACAATGGCAATAGAGAGCGCCTTTTCCCTTGGAATATTGTAAAAAAGGAACGCATATGAACAGGCAGCATGATAGGTTCCGACGAAGCCTGGCGCCGAGGGAATCATCACACCGAACGCAGTCATCACCATGACCAACATGCTGGCCATAACCGGCAGTTCAACGCCGAAGGCCATCGCAGTCATGTGGACGTTGACAATCCCCAGCGCCCAGATGAGGAGTGAATAAAAAACAATCAAGGCAATGCACCCTGGGCCACTAAGAAATTCCAGCCCATCCGCAAAGGAATAAAGTATCCTTGAGACGAGTTTTGCAAAACGCTCAGGCAGGAAGCGTGTTACGCGGTCCATTACGGCAAGGACCATCTCGGTTCGCATCCGCAGGAGGAATAGAAAGAATATGACCACTGCGTAGAAAAGAAGGGAGGCATATCCACCCTTCTTCAATAACTGGCCCATAAATGCCTTGTCTGCCGGGATCTCCAGCAGCAACAATACCACTACAAGGACACCAAGTATAGTGAACCCGTCGAAAAGACGCTCAACAACGATCGTGGCAAATGAAGCAGTCTTGCTGATCTGCTCGGTTTTTCCAACCTGGTAGGCCCTGACAAACTCTCCCAGCCGGGCAGGCAGCAGCATATTTGCCGTAAAACCTATGATGGTCGCTGAAAAAAGGCTCCTGAACCCGATGGACTTGATCGGCTTCATGATATGATGCCACCGGAAGGCCCTGAAAACGTATGCCAGATAATACAAAATAGCAATTGGAAAAAGGTAAACATAGTTTGCCTCGGACAGGGCCTTTCCCATGGCCGAAAAGTCGATCTTGTGAAAGGCAAGAAAGAGAAAAAGCAGACTGATTAGGAGGCCAATCCAGAATTTCCAGTTCATGATCTCAGGATGTTCCGCGCCTTCTCAATGTCCTGCCTGATCTGGGCTGCCAGCGCTTCAGGCCCGGAAAATTTCTTTTCTCCACGCAGGCGTTGGATGAAATTCACGCGGATACGTCGGTCGTAGATCTCCTGGTCAAAGTCAAGAATATGCACCTCTACGCTGAACTCACCGTTTTCAAATGTAGGGCTGTATCCAATATTTGCCACCGCTTTGTAAGTGGTCCCGTTGCACTCGACACTCACAGCATATACACCGCCCTTGGGGCAGAGCTCATCATAGAGGTGCAGATTGGCCGTACGAAAACCGAGCAACCTTCCTCCACGATCCCGGCCACGGATTACGGTCCCTCGTATCTGATAGTGGCGGCCCAGTAGTTTCCCGGCCTCCCCAACCTCACCTTCTCTTACCAGGTTTCGAATCTCGGTGCTGCTGATTCGACGCCCCCCAAATTCAACCCATCCTGAAATAACCACTTCAAAACCAATGCTTGCACCCATCTCCTTTAGCAGGGAAATGTCTCCCTCCCGCTTTCTGCCAAAAGAATAGTCTTGTCCCACTACCACCGACTTTACCCCTATAGTGTCACAGAGGATCTCTTTGACAAAGATACGGGCGGGAGTCTCGGCAAACTCTCGGGTAAACGGCACGCATACCAGGGTGTCTATGCCTGTTGCACCAATCAATTCAAGCTTTTGTTCATAAAGTGTTATGAGGGGAAACTGCTTATTACAATTGAGGACGCGGATGGGATGGGGCTCAAAGGTCATCACCACAGAGGTCCCACCCATGCTGTCGGCCTTCTTTATGACCTGACGGAAAAGGGCTTGATGCCCGATATGAACACCGTCAAAGTTGCCGATAGTGACGACAGCATTCTTGAGCGGTTTGGAAATTTCCCTGAGATCTTTAACAACTTGCATCGAATTTAGTTCGCTTCGCTCACAATTGGAATGTTGGAACGTTGGACACGAAGTGAAGCATAGCGCTATGCTGGAGTATTGGGCTAAGAGGAATGAAAACAATTAAGAAATGATTCTTTTCGGCTTTTTATCCCCAACATTCCATTGTTCCAATATTCCATCATTCCATACTAATGGCACAGAAAATTGCCAGTGAAAGATAAATGATTACAACGGGTTGCAGAAAATCTGAGACGTTTTGATTATTTCGCATACGTCTTGACATGAAAGGTAAAATATTTTAAATAAAGTATTTCAGTCACAAAATCAATATTTTTCTCCCTTCCGAACTGCCGAAGTGGCGGAATTGGTAGACGCGCTAGGTTCAGGGTCTAGTGGGTGTATGCCCGTGGGGGTTCGAGTCCCCCCTTCGGCACCAATCCTGATAATTAAAACTGATTAAATACATCAATCTCATCTCGTTTGGTTGGTTTTTTCTGATCCGGCATGTGCATTTAATTATCCACATGTGGTAATTCTTTTCTCGATTTATGAACTTAATTGCCCAATGCTTTCGATATGGTTTTCAACATAGCGTGGGCTAACTATTTAGTAATTAAGCAAAAATCTCTAATCGCTCATCTTGGCATAATTTGGCATGATATTTTCATAAATGAAATGGCAGATTAAGTTCCCGAAGGCAACGTCCTTCGTAACTGAAGATTGAGCGTGCTTGCTCTTCGGGGCTTTGCTTACCTTCCTTTAAAAAGCCCCTGGTGCCTCGATGCCCACCAGGGGCTTTTTTCCTGCTTACTAAATCCGCCAAGGTCTTCAGGCCGTCTATTCGAACTTGTTCCGGGAGGGAGACCCTGTGTCTTTGCCGAACTGTTTGTGATTTATGAAATTTTGTTCCACATGTTAGCACAGCAAGCGCCGTATCTTTCCGTCAAGACAACAGCCGTATTTATCTTATATTTACTGCATATTATATTATGGCTACACGCGTGAATAATCGATTAAGCGGCATTTTGGTTGCAGAACCGGAAAACAAATGCCAACTAATATCAGAAGATGTAACAAAGATAATTCATTGAAAATTCTGCTTTCCACGCTCTTTACCGGGAAGCCCTCGGCCGGGATCCCGCTACTTATCAAGACCTACGGGTCATGAACCAAAAAAAAAGCGGTAAGATGATTTCTTGGCATTCTTATTGCTTTAAATGCTCTTAATATATTTATGTAATTTCTGGAAATCCTGCATATTCCGCCGAAAGTACTGCTGAACAAAGTGGTTATGAACATGGATAGAAGAGTAGAGGTTCGCATACCGTTGCAGGTGCCTGTTGAATACCGTCGCTTTGGGGATGAAACGTACCACGGCCTTACCAATGATATGAGTATCCACGGCATATGCCTCAGATCCAAGGTGCCCTTTGACGTAGGCAGACGTTGTCGCCTGTTGCTCGGTTTGCCCTATTATCCGGAGAAAACAGAAATCACCGGCGAGGTGCGCTGGCAGATTTTCCTGCCGACCCCGGGAAGAATAGGAATTCAATTTTCAGAACCGATCGATTTTCCCGTCCCATTTCCGGCAGCCGACAAAGCTCTTCGTCGCTGGCGTCAACAGACAGATGCTTATCTCGATGATCTCTACCAGGAGCTGAGCGAAGCTTGCGTCTGGGTAAACGCAAGAGGGAAAATTATACGATACGATGAACGCTTCCTCATGCTGCTGGGTTATTCCGCAGCAGAGGTACAGGGGCGCCACCTTTATGACTTTGCCAATCCCGTGGATCAAAAGCGCCTGTCGAACCTTTTACTCCTACAAACAAATGCCTTTTCATCCTTGACCACCGGATTGTTTCGCATGCAGTCCAAGGATGGGCAGACCATTTTCTGGAAAATTCAAGTTCCACCTAAACAACCGTGGACAATTCCAATGGGAATCTACATCCAAGACTTGACCGAATTTCGTGTCGCAAAAAACGATACTTACGATCTAGAAGTGGAAGGAAAGACGTATCATTTTCCGGACATACTGGGGGCTACCGCCACCGGACTCCTAATCAAGGATGTGCTCAAGGAGGTCTCTAATCCTTTCACACGCTTGGTGGCCCGACTTGATCTCCTCCGGCACAAACTGGCACTGCAAGGGGAAGGGTTGCAGACGGCCGATGGACATGAACTTGCTTATTATGCAGGAGAAATTCTAAAAATAGAAAAGCTTATCAACGACTTGACCAAAAATTTTAAGTATATGGCGGAAATTTATTCACTTGAGCCGGTAGAGACCAATTATTTTGACATCAATGAATGCATTTCAAGAGCGATAGCCATAGTCAGGATGTATCAAGGGTTTGGGGACGAGACGATAAGATTCGATCCGCAACCAGGGGTGCCGGAGATTGAGTCAAATGAGCAAGAGCTCGGTATAATATTCCTTATTTTTCTGTTGTTATCGAAGCACTGCATAAAAACTGTTTCTGATAAAACGATAGAGTGCCGGATCAGAGAAGATCAAAGTCATGTCATTGCAAGCATCTCGCATAACGGCTCGGTGGGGCAAGACAAATACTTGGACATCATTTTTCACAACGACCCGATTGAAAGTTATTTTTTCAAAAGTCATTCCGTCTGCTTTATGGACACACTTCTTCACTACGGTAATTTCTTACTGAAAAAGAATAGGATAAAAGTAAAGATCAACAGCATCCCGGGCTGTTTTGCCATTTCGCTTTTTATACCTTCCAGTGCCACCAACTGACCTACTCGAGGCCGATGTTGTGCTTGACACCGGTCGACTTTCCTGCCATTCATTAGTCCCTTAATTTTGAAATTCTTATTTCTTCTGGCAGAATATTTTCTTGCCATGTCACAAAAGTTATCTGAGGTTTCATATGTTTTACTCAGGTAATCGCAGTTCAGTATGCCTGTAAGGAGTCTCCCCATGGGCCATGAGGATGCCGGACATTACGCTCGAAAGCACTGGCCTGGTTCGGTCGCAGATCCGACAATCCGGGAGGCGATCGAGAAGCGCGCCGCGAACGGAAAACTGCCGTGTGCTGTCGCGTTTGACGTGGCAAAGCGCCTTGGTGTGGCACCGCATGAGGTTGGCCGCACGGCAGATCTCATGGAGATCAGGCTCGTGAAATGCCAACTCGGTTTGTTTGGCTATAGCCCCAAGAAAAGCATTGTCGAGCCTGCGGCATCCGTGGCGCCTGCCGTCGAAAAGGAGATCTTACAAGCCATAATCAACGGTCGCTTGCCATGCAAGCGCGCTTGGGAGATTGCCGACCAACTCGGGATCCACAAAATGAAGGTCAGTGCCGCATGCGATGCCCTGGTGGTCAGGATTCGGCCATGCCAACTAGGGGCGTTTTAGTCCCTTAGGCCTACACCCCGGAGGGTAGAAAATTCTTACCGATACCTGTCGATCCTAATAAACAAATTCAGGAATTCAGGCGGCGCCGAGGCATGCAACAAGCGAATCTGGTCCGGTTTCGCCTCCCTTGGCACGGTTTGTGCTGTTAGTATGGATACGTGCAGAATCAGAAATATACCAGATACCATTCAGGCATGTGTCTTTTTATGAAGTTGTTTGAGAAGGAACCGATCATGAAAAGACTGTCAAGTTCGGCCATGATAATTTCCGGCATCTTGTGGTTCGGGCGCTTTGAAAATTACGCGGGCAGAAGGAGTATGTTGAGTAAAAAAATAATCGGCTTGGCCATACTGCTCGGTTTGGTGACAGGGTTTGCAGGCACACCTTGGGGGCAACCGAACACGGAGAAACCTTACGACACGTATTCTGTTGTTAAAGTAAATCCTGACGGAACAAATACGATAAAGGTATTTGGCGCTCCCGTTAACTACTGGAGCGGCAAGAAATGGTTAGCCTTAGAAGAGATATTCTTGTTCTTACCGGAAAAGGCAGCGATCACTTTAGAAAAGAAAAAGGATATATATTCGAAAGCGATCCTTTCCAACGCGAATCGCATTAAATTCAAGTTAAGCTCGTGCCAATTGCCTCGGGGGATCAAAATCCGTCTCAAAAATGATAAGCTCGTTATCAAAGACAAAAGAAACAAAACACTTAGAACTCTGTCCATACCCTTTTCCTACGATTCCAGAGGAAAGAAGATCCTCTGTACTTATGATATTGACCAGTATCGAGATATCACAAATCTTTTTATCAGTGTTCCACGTGACTGGCTTTTGTCTGACAAAAGGGTCTATCCAATAACCGTTGACCCCATCTACACCACTCCGACAAGTAATAAGGAAGCGTGGATAAACACCGGTGATTTCGATCCTTCAAGCAGCCCGCTTTGTTTATCCGCCGGACATAATATGGCGGCCAACATCGTTATGGAATGGACTCTTCCGCCAGACCCCGGCGGCACGATAACTGATATCAAATTATTCTTATATTTTACAGGCGAGGTAGGTTGCCCCGGTTTGTCTACGGATTCAAATTTCGAGTTACACGAACTTTTGGAGACCCCGTTTGTCGAGTCGGAAGCTACCTGGGATAACAGAGATGCGAGTAACACCTGGACAACCGCCGGTGCCAAAGCACCGAACTCGGCTTCTGCTACTGTAGTTGATACTGTTACATTGCCATACATTACACCGCCTGCTGGTTGGTATACCTGGGTATTAAAAGGGACAGGGGCAGCGAATCCGGTTAACTGGAACTGGAACGAAACCCATTCATTCGTCATATACGACCCAAATCCTGTCGGTACTGACGACAAAACCCTTCAGTACAAGTTCAACCATAAAGAATCTGCTGATAATCAGCCTTACATTGAACTAACTTATACACCGACATTTGTGGACGATACTGACAATGACGGCATCAGTGACGCAGAAGAAGATGCTTGTCTCAACGGCGGTGACGCCAATAACCACGGAACAGGCGACAGCCAATAACAAAAATATGGTTTCCCTCAAGACCAACGACGACCAGGGCTATGTAACGCTGGAATCTGCTGCCGCCACTACAATAAACAACTGCCGGGCGTCATTCTTTACACTGGTTGGGTCCTGCCAACCCTGCTCATTTGAGCTGGATTTGCGTAGCAAAACAGGCAGTTGTGAAAGCAGGGATGGAGGCGGTACGAACCGATGTCCTTTGATATCCTACACCCGCATCCTTTGCTGACCCGCTGGCCCGGATCATCCTCCAAAGAAAGCTTCCCGCCGTAAAGCCTCACAAGGAGATCATTCGGTATGCATGAACTCTTGCCGACGCAAGAGTTCTCGGGGAGCATATCGACAATCTCTTTCTCACAACAAGTATAAAGGGAGATGCCGCGCCGGGAAAGCTTGTCCTCCATCTCCAAGATGATGGCCGACTTTTTCTCAAGCGACGGATCATGAAATGAAAAGCCCGGCATCCTTGAAATCCTTTTTCGAATCTTGGCATAGTCGTCCATAAAGCTGGTAACGCATCGTTTGATACCGCATTCAGCAGCCGCATCGGCGATCAGTTCGAAGTGGCCCATGTTGTCTTTAAACGGGCCGCCGTCGATCCGATAGAAGCATACAGGGTCAAACCGCCACTGGACGCACTCCGGGTTGAAATGCTCACACAGGTACTTTAGCTGACTGAGGTGATCCTTCAATGGCGGCACATTCGGCTCAAGGAGGCCTGACTCGGAATTGATGCTGAAATTGAAGAAAAGATGATATCCCATTTTTTCCAGCTTTTTGGCATAGCCTCCCTTGATGAAAGGTCCGAAGTTTTTGGACCAAAAGACAAAGCTGTGCACAGAATCAGGCACTGAGCAAACCATCGAGACCTTATGGTTAAAAGGGTTGAAGACCTCAAAATAGCCCCTTTCGACCTGCTCCATAAACCATCCCATATAGAAAGCCGGTATGTCGGTCCGCCTGGAGGCGGAAATCACGATCTTTTGCCCTTGATCCATGCCTGATCGTCTATTCCCTTGTATATCCAACTGTGTTAGCCTCTTAGTTAGTTTCCATCCATAAATGGCCCTTTTCCGCAATCTCGGCGTCAATCTGCGGGATCGCTTGTGCGACGTACCA
>JABXJW010000233.1 GCA_013375395.1 Desulfobacterales bacterium
TGGTACGTCGCACAAGCGATCCCGCAGATTGACGCCGAGATTGCGGAAAAGGGCCATTTATGGATGGAAACTAACTAGCGTCCACAAATAGCAATAGTTACACCATTGCGCAATTCTGGCATTATTTTGTAAGCATATCATAGGCCCTCTGAATGTCCACGAACATTTTATGGGCAAGTTGCTGAAATTCTTTGCCCAGGTGCTGGACCCTATCCGGATGATACCGGGCAGCCAGCCTCTTGTAGGCCGCCTTGATGTCGTCTTTGGAGGCCCCGCGTTCAATACCGAGTATCTGATAGGGATCCTGTTCGTCCTCGTGGTTTTCAGTCGACGCCCTGTAGCGCACGCTCTCGCGTGGCCCGGACCCGCCGTAGCCATGATACCCCCTTTTGATTCTGGACGCCCACCACCACATGAGGGCCGCTACCGCAAGGTCGTCGAGCCATCCCGGACCCAGCACAAAGTCCGGCAGCAGGTCGTATGGATTGACAAAGTATAACAGGGCGATAATCCAGGGCAAATATTTCTTAATCATTCTCAATACATCACGTCAAAATCCGGCCAAAGAAGTTGCAATTCGGGACAAAATGATTATTATATTAAAATTTATCGTTTGTACGATTATTTTTGTTTGCCGACAACGCGCAATCTGAAACTCCATAACAAGGAGGAACAAATGCCGCTGTACGAATTTCGCTGCCAAAAGTGTAGCGCCGAATTTGCCAAAATCGTATTTTTTACCGATCAGGACGCGATCAAGTGCCCGCAATGCGGAGCATCCAACCCTGAGCGCCTGCTGTCAACCTTTTCTTCGAGCAGGCCATCATCGGACAAGGGGAGTTTTTCAGCATCCTCATGCAGTACGTCTTCCAAGGGCTTTTCTTGAGCGTAAATCGTTTCGGCCGTTGGCTGAAGGAAAAGGCAATGAAAGAAATACTTTTTATTGTGGGGATCTTTTTCGTGTGGCTACTGCTCCAGATTTACATCCTGCCCAAATTTGGTATCTCCACCTGACTCAAAAGCGCCTGCCAGGTCGGCGACCAGGCAAAACGCACGGAAAAAACAAAATGAAATATCCGTATCATTTTAGCCTTATGAAATGAACAGAAGGAAACAGGCTGAAACGGCGGTTAAATTTGATGGTCTCGTAAAAAGTCCAAATTAGACGGCAAAGTAAAAAGCTCCAAATTCAAGGCGCGCAAATCCTGAGGAATGAGGCGTACTTATTGTACGCCGCAGTGACGAAGGATGCAGCGCAACGCAGAAGTTGGACTTTTTACGAAGCCGTCACTGTTGCGTTTACGAAACCAGCCACAGGGCTCGATTCGAGGTTCTGTCAAGCACGTATCTTGAAACACTACCCATGAAGAACGCCTTGCTTATGCCCCGCCTGCCGACTATCACCGTGCCGTAGTCTCCATTCTTGGCCTCCTCAACGATCGCCTTGCCCACATTCCTGGCGCGCTTGACCACCTTGATCTCAACCTGATTTTCTTGTATGCCGGCCTCTTCGAATTTCCGCCGGACATAGGCGTAGAAGTGATCTATGCATCGCCTATCGCCCCGTGCAACTACTTGCTCTATGCCGACTTCTTTTTCATCAAAATTGATCACGCAGTAGTCCACAACTTTCGGCACGACATGAAATAGACTTATTTTGACGTTCGGATCTTCTGCAACCATGAAGCCAAGGTGATCCACTGCGCGAAGGGAATTTTCAGAGCCGTCCACAGCCACCATGATCTTCATCGATGTTACGTCACCGTCTATCATCCACACGGGAGTCACCATGGAATGCTCCACCAATTTGGCAGTCACGCTCCCCATAAAGAGCTTCTGGGCACGCGAAAGCCCTCTGCGCCCCACAACAATGGCATCATAAATGCCTTGCTCGGCATGATCCAGAACATCTTTGGCAAGCCCCAGCACCCTTGGACGGGTGGCAACGTCAATGCAGTCTTCTGCGATTCCCATCCTGGCCATCTGGGCCTTGTAGTTTTCCAAGATGCCCATGGCGTCCTCGGCATTCTTCCGGATGACCTTCTTCAACTCGGCTTCGGCCTTGAAGTCCGCTCTGGCCTCATCCAGGAGAAACTGTGAAATGATGGGCTGCACGTGGAACAGGGTGTAGGTAAGATCCTTTGCAACGGAGGCCATTCTAACGGCATACTTTACCGCATGTTTTGAATGAATGGAATCATCGACGGCCAGCAGGAGTTTTCTGTCCATTGAGGTTCCTCGTTTCTACAGTTCTAATGTCAAAACCTTCATAATCGACATTTGGATTTTGGTATAATTTGACAAGTGGATACCGTTCTTTCTTTAGGCTCACTTAGGCCCGGGGTTTACACGGTTCAAAATCTGATCATCCTTGGAGCGACCGTATTTTCAAGGACCTATACTATGGGTGTCAGGTTACCAAATATAATCCTTCGCGATATTGCGTTTGTCTTTGCCTGCCAGCACATGGAGCGTACGTATCTGCTTTAGCTTGATTGGAGAAAGCTGGCCGATGGGAATGTATATGATCCGCTTGTCCCACCGGGCCGCCACCTGTTTGATAAAAGACCTGGGGGCCGATTTGGCGATGTAGACCACGTGCTTTTCCAGGCTGTATTCCAAGCCGGCCAAGAGGAGCCGCTCGGCCTTCGTCCGCACCCAATCGTACTCGGGATCTCCCCACACATCAGCGAGGCGAAGGGGCGGATAGGTCATCAAGAACCCCCCATAGGTGCACCTTGAGATCCCCGGCCCGACAATGTGTTCGGCCGGGTCGGTTGCATAAAAGGCCATGTCCGACTCCTGGTCGTGCTCTCCGAGCCATGTCATCAGGTATGGATACCTGTCGCCTCCCTTTTCCTCGTCAAATATGACCACGACAGATCCTACGCCACCCTTCACCCTCTTGAATTCCTTCACGTAGATACGCCCCTCATGGATGTGGCGGACCGTCTCCCGCATGTCGATCCCGTCAAGGAGCGTGGTCTCAAAGGGCACACAGGCTGCGTCATCGGCCGACAGGACATAGGCGCCCTTGGTCTTGAGAAAACTGCCGTAATTTTCAATGACCAGATCCTCGGGCGGATACGAGCAAATATAAGGGTCTGTGAAGCCCTCCAGCCATTCGCCCGGTCTGCTTTCCCTCATCCGGCGCTTTTTCGGGATGTACACCGGCCGCCGTTTGATTCTGGGCAGTCTCCTGCGGATGCGAATCTTCCGTGTGCCCAGCCACAGCATCTCTCCGCTCATGCGGATGGTGGCAACAGAAGATTGAGCCTTTTGCCAGGGGTAAAAGGACCCCAAGCGCCAGAAGGCATAGCAGAAGTTGTCGTCCACGCACCCACGGGCAGCAGTCAGGAGTTGATAGAAATCAGGCAAGAGCCGATTTTCCAGCAATGCATAGTTTCTTGCAAAGCGGAAAAATGCCCGTTTCTGCCAGCGGCAGACATCCTCGCCCGTATCCTGGCGATAATGCCTGGCCGCCTGCTCAAAGAGTCGGAGGCTTACCATCTGCCGGTCCACGGCACCCGGTTTCATATGATGCACGGACCACCGTATGGAAGCATCCAGGGCCTCCTCTTCAGAGCAAGTTTCTTTTCCCCCGCTCATCAGGGTGAGGACGCCAAGCTTTTTTCGAACCGTAAATCCAGACAGTTCGGGCTCGGGCGGAAGCCGCCTCCTCCGGTATTCATATGCGGCCGCCAAGAAGGGGTATTCGGTTATGACTTCGGCCAGATCCTCCGGGTGAAGATTAAAGAGGCCGAGCCCGGTGCGTTTTGTCCTTTCAAGGGGTTCGGCCTGAGGCCCGAAAAAAGCCGCCCTGACGCCTTCAAGATGCGCCATCCCGCAAACAAAGAGGATGCTGTTGTGTTTTGCTGCAAGTTTCTGGAGGCGGTAGGCCATGCCGGCCTCTCGCCTGATGTCTGCCGGGCCTTTCTTCTGTCCGGGGGCTGCCTGTTGGGCGTAAATATCGTAGTACGCATTTACACCCAAACGATTGGCTGCATAGGTATCGGGAAGATAATCGCAATAGGAGGGATACTCATCCAGGTCCGGATCTACAAAGTAGACCGGTATGTCCGCCTCCAGGCCGGATCGGACGGCCTCTGCAAGGGGGTCTGTAGGTTCGATGGGTAGATAGACCGTCTCGTTCCTGCTATTCTGGTACAGGGCCGTCGATATCTCCGGGAGGAGCCGCACGCCTTTTTGGAACACATCCTGAAGAGACCTGGGAAGCTCAACGGCCACGGCGTCCGGCCTGATGTGCTCAAACAGGCGCCGAACGGCATCTGCAAACTCCAGTCTGTAGTGGATGATCGGGACCGGATGGACCGGGCCGAAGGATTGTAGAGAGTCATTGGTCATCGGTCATTGGTCATTGGGTAGCCGTTCACAGGTTCAGAGTTCACCCCCGCCTGCCAACGCCTGTCTCGCACCCGAACTGCAGTGCTGGCATCTCTGGCAATGGCGGGCAGGGTTCAGGGTTATCTTTTTTCCGTTGACCTTGCTCGCCTGCCTGTGCGTCGCACGCAGACAGGTAGGCTAGCAAGTACTTGATGAAACCTCAAATCGCTCTATTCTTCATACCGCATGGCCTCTTCGCCGAGCACATTGAGGATGGCATGATGAATCGCTTCTTCTCTTGTCATCCGGGCGCCGTGCATCATCTTCAGGGCGTACCTTGCCATGTTGATTCCGTCGCGCACGGAATAGACCTCATCTGCCATGTGAGCCCGTTGGAGAAAATCGACCATGTAGTTCAGGATGTCCTCCTCAGCAAAGGGGAGGTTTTCTTTCAGGATCAACAGTTCGTCTTCCCGGTCCGGAAAATCGATAAAAATCTGGGGCTGAAGTCTGGAGTGAATATATTCTGGAATCTCATAGGTAGAAGCGTCTTCGTTAATCGTGACGACAAACCTGAAGTCCGGATCAGCCGGTATGGTCAAGCCGGTTATGATAGACTCCACATATCGCCGATCATCCAATAGCGGCGCAAGAGACGCCCACGACTTTTCGCTCATCCGATTTCCCTCGTCCAGGATGCACACGCCCCCCCTTATGACAGCCGTGACCAGAGAACTGGCAGCGTATTTGACCTGACCGTCAGCCCCCATGACCGGTGTAATGATCAGATCCTCGGGGCGAGTATCCATGGTGGCCTGAAACAGATAGATCTCACGATTCAACTTCCTGGCGGCAGCATAGCCCAGGGTGGTCTTGCCGACGCCCGGCTTTCCAATCAGACGGGGATTGAACGGAACATCCTTTTCGTCAATGACCATCCATGCGGCCAACACCTGTTTGATCAATTCCTTCTGCCCCACCCATTGCAACGGCAACTCGGCCGGCTGGGCCAGCATGATCTCCAATGAGCCGATGGTTACGGTTTCACTAGTCTGGGATTTCATGGTTATCGCCTCTTACCCCTCTTTAGTATCTTGGTTCCAAAATTCGTATGCGTTCACAGGTTCAGGCTTCACCGTTCAGGGTTACCTTTGTTTCGTTGACATTGCTAGCCTGCCTGTGCGTCGCACGCAGACAGGTAGGCCAGCAAATACTTGATGAAACCTCAAATCGATCTATTGTCATGGCTTCTTCATTCAGAACTTACGGATCACCTGCCCGCTCGCCAAGCTTGACGGCTTCGTAAAAAGTCCAACTTCTGCGTTGCGCTGCATCCCCTGCCCCGTTAAATTCTCGCTATGCGAGAC
>JABXJW010000234.1 GCA_013375395.1 Desulfobacterales bacterium
ATCTTTGAAGAAGGTGTCCATTATCTGGAAACTTTCGCCGAGGTTTTTAGTTACTTTCGAAACGTCGTATCCATTTGGGGAAAAGGCCCTGTAGAACCCATCCCTGCCCTCCAATATTGTGTGAGAGCCTTTCAAGCCCCTTCCAGCTAATAGCGCTGAATAAACACCGCTTTGAGAAGCCCTTCCTGCATCAAAGGGTTTGGTCATAGCACCGACGTTTATGCTTTCGGCTAGACCTGACGACTGCGTTCCAGCGATTCCTAGAGCGTCGACCATTTGTGCGCTATCCAAGCCGATAATCTTTCCCGCCGCTGCGGCCGCCCCAAATACGCCCTGTGCGGTAAATGAGTGGAAGCCACGTAGACGTGGTGTTACCCTTCGCCCTGGTATCCTCATGGCCACCCCAATCCTTCCCATAACCTCGTAGCCGAGCACGGTGGCTGTTATCAAATCCTTACCCCCAGCTCCCTGCTCAGCTAGGCTAAGGGCCGCGGGTATAATTATGCACCCGGGATGACCTGGGCCTGTATCGTCAAATTCGTAGGAGTGGGCCATTATACTGTTTGCTAATGTAGCGCTTGGAGGGGATACGTTGAGGTTGGTTCCAATGACGGTGGCTAAGGCCTTCTCGTTAAACTCTCTCGTTAGGTCAATTATGATACGTCCTATCCTGCTCTTCGACCCGATTATCGCGACCCCTAGGAAATCAAGGATACACAACTTGGTTTTGTTCACGACTTCCTTTGATAAGTCCTTGTAATTGGTATCTGTGATGATTCTTGCCAATATTTCACTTGCTTCTGAATCATTCAAACATAACACCGTAAGTTACTTATAATTGGTCGATAAAATTGTTTCGGGTGGTATTGGTTGTTTCAAAGGATTGCGGAACTTATAACGCTTTTGATTTTCGGCTTTGTTATGTTTTACGAGTTCAACAGAGCTAGTTCTAGTGCGTCAATGCCGTCTATTCGAAGACTTCCAGCGCTGGACGCCATCAAAGAGGGGGTAGGTCGGGCGGTGGAGATGGGAAGGCCGGTGCATCATAGCATGGGTCAGGGACAGTTAACTCGAAACGCAGAACAAACGCTGGTTTCTGCCTCCGTACTGGAATATGTAGCGGGTCTAACCGCCTCCTTGGGTGCTGATCTGATCGTCACAGTTCGTCATCCCGAGGTACTCCCGGTGGCTCAAGAGATCGTTCGTGAGTCTTATTTAGGTGCGGGGAAACCGGAAGCATACGAAACCAAGATGGTACGATACCTGTCATCGACTCAGTGGTCGTATGTGGCTGGCGTCATGGGTATAATGCAGAGGGAAAAAGTGGCGGCAAACATCCTAATTGGAGCTTTCTTTGCTGATTGCATCCTTTTTGCGGAGGCGGGGAGCAGAGTGGGGGCAATCCAAATAGGAGGCACTGCCGGCTTCGGAGGGAATCTAGCATTCCTAGCGGTTTGTTGTGATTATTGCTTATACGGCGAGGAAATATACGCTGCTAGGGCTTATCTAACGAAGGATGTTTTCCAGATCGGAGGTATACGTGCACAAGATATCTGCAAGCTCCTAATGACAGGTTTAATAATAGTCGGATTGTTGCTCTATAACTACTCCGATTGGTTATACGTTCTTCTATCCATGTGAGGCGATGGATCTTGTCATTCATTAAAAGTAAAACAATACCCTTGGTGATAACGGTCATAGTTGCAATCTTCATGCTCCTTGAGTATTACTTTCCAGTTCCTGGGATCAAGAGTACAGCCAAAACAATTCGAGACTGGGCCGTCATCATAGCAGCTTTTGCCCTAGGATTAGGTGCCGCAAACCTACTGAGGATTCACTCGCTCAATATACAAAGGCGAACTACTGGAATCTGGCCGTTCAGTATATGGTTGATCTTTATGTTGTTATTGTTTTTCGTGGTAGGGGTTACACTGTCGATAGAGCATACAGCTTACAAATGGATATATCAAAACGGATATCTAGTGCTTTACGCTTCTGTCTTCTCACTCATATCTTTCTATGTCATCACATCCTTTTACCGAGCCATGTCGATCCGAAGCATTGAAACAAGCATCTTGATAGTTTGTGCGATATTTGCTATGTTAAAAAACACCCCAGCGGCTGTAGCCTTCTGGCCCGGTTTCGAAACAATTGGTACTTGGCTTCTTGATGTTCCGAACGCGAGCGTACACAGAGCCGCAATATTAACGGCGGCTATAGGTAGTATCGCATTGAGCATAAGAGTGCTTATGGGCCGTGAAAGGGCCCAGCTGGCGGAGTAGGACGTGAGATCATGACGAAGAAAGAAACAACCTTGAAAGACTGGATAAATGTGACAGTTATCCTACAGATACTCATTTGTTTAGCAGTAGCAATACCAATCGCCGTACCTATAGGCTTACCGGTTCCGATAACTGAGTACACAAGGAACGTTTACAACATCGTTGAATCGATTGAGCCGGGCAGTGTTGTACTGTTCACGAATGAAGTCTCGGCTGGAGGCTGGGGTGAAATGGCCTCGCCCACCACTGCAGTGATGCAACATCTATTCAAGAGACCAGTAAAGATCGTGTTCGTAGAATTCTTCGAAGACAGCCCAATCCTAACCGAAATGGCCCTTGATAAAATTGATAAAGGCGATAAAGTGTACGGCGTAGACTATGTACATCTAGGATTTGTACCAGGTTACGGGACGGCCGTGGCTATGTTCGCGAAGAGCGTATGGACCGCATTTCCAGTCGACTATCACGGGACCCCACTTGAGGAGCTGCCATTGATGGCAGATATCGAGGATGCATCAGACTTCGAAATACAAATAGAGGCCCAGACAGTCCCTGCTGTGGGCCCTGTAGATATGCTTCAACATATTCATTCTCCATATGAGGTACCGTTTGTTGTCATAGCTACAGCCGTAGCAGCACCGGGACATATGGCTTACGTAGAATCTGGAGACATATCTGGCATAACCATAGGAGTGAAGGGTGGCGCTGAATATGAGATTCTTATTAAAAGGCTTGGAGCAGGTGCTGCTACGATGGATGCTATGTCTATATCGCATCTATTACTGATTATAGTTTTAATAGTAGGTAACATTATCTACTTTACCAAACGTAGGGGGCCGTAAGATTGGTGGATCTAGCGCAAATTTCAGGTATTTGGTTTGGAGCTGCCTTAAATATCTTCATTTGGAGTCTTGTATTCAAAGAGAACCGCTTCTATAGGTTTGCTGAGTATACATTCATTGCCCTTAGCGCCGCTCACTTTAGCGTCCTTGGTGTGAAGTCTATATTAACAATAGGTTGGATTCCTTTATCCACAGGAAAAATCTCTTACATTATACCATTCATATTCGGATTTCTTCTCTACACAAGATTTTCAGAATATTGGCGCTGGTTATCTCATTGGCCCATAGCTATACTAGTTGGAGTAGGTATAGGACTTGGCATAAGGGGAGCAATAGACATTCAAATCATCAAGCAGATAAGAGCGACAATGAAACTCGCCGTTTTCGCAAATCCCATGGAGGCATTCAACAACATCCTATTTGTGATCATGCTTATCTCCGTAGTCTCATACTTCATCTTCACGTTCGCTCAAGAAGGTACATTGGGGAAGGGTTACAATTACCTATACAGATTAGGACGTTTAGCTTTGATGGCTGGCTTTGGGATCGCTTTGGGCAACACGGTGGCTGTAAGGCTGGCGCTATTTACAAGTAGATGGATATTCTTAATTAAAGATTTCCTGGGGATCGGATAAAATCCAAAAATGTCCTCTTTTTTTCCGCGCGAGAGATTAAGAAGATGTTCTAATGATATTGTGGAAGATAAGGAAGGCCGAGGACATCATATTCAGTTGCTTTGCACGCGCGATTTCAGGTAACAAAGTGTTCTTCGGTTAGATATCTATCCCCACTATCAGGCAGGACAGTAACTATTCTTTTGCCTTCACCCAGCATTTCCGCCTCTTTTACGGCAACTAGTACATTAGCTCCGGAGGATATCCCTGCAAAGACGCCCTCTTCCCTCCACAATCGATGTGTCATGTTTATCGCATCTTCATCGCTAACCTCAACGATCTCGTCAACCAGATTCCTTTCCAACATGTCAGAGATGATACCACCGCTTATCTCGGTTTTTGGATATGGTTTGCCTGGAATTATAGGTCTTTTTGAGCCTTTTGGTCTAACACCGACAATTCTTATATCAGGCAGCTTTTCCTTCAAAAACTCAGCAACCCCCATTAGGGTCCCACCTGTACCTATCGCAGCCACAAATGCATCGACTTTTCCATCTGTTTGGGCCAAAATCTCTCTCCCCGTCTCGTTATGAGCTGCCACATTGTTGGGGTTGCTGAATTGACGAGCCCACCATACATTCGGGTCCCTCTTCTCCAGCTTTAGACATATCTCTCTACCGGGAATCTCAACCTCCGCGCCCATTACACTCTTATCTCTCAACTCGCTGATCATCTTGAGAGTTGTTAGATGGACCTCCGCACCATAGCTCTCCATAATCTTTACCCTCTCTTTATCCATCTTTCCTGGAATGGTTTCATATATAACCACCTTGTATCCCTTCATATTGCCGACGAACGATAAGGAGATGCCTGTATTACCAGTGCTAGATTCAACTATCGTATAGCCTGGTTTCAAACTTTCATCTCTCTCTGCATATTCTATCATCTTTAATGCTATTCTATCTTTTAAACTTCCGGTTGGGTTAAGATATTCCAATTTCACCAGTACTTCAGCTTCGATGTCCTTTGTGAGTTTATTTAGCTTCAGCATCGGCGTTTTGCCGATTAATTCTAAAATACTATTTACGACTTTCATTTTTATTCCTATATAAAATCTCCCGAATTTATAATATTAATCTTTCGTTACATCTAGTGCCATTCCCACTAGCCTACTTGGAGTGAGTTGGCACTCGCGAGATCCGCGCGCAGGGAGGGAAACAGCAAATCCACCATCCACAGGAAGCTAGGTTTAAGTCTCCCCACCATCCATAAGATCATCCGCGACGCTAGGCTGGACAACAAGGGTAAACATTAACTAGATAAGGCACCCTATTTTTAGGAAAGGATTTAGGCTCTAGAAGAATTTCGCTCTCGCGCGTGATGCTTCGAATTCATCAGGATGGTGCTCCGCAACCCCGTCGTGGCCAAGCGGTAGCCCCACCTTTTATCCCCCAGACACGGTCTCTTAGATCGGAGGCTGTAACTTGAATCAGCTCTATGTATCTGTGGACCTTGGAGCATCCAACGTGCGGGTCGCCTGTAGCGACGAGACCAGGGTCAAAAAGAAGCTTACAGAGACGACTGATAGGAGCAGCGGCGCTGATGGCATTGCGGAGCAGATCATCCGGATGATAAAGGCCCTCAACATCGAAGGGCTGGCCTCCATCGGAGTCGGCTCGATTGGGCCTCTGAGCCTGAGCACTGGCTGCGTCGTCGACACGCCGAACCTCCCCTTCAAGAGGATTCCGGTCGTTGAGCCCCTATCTGAGGCCTTCCACGTGCCTGTCAGGCTTTTGAACGACTGCTCGGCCGCCGTCCTGGGAGAGCAGGCTTACGGCGCGGGCCGGGGGCTGGGGAACATTGTCTACGTCACGCTGAGCACGGGTCTCGGCGGGGGAGCCATGGTTGACGGCCATCTCCTCAT
>JABXJW010000235.1 GCA_013375395.1 Desulfobacterales bacterium
TGCGACCTCCGCCTTTAACAGCACAAGTTTCTCAATCATCAATCGACAATATTCAATGGCCTACGCCTCATTCCTCATGATTGCGCCTGGCGGCTTGAAAAGAGGTGCGCGCCTTGAATTTGGTCCGCCTTCGGCGGATTACTTTGCCGTCTAATGCGGACTTTTTACGAGACCATCAACAATGCCTGGCACCAAAACGAGTTTTGTAGGTTGGGTTAAGCGAAGCGCAACCCAACACAAGATGATTTTGTCAGCAACACCGCTTGCATGATTATTCCGAAATCTCGCACAATAATTATTGTTGGGTTTAGCGCAGGCTTCACTTCGTGTCGTTCCTAAACCCAACCTACGAACTTGTTTTTTCTTGTTTTTTGTACTGACCCTTATGTTTTTTTTGTCAAATGTGTAGGTTTGACCCCGTTGTTTTTTTCGGCGTTCCCCGAGGATACAGGAAAATCCATAGCAAGTAAGAGTTCCGTGGTTTTCCAGGCCCCATTGCGACCAATGATTCTTTGACAACTTATCATCAATACAAATGGCCAAGTGCGGCATAGTGATCACCTCCTTGAGATAAGGAGGCTCCGGACCAGGCGTTGTGTCTGACTAATCATGTATAGTGGAATAGACAATATTTGATCAACATATGACAACTCGTGCATTGAATATCGGACACCAAGCAGTGTTTTGGGATATTCTTTAAGGAAAAGCCTCATGCTCTTCAATGACCCCCTCGCGGCGGCCTTTACCTCTACCGGTATCGGCATGCCTTCGATTTCTATTAGAAAATCAACTTCAGCATTGCTCCCTCGGGCTTCCCTTGCCCAAAAATGTAATTTTTTGTCAGAGTAAGGATCCGCGCAGGCAAGCAACTCTTGAGCGACATACTGTTCTGCAACACTGCCTGCATTGATTTGCATGATAGAGTTATCAAGAATAATAGAGTCCTGCACGCCAAGAGCATTTTGCATAAGACCGACATCGAGAAACGCTATTTTGAATTTACGTTCATTGGTAGTTGCCAAAAGAGGTGCTCCCGCACCGGATGCGTGGCATATTTTAGACAGGCATCGCGCATCGCATAGCAACCCGAGCGCCTCCTTAAGGAATTTAGCTTCGATGCCTGGATTTACATGTGAATACTTGTAACGCCGACCAGCCGTTTGTGGGGCGCTGGAATACACTTCTTTCAAATATTTATGTTTTGCGGTTGATGCATACTTGGCAAAATCATCTGTATAAGTCCGAATAAGCCCGGATTGCAGCCTCTGTAATTCTTTCATCAAAACCTTGTTTTCAAAGGCATTAACAACCCTGGGCATTCCGCCGACTAGCAGGTATTGCCTTAATAGCTGTTCAAGTCTGGTTGCAAAAACCTGCTCCATTCCAGTTTGCAGATCAACCGTATGGATATAGTTTAGTAATCTCTCTTCACCGACTGATATCAGGAATTCTCCAAATGACATGGGGTACATATACACGCTTTGCACACGGCCGACAGGCATACGAAAGTCCTCAGCGCGCAACGCAAACTCAATCAACGATCCAGCGCCGATAACATGAAGTTCCGGCAATTTCTCAAGGAAATATCGCAAAGAAGTAATCGCCTTCGGGCATTCCTGGATTTCATCCAGAAATAATAAAGTATGTCCGGGGCTGATTGTCATGCGTGTCAGAATGGATAATCGGTCAATGATTCCCTTGGGGTCAAAGTCCGAAAAACAGCGGCTCAATTCCGGCTGTTCTTCAAAATTCACAGAAACAGTATTTTTAAATGCTGTCCTGCCAAATTCAGTTACCGAATAAGTCTTCCCAACTTGCCGCGCACCTCTTATTAGAAGCGGCTGCCTGACGCGGCTGTCTTTCCATTGTTTTAGAATCTGGTCAATTGCTCGTTTCATAACCTTAAAGATACCTCATAAGTCATAAAAGTCAAGCATATTATGAGACAACTTATCATAAAAGACGTGGGTGTTGTACGACCAGTTATCATAAAGGTTTGTTTAGCGTCAAATTTTACTACAGAGAACCAAATTGGTCATAATGCAAGGGGCTGAAGACATAAGGAGCGCTTGAAAGGAATGTGAAGAGCATAAAAATGACCAAGTTTTTTCCTCTGGGTTTCTTTCCAATGAAAATAGTCATCTGACAGGACAAGTCTGATTCGTGTTGGGTAATGGTGCGTAACGCAATTTCTGCTCCAACATACCCGCTCTGCCGCCAGAAATCATCCATCCATAGACGAATCCCCAGGGTTCGCCAATTTTTCACCCCGCCCTTAATCACAGATCAAGGTTTGACCCCACTTGCTCTACCACTGCATACGCCGTCATGGCAAGGAGTGTGCAGACCCGGCGAGGTCGGAGACCCCAAGCATGCACATGTGGGAGATGGGGGACATTCCTTTCGGTTCATTTGTTAGGATTTTTGTTATTTTCTTGACAAGAAAAACGACAAATGATAGGGTGCATTTGTTAAGTAAAAATAACAAAAAGCGCACAAAAATGGAACGATATAAACATATACAGTTTAGCAAACATTGGGAAATTACAGCACAATCTTGTTATCAGCTAGGAGAATGTGATGCATTGGTTCAAGCTCTCTCCAATATACCATTGAAACCTGAATATAGGAATAAGCTTTTGAGGCTGGCCTTGATCAAGGGGGCTCAAGCAACTACGGCAATTGAGGGCAATACATTAAGCGAGGAAGAAATCGAAAAGATCCAAGATGGATGGAAGTTGCCACCAAGTAAAGAATATCAGCAAATTGAGGTACAGAATATCTTAGACGCATTTAATGCCCTCTTACGTGAGATACTTACCGAAGCTGAAGTTCATATCATCTCCCCCGAATTGATAAAACAATTTCATCATATGATTGGCAAGAATCTAGGAGAGTATTTAGATGCAATCCCCGGGCAATTTAGAGCCGACAGCCGTGTTGTCGGAAATTATTTGGCTCCGGACTATAGGCACGTGCCCAGATTGGTTGAGAAACTTTGTAAATGGCTTCACGAAGAATTTCGTTTTTGCGAGGAACAGAACTTTGCAACTGCGCTTATTCAGTCAATTGTTACTCATGTATACATTGAATGGATACATCCTTTTGGGGATGGTAATGGGAGGACCGGGCGTTTACTTGAGTTTTATATTTTATTACGGGCGGGATTGCCAAACATAGTTTCTCACATATTGTCGAACTTTTATAATCTGACAAGACCTGAATACTACAGGCAACTCGACAGTGCGAGAAAAGAATCTGATTTGACCGGGTTTATCGAATACGCTGTTCAGGGTTTTCGTGACGGATTAAGAGAAAACTTAAGGGTTATTCAGGAGAGTCAATTTAATATTTTTTGGCACAATTATATTTATGAATCATTTGCAAATGTGAAGTACACAAAAAGAGAAGCGTTTAAGCGAAAGCGCGAGCTAATGTTGCAAATGCCAACAGACAGGGCATTTAGCGTTAACGAGATAACGCTTTTAACACCACATATTGCGAAGAAATATGCTAAAATTAAGAAGCCAACTGTTTTGCGAGACTTGAAAGAATTGCGGGGATTAAATTTGCTTATAAAAGAGGGGAGAAAATACCGGGCGAACGTTGGATCGCTAAAAGCTATGATGCCAAGAAAGAAGTCCTAACGTCCAAAGTTCTTGCGTCCCCAAAGTTCTTGTGGCGTAGACAATAGGCCATCTTTTGTGCAAGCCAATGTGGCTGGTGAATGCTGTCAGACATTTTCATAGAAACCTTTCGGTTGTAAATCCCTGGACGCAATTCCTCTGTCAAAGACAAGATAACGTCTTATATCAAAACAGAGATCACATTTTGACATGTAGCTGTCAGATGGCTTGAAGTCGTATCTGCTTGAAACGTACTCAAATAGACCAGTAATGCCCTTCTCAAACAAGATATGAAGAAATGGATATTTTTCCGGAAAAATCAGATTCCCAAGGTCATCACAATGAATGGCAAGGCCCGAACATAGGCCGGGAATGTAGTTCCCAAACAGATCAAAGTGAAAGTGGCTCACATCAAGCAGTTCGAAACATCCGGCTTTGTTAGAAGAAAGAAGCTGCTTGTAGGGTTTTACCCCGAACACATTCGCAAAGGTCTTGAGCGCTCTTCCACCAAAATGTATCCAGTACCGCGAGGGAAGTTTCTCAAGGTAGTCGCCGCCATATCTGTTTTCATATTCAGATATAGTATGGACACTCTTGTCGTCGAAGGTATCAATCTCAGCGTAGAAGTCTGATATCCATGGAAAAACGTTCATGCCCACCGCATTGCACGCCTCAATTACTCCTTTGACTTTATGAAACGGAATATGCTCATTATGAAATGGGCTCATCGATATAAGGAGAGTGGAAAGGCCCCTCTTGCTGAGAGAGGACAGAACTTGGCAGGCTGACTCTTTATCCTTGTACCAGGAAGAATTCGTCTCTACGTATTCGATCCGCACACCCAAAGATAGAGTCGTTTCAATAACCATTTCCAATTCATCCGGTTTAAGGAATGGCTCTCCGCCGCCTATATGAATGGAGTTGCATCCGAGGCCCTTAACCTTGAGGACATTCTTCTCCGTTGTTTCTCTGTCAATGTATTTCTTTTCCCACCCTGGACTACAGCCGTACAAGCAGTGTCTACACCTGGAGGTGCAGTAATAGTTGGTTATCAAGCCGCCGGAATCCAAATGGTTAATTGCGAGCCTTCGGCTTGGGCCAGACATCAATCGAGACATAGTGCTTTCCCGGAAATTTTGCCTTTTATGCCACCCGACAGTATTCTCTTATCAGCCAGCAGCATCATTGGGCTAAATCAAGCTTTCCAAGGGCTTCCTCAAAGGCTCGCAGTGCTCTTTCACTCCGCAGCACAAAACAAACCCGCTCAATCTCAGGGTGTTCACGCAAAAACTTGGCCACCGTACGCAGAGCCACCGGAGCTGCCTCTTTCAAGGGATACCCATAGACTCCCGTGCTAATGGATGGAAAGGCGACCGAACGGATACCTTTTGCTCGGGCAACCTCCATGCTCCTTTTATAGGCGTTTTCCAGCAACTGCTCTGTCCGCGGGTTTGAACCTCGATAGACAGGTCCCACCGTATGAATAACGTACTTGGCCTTAAGCCTGTAGCCTCTGGTGATTACCGCATCCCCTGTTTCACAGCCCCCAAGTGTTCTACACTCGGCTAGCAGCTCCGGGCCTGCTGCCCTGTGGATTGCCCCATCCACGCCCCCTCCGCCGAGAAGGCTGCGGTTGGCCGCGTTGACGATAGCCTCAGTATCCTGCTGGGTGACATCCCCCTGTACCAACTCCAGCACAGACGATCCGATCGTAAGTTCCATCGTGTTGCCCCCTATTGTTCTGTGGCTATAATCGTTGTAAGCACACGCCATCCATATCGAATATCAAGGCCGGCCGTGTTTGTTTGCAGTGCGACATGTTAGATATAGGCGGGTTTGTCACCGGGCTTGTCCTCATTACCATGACTAAGAAACGCAGAGTAAGACCCTATCTGAGAAGATAGTAACCTTACCTGGAGCCTGTCCCTTCCACATTAATCCTATCCCTCAACACTCCCGAGCATTTGAAAGTGACCACCCTCCTCGGTCTCAGCATCATGTCCTCTTTGGTCTGGGGGTTCCTGCCTCTGCG
>JABXJW010000236.1 GCA_013375395.1 Desulfobacterales bacterium
CCATAATGATGCCGGATCGATATATGGGAGCGGTCATGAAGATTTGCCTTGATCGCCGTGGCCTAAATAGCCGGCACCAATACATAGGCGCCGGCAGGATTGAACTCACCTGTGAATTGCCGTTGGCCGAAGTGGTCTACGATTTCTATGACAGTCTCAAGACAGTGACCCAGGGGTACGGCTCCTTTGATTATGAACTCCTCGATTACCGGGACAGCGACCTGGTCAAGGTCGACATCCTGATAAACGGCGAAAAGGTGGATGCCCTCTCACAACTTGTACACCGTGACCGCGCCTACCTGCGGGCCAAGCACGCCTGTGAAAAGCTGAAGGAGGAGATCCATCGACAGATGTTTAAGATCGCCATCCAGGGGGCTATCGGCTCAAAAATTATCGCGCGGGAGACCATATCGGCTTTTCGCAAGGATGTAACTGCCAAGTGTTACGGCGGGGACATTACCAGGAAGCGCAAGCTCCTTGAGAAACAAAAAAAAGGGAAAAAGCGCATGAAGATGGTGGGCTCGGTCATGATACCTCAGTCCGCCTTCCTTGCGGTCCTCAAGCGGGAGTCAGGCTGAGTCAGGGCTCTGTCAAAGTCTAAGCTCAAAGCGGTAAAAAATCCCCCTAAATCCCCCTTTGGAAAAGCTGGCCTTTTCGGGAGTGACGTTGAATTACTCAAGGGATCTTCACACTACCTTTACCATCCTCTGCCGGCCAACAATTCTGTTTCCGGAATGCGGCTGATTTCAAGGCCGGGCATAGCCTCACCCAGGCCCATGGAGGCATCCAGCAACTTTTCCGGATCATTGAAATAGGCGGTCGCCTTCACAATCGCACGTGCACGCTTGTCTGGATCTTCGGACTTGAAAATGCCCGATCCTACGAAGACCCCGTCACAGCCAAGCTGCATCATCAATGCAGCATCTGCCGGAGTTGCAAGCCCACCGGCAGCAAAATTGACAACCGGCAATCGCCCCAGCTTTTGGACTTCCAGGGCCAGTTCATAAGGGATGCCGTTGGCTTTTGCAAAGCCCGTTACCTCCTCAGAGGGCATGCCCACCAGTTGCCGGATTTCCCGGTTCATGGTGCGCATGTGCCTGACCGCTTCCACCACGTTGCCGGTTCCGGCCTCGCCCTTTGTACGGATCATGGCCGCGCCTTCTGCGATCCGCCGCAATGCCTCCCCCAGATTACGGGCGCCACAGACAAACGGAATGTCGAACTTAGTCTTGTCTATATGGCATTCTTCATCTGCGGGAGTCAGTACTTCGCTCTCATCAATGTAGTCGATCTTGATCGCTTGAAGTATCTGCGCCTCCACAAAGTGTCCAATACGGGCCTTGGCCATGACCGGAATCGTGACCGTTTCCTTGATATCCTTGACAAGGGCCGGGTCGCACATGCGCGCAACGCCGCCCTCTTTGCGGATATCCGCGGGAACCCGCTCGAGCGCCATGACGGCAACCGCACCGGCTTCCTGGGCGATCCGCGCCTGCTCCGGGCTCGTCACGTCCATGATCACGCCGCCCTTGAGCATCTGGGCAAGCTGCACGTTAAGCTGATACCTCTTCTCATCCATGTTTACTTTCCTCCTTAACGAATTTGGGAATTGTCAATTGAACGAATCTAATATGGCCATAATTCCTCAATCCCAAAATCCCTCAATCAATCATTACAATGCCGTCCCCATCGGTAGGAGCTTGCGAAAAAAACGAAAACGGACAGGCGACGGATCAAACATCCAGAAAGGCGCAGGAATCCCAGATCGTGATTCGCGGGATGAGTTTGGCCTTCTCACGATCTCTTGGGGTGTTGTAACCCCAATCGACCAAGTAAAGCAAAACATCTCTCAGGCTGCTCCTTCCCGCAATGCGAATCAAAGTTTGGAGCCTGTCTTCTACAAAGTGAAACCGGTTGCCGTCGAATTCGGGGCGCCGTGACAGCTGTTCGAGGACATTCTCCTTTGATTTGCCGGCATCAAGTCCGAATATGCGATCGGCGGGCAAGTGAATGCCGCGGGAGTGAAGCAGAATCCTGACAGAGCGCTCCTGCTTGGTGGTCAGTATGAAAACCGGATCAGATTCCACTCTCGCGGCAAAGGTTTCAACGACCCCTACGTAAAAACGATGGCGGTCAAGCCAGTCGTCCAAATCACGATCAATCCAGGTGTCACGGGCCTGGCTGAACAAACGGACCAGATCCGCAGCCGAGTATTCCGACTCATCGAGCAGGCTGGTGCAGAGCTCGGGGAATTGCAACTCTATCGTCTCATCCTCCACGCCGGTATAGATGAGACGCATAAGAAGGACGGCCTGGTAGCCTGTTTCAACTACGGGACGCAGGTTTATGAACCGTCTCAGATATTCAGAGGGCGGTTCCGGCCCGTGCCATGCCGGCCAGACTTGGCCGCCGGCGCGCCACGCGGTTACGCCGGTTTCAGCCGCACTGTCGCACAGCACACCATCAAAGTCTACAGCGAAAACGTCATGTGAGTATGTCATTACCTTTGATGGCCTTACACTATCTTTCTTTTGATAAGAAGTCCCTTTTCAGACAGTGGGCTCAGTAGTATCCGACTTCACGGAAAAGACTGCATCCGTAGCCCATGGTCACTAATGATAGCTCTCTTTTTGGTGCAACAAGTATAGGGAAAACCGAGTTGTGTGTCAATAATGGACAGGCTGTTGCCCAAACAGCTATGCATACGACATAACGGACAGCCGCCACTGGGCATCTCTGACAGGCCAGAATTCAGGAAGCTTTATCTGTCCGGAGACTTTGATCCCGGCAGGATCATGGAGTTTGGCAAGAGGCACGGCATCGTCATCAATCGTCTCGGAAGGTGAGCACAAACGATAGCTTGTCCCAAGAAGGCGCCGCCATAGCGGCGGCGCCATGTTCCTGTGCAGTTCGGCTTGACCGTGTTAAAAGCCGCTCTCTGTCGCGATTTCAAGTAGTACGGGAAAAATGTCCATTATGTTTACAACGCCAACGATCTTGCCATTGCGGGTAACCAAGGGCTGCCTGATGTTTTCTTTGAACATTACGTAGATGGCCTTGTTTATGCCGTCTTTTTCTTCCAATACGGGATAAATGGGAGACATGACGTCTTTTACTATCTTCCCGCACTCGTTCTGGACCAGGTCGAAAAAGGTGGTATGCAGCCACTTGAAGCGTTCCTGAAATTGGCCTACCTCATCGGCTACTTCCAGTGCGCGTGAGGAGAGGACAGAATAAAACGCCCTGGAAACTTCCGGTTTCTTGACAGGTTCGGGAACCAAGCCCCTGATCAGGTCATAGATGGACAGTTTGCCGACGATCTTCTTGGATGCATCCGTGACAAAGAGCGTCTTGTGGTAAGTACCGGGCGCACCACTCTTGATTTTTTCATGATTGTTTCTCAATACGGTCAGAGCATTACGGAGAGGGGCCTCTGTATCTACTGTATCGTACTCGTCAATATGAGCCATAATATCTTTCACCTTTTTCTCGTCTCCCATTCTTTTGTCCTCCTTTAGCAAAAATTTGTATGAATTATGGCATGAATGCATCCGACTATCAATAAAGCACAGTTTTTCCAACTACATTATTCTACTGTGAATTTCAATATATTTTTCTCAAAAGCCCTGGATATCAAGCCAATTTCCGGATAAGCTCAGAATTCACGGAGTTACCTGGTAAACCGTTTCTCAAATAACGTTACAATGCGGTATCGGTTTCACCCCCTCCCAAACCCTTCCCCTTCAAGGGGGAGGGCAGGGTGGGGGTGTACCGCTGATTACAAGGATAATTACGAAACACACTAGCTATGCGGGGTCACTTCCCTTGCGATGATCCATCTGCGGTTGCCCAAGAACTTCATGCTATGCACTAAAATATACAGGGAAAAGCATGCCACATGAAGACCGCCTTTCTTTACACTGAAAAATATTTCGCCTATGACTACGGGGCGAGCCATCCCCTTAAGATAGAACGACTGCGGCTCACCTATGACCTTTGTGGCGCCTATGGTCTTTTTGATCTTCCTGATGCGGATTTGATCGAAACCAGGGCTGCTTCCGAATCCGAGATCCTCCGCTTTCACACGCCCGACTACGTGGAGGTCTTGAAACGGGCCGGTTGCGGCAAGATCAGCGGCAGCCTTTCATACGGCCTCGGACCGGGGGACAATCCCGTTTTCCCCGGACTATGGGAGTGGTCCAGGCTGCACACAGGCGCCTCGCTTCAGTCTGCTCAATTGGTCTCTGAAGGCAGAGCGCGCGTTGCCTTCAATATAGCCGGCGGGCTCCATCATGCCGGCGCAAAACGCGCTTCAGGGTTCTGCTACGTCAACGACCCCGTGCTTGCCATCTACCACTTCCGCGATCAGGGAAAACGGGTTATGTATCTGGACATAGACGCCCACCACGGCGACGGGGTGCAGTGGGCATTTTACGAGGACCCCACGGTGCTGACCATTTCGTTTCACCAGGAGGGCCGCACCCTGTTTCCCGGCACAGGGGCGTTAAACGAGACAGGCCGTGGCGAGGGTGCGGGTTATTGCGTAAATGTGCCCATGCTTGCCGGCAGTGATGATCATGTATTCCGGGAAGGCTTCGGCTTGGTGGTTCCCAGGCTGATGGAAGCCTTTAAGCCGGAGGTTGTGGTTTCCCAGCTCGGTGTGGACACATTTTCCGACGACCCCCTGGCGGCCCTTGAACTGACCACCAACGGATTCTGCCGGGCTGTGGCCTACCTGGCCGAACATGCCCCCGCCTGGGTGGCCCTGGGGGGAGGGGGATACATCCCGTCCAATGTGGCACGGGCGTGGACCATGGCATGGGCCGTTATGAACGGGGTTGTTTTGCCTGATGATCTTCCGGAGGAGATGGTACGGCATAGGGCCGCCCTCGGCGGTCCAGGGAAAAGGCTCAGAGACCCCGAGCACAAAAGCCCCTGGCAAGAGCAGTGCCTCAAGCACATGCAGGAATGCCTGAGGTATCTGGAAAAACGCGTTTTTCCAAAGATCGTGTGACGTGCAATGCCAGTTCAGTCCGAAATCATTGACAAAACAATAAATTACTGCTACCTTTCTCTGGCATTGAGATTCCCCGACAAGCGGGCCGGATATGGGGTTCCAACAAAGGCGCCAAGGCAAGGCGTTGGAAGAAATATCGATCGATTCCCTTCGATTTTATGTTTCTCCTTACTCGCCAAGAGTTTGCAAACTTGAGGTCACAACTTGTGATAAACTCGTAAAAAATCGAAAAACATGTCATTGCGAGCGTAGCGAAGCAATCTTGTGCATAATAAGTACTTGTATTTGTTAGATTGCGGAGCTTCTTCCGGTGAGTTGAAACCCCGAGTGCAACGATGGGGCAGCGAGTAATCTACTTGAGATTGCTTCGTCATTTCATTCCTCGCAACGACTTCGTCGCTTTGCTTCGGCTTCACCTCGCAACCGTTGCACTCCTCGCAATGACCTGGGTCATGACTTTTTACGAAACCATCAATTGTGATGGTCTCGTAAAAAGTCCAAATTAGACGGCAAAGTAAAAAGCTCCAAATTCAAGGCGCGCACATCTTTTCAAGCCGCTAGGCGCAATCATGAGGAATGAGGCGTACTTATGGTACGCCGCAGTGACGAAGGATGCAGCGCAACACAGAAGTTGGA
>JABXJW010000237.1 GCA_013375395.1 Desulfobacterales bacterium
GACCTGGCGCAGCAATTTGAAGCCTCTCCTGGCGAGTTGGTCAAAATCAATGCTGCCGTGCTCATATGCCTTTGTGGAAAAGAGCACCCTTTGTTTCAAAAAGCCTTGGGCTACTTGGGGGCGCCGGATGCCGTTTTCGGCGAGCAAAAAGAGACCTATCTGAAATTCTATGAAATCATCCAAGAAGAGATCATAAAACGGCTCGAGTCAGATGATGCACTGGTGAAGGTGCTACAAGATGTGATCCAGGCCGGGGACACGGATCAGCTGAAAGCGGTCAGATTGGAGATATTCAACCCCTTGGCCGCTGAGACTCTGTTCGAGTTTGATGCAGAGCACGTAGTAAAGGATATTCAGAGACGGAATCGGCTAAGATTGATCGCAAATAATGAAAATTTCATCGTCGATCCTATAAATGAAGTTGTCTTTACCACCAACGTGCTGGTCACACCCCCAAGAAGTGAATCGCTTATTCCGGAGGGACTTCCGGAATGGGCGGAAAAGAGCCTTAAGTCAGTCATGGAATCGCCGGTTGACTGGTACTTTGATCATCCTATGGAGATGGCGACCACCAGGGATGCGTTACATGCCAGCGAGTTTATTCTCTGTTTGAGACGACTCGAGGAGACCTTCCGCGCAGAGATTCAGATAGAGAGAGCTGTACGGAAGGATCATATAAGAGAGGGAGACAAAGTTCCTCTCTACATTTCCATAAGTCCCACTCATGAAGGCATGCGGTTGGGCAGTGCCGCCAGAGAAGTGCTGAAATGCCAATATGCTGCTGCCGTCAAGAGCGGTATCCTCCCGGAACTCAAAATTGTTGAGCCGTACCTTTACAGCGAAACCGATGTGAATCGTCTTGTCAAGGATATCTTGTTGCCGGCTGCTAAACGCTATTTTCCGGAAATACCGGATAAGGAAATAGATGGCTATCTCTCTTTTTTTGGTGTCGAGGGATATTATGCGATGCACTACAATTTTCTCAAGGCCTTTGGCTCTCTGGCCAAGTTCATGAATCCACGCGTCAAGGCTGTGATAAAGATCGACACAGACCAAAGCTTTCCAGCCGAGCGATTCTACCGGGAAACCGGGTTGTGCTGGCTGGAGTCCTTTACGCTCCCGACCCTTGGTGCACTTGCCCAGGATCAAAACGAACGTGACATATATCTTGGTTGTTTTGCAGGAAGCCTAACCAATCTGAATGAACTGATTGACAAAGATGATCTGTTCCTTCCTGACATTTCCATTCCTGATGTCCCTGAGAGTATTCCGGAAGGGGAAGCCGGCGTGTTCTATCAAGGATTAGTGCAGTCCCTGATTACTCGGGGGGAGGCATTTCCTCCCGAAGTTCAGTGGAGAGCACTAAGGATACTCAATGAATATCCCTACATGCGCACCTTTGTTACCGGCGGCACCACCGGGTTCTTGATAGAGGCGCTGGAACGGTATGCCCCTTTTGTGGACTCCCGTGTTCACCGGGCCGAGGACCAGGCTTTTCTCCTGTCAGTTCTGTTCGACCAATACGACGGGAATCTCCTCAGGTATCTCTATTTCCCCGGTCTGCACATGATTCACGAAAAAGGATTCTTTGTTTCCGAGTCCATCAAGATGGCAGAGCCTTATAAGAAGATACATGACCTGGAGAGAATATGGAATTTTTCTTACTTGGCTCGAGCGCTTTGTGAAATTAAGGGATGGGATTTTGAAGATGTGAGAAAGACTCTTAACTTTTTTACTGCATCATTCATTCAGCCTTTTCCGGGGCTGTTGGCCCTCACACGTTTTGTCTTATCTGTAGCAGGGGAAGGGGCAAGAAACAGGGAGGATATTATCTATCAAAAAGAGGGGCTAAGACGGTTAAGTAAGATAGCATTTTCCCAAGAGCGATATTATCGAGACACCAAGACCAGGGTGGCCGAACAGATAAAGGCATGGCGCTTTTATTATGATCTAATGATAAAACTGAGGGAGAGTGCAAAAAAAAGGGATCCCTTTGCCCTGGCACTCAAGAGAAAGGCAAGTGAAATCAATAACAATTGCAGATTGATCCATTAGGTCTACTTTGGAGGTTACTGCTATGAACACACTGTCACCATGAGCACATTAATTATCATACCATCTTACTGGACCAAAGTATCTCCCATGGAATCACAAGCCGTGAATCAGAGATCCTTTGACCGGCAATTTGGTCACACAGGCTCGTGCCTTGAAAAGGTGTTGACGAGTTTGGATATTCTAAAAGAAAAGGATTTCCAGGTCCTGGTGGTTATCGCTACCGATTCCCCGGAAAGCCAGGAGCAAATCAACCAAATGGTGACGGGGATCATCAAACAGGTGGCCGAGAAAACCGGGATAGAGATCTTCCTTTTTCCAAACACGCTAGTGGCCGGGGTGCAAAAGATTTTCCGAGATTTTTGTGATCAGGATGCCCTTGATTTCCTGTGCGTGGATGGCTATGCAAACATCAGAAATACAGGGATGATCGTGGCCCAGATTCTGGACGCCGATGAGCTTGTTTTTATCGATGACGACGAATATGTTGATGATCCTTTTTTTCTCCATAAATCGAGGGAGCATCTGGGAAAGAGCATAGAAGGGAAGATCGTTGCTGGTGTCGGGGGTTATTACGTTGACCCGCAAAAGGCCTACCGCCGGAGCATAAAGCCTGAACCATGGAAGGCCTTTTGGGATTTGGAAAGCTTGTTGAATGAGACGCTTTGTCGCCTTGTTGAGACACAACCCCGCATCAAGTTAACCCCCCTAGTGCTTGGCGGATGCCTTGTACTCACGCGCTCCCTTTTTAGCACTATTCCTTTTGATGTCCATATTCCACGGGGCGAAGACATTGATTATGCCATCAATGCGAGGATGTTCAGGTTCCCTGTCTTTTTTGACAATCAGTTGTATATCATACATGATCCCCCTCCACAACCATATCCCCGGTGGAAGAGACTTCGACAGGACATATACCGCTTCATCCACGAAAGGGCGAAGCTCCGCCAGCAAACCCTCGTGCAGGACATGGATTATGTCTCTGCTGAGGAATTGATGCCCTATCCCGGAAGTTTTCTTGGTGAAGACCTGGAGGACAAAATTTCACAGGCGTGTGCCATACTGTCACAGCACGTGCGTGACGAAAAAGCTGCAAGGGAGTTCCTGAATAACATTGCCTTAATGAGGGCCGATGCACCACCTCGATACAATGTGTTCGAATACTATCTGGATCTCCAGGGAAAATGGGAGAAGATGTGTAGGACTATCGCTACGACAAAGGAACTTCGCCAAGAGTGTCTCGCCTTGCTGTCAAGATTTCCTTTGCATTAGTGGGAGCTGATCTTCCCCTATTCTTACGGCTCCTTATTATACCACGAGGCACTTTTTGACCAGATCCTCGTCCTTCTTCCAATATTGTTTGCATTGTGGCGAACAGCTTATCCGAGGAATATGACGGTAACGAGGCCCGTGGCCGGGAAGCATCCCCGCCAGCTATGTCTGCCACACATCACAGCAAAGAAAGGCAACTTTTGTAGCAGAACTGTTGTAACGGCTTGACAAACAGGCTTGAAACAGATAACAACTTGGTCCATGCGGTATCTGGAGTGTTGGGATCTTCCCGCCAATTGATGGCCATGCCCCTAATGGATTGCTAATTACCTGTTATTGATTCCCAAATGTTAACCCTGGCTCTACTCTGGAGAGCCCCTCTTCATCCTGCACATACAATTTGGGATGGCTGTCAGTTCAGGCCGCAGCTTCCGGCAACAGCGGGGGCCGTTCTCTGAATGGCGCTGGTTTGTGCCAACAGGCATTTGCAACATGTTCGTCTGCTGTGTTCGTCAAGTCCGCGCGAATCTCATGATGTCAAGAAAGGAGGGTAAGTTCTCAATGAGTTGGGGCAAATCATGTTTTCCGATTATTCACGGGATTCCAGCAGATATCACCAGGACTTTTTGAGAAGTCACAAAGGAGGTTGACAACTGATGCATAACATTAGGATCGGTATTGTCGGGGTCGGGAATTGCGCCAGTTCATTGGTTCAGGGAATCAATTATTATAGGCACAAGGATAGCGAAGACGCCATAGGCCTGATGCATTGGGACATCGGCGGATACAAACCGTGCGACATCGATGTGGTGTCAGCCTTTGACATCGACAAGCGAAAAGTTGGCAAAGACACAGCCGAGGCCATCTTCGCTGAACCCAATTGCACCACGGTATTTTACAAGGACGTTCCGAAAATCGGCACCAGTGTGAGGATGGGGAAGATTCTGGACGGTTTCTCCGAACATATGCGGGACTACGACGACAAATACACCTTTGTCCTGGCTGATGAGCCGGAACCTGACACGGGAGAAGTTATCCAGGTTCTCAAGGAATCCGGAACAGAGATTCTGCTGAACTACCTTCCGGTGGGATCTGAGGAGGCCACCCGGTTCTATGCGGAGTGCGCCCTGGAGGCAGGGGGTGCCTTTGTAAATAACATGCCTGTATTTATTGCCAGCGATCCTTTCTGGGCCAAACGTTTCGAGGAGAAGAACATCCCCGTCATTGGCGACGACATCAAGGCCCAGCTCGGAGCCACCATAACCCATCGGGCCCTGACCGATCTATTCGGGAAAAGGGGTGTCAAGCTGGAGCGCACCTACCAGCTCAATACCGGCGGCAACACCGACTTTCTAAATATGCTCAATCAGAGCCGCCTCCTCTCGAAGAAAGAGTCGAAAACAGAGGCTGTGCAGTCGGTTGCGGCCAAACGGCTGGATGACGAAAATATCCATATCGGACCCAGCGACTATGTGGCATGGCAAAGGGACAACAAGGTATGCTTTATTCGCATGGAGGGCAAGCTGTTCGGTGACGTGCCCATGAACCTGGAGCTGCGCCTTTCAGTGGAGGATTCCCCCAATTCCGCCGGTGTTGCCATTGACGCCATCCGCTGTGGCAAGCTGGCGTTGGACCTGGGTGAGGGCGGCGTCCTGTACGGACCGTCAGCCTATTTCATGAAACACCCGCCCCGGCAATACACCGATGATGAAGCCTATCGGATGACCGAGGCATTTATCAGCAGAACCAGGGGAAAAGAAGCCGCATGAAATGCTTGATTATCGCTGCCGGCAAAGGCAGCAGGCTCTGGGGTAATGGTGATAGCAAACCCCTTATCTCCATCCTGGGAGTACCTCTCATTGAGCGGGTCATCCGATCCGCCATGCAGGCTGAAATAGACGATTTTTATATAGTTAGCGGCTACCAGGGGGACCGTGTGCGTCATTTCCTGGACGGCCTGGCCCGACGCTGCCGCGTAAAAATCACTCATATCATCAACCATGCCTGGGAGCTGGGCAACGGGCTATCAGTGCTCAAGGCCAGGGCACACCTGGACGGGCCCTTTGTCCTGTTGATGGGTGATCATCTCTTTGACCCCGTCATCTTGCACAATCTGACCAGCAAATCCATGGGCCAGGGGGAGATCACCCTAGCAGTGGACTCCGACACCACCAACTCGCTCATCAACATGGACGATGTCACCCGGGTGAGGTCGGAAAAGGGCAAGGTGCGTGACGTTGGCAAGGGCCTTGCGGCATTCAA
>JABXJW010000238.1 GCA_013375395.1 Desulfobacterales bacterium
TACCTTGACGAATTGGAGGGACAAGCTGTCCACGATCTGTGGGATGATATTTCACCTGTTAATTCGCAAGCGAAAGAAAGGGTTGATTACGCCACTCAAAAACCCGAAGCCCTCCTCGAACGTATCATTCTTGCTTCCTCCAACCTAGGCGACCTGGTAATGGACGTATTCGCAGGTTCCGGCACCACCGCCGCTGTCGCTGAAAAGCTCGGCAGACGCTGGATTGTATGTGATTTTGGCAAGCATGCGATCTACACCACGCAAAAGAGGATGCTCCGGATCGGCGAGTCAAAAACGCCCGGCAAGGATGTAAAGAAAAACCGGCAATACGGCGAGCTGCCCAGACCGTTCTGCGTGGTTTCCACTGGGGCCTATGATTTTTCCCGCATCATGAAGCTTCGGGAAAACAAGGACGCATATATCGATTTTGTGCTGGGGCTTTTTCAGGTCAGCCGGGATGAAAAGGATCTATCAGGCAAATACAGACTTACCAATATTTTTGGTGAAAAAGATGGGGATCCGGTTGAGGTCTACCCCGTGTGGGATGACGAGTATTTGAAGAACATCAGGATTGATCAAATCTATCTCAAGGCTATCATTTTGCAGTCCGGCGGCAAATTAAAGGGCAATTATTTCATCATCACACCGGAGACGTGTACCCTGATTGGCGATACAACTATGAAAAACACCGCCGGTGATGATGTGCATTTTAAGATGCTCAAGTTTCCGTACAAGATACTGGAAGATGTGTCCCGCAATTTTCAGATACAAGAACAGCCAAGCTCCCAGGAAAATGTCAACAACCTTATCAATTCGACCGGGTTCTATTTTAATGATGATGTTGAGATTGAGGTTGAAAAGACCAAGCAGGGTTTGAAGATTACCCGGTTTGAGACAAAGATACTGGACAAGCAGGGGAAGAGCTTGAAAGGGCTTGACGATCTTGCCATGCTGTTGGTCGATGTTGATTATAACGGCGAAATTTTTGATATGGACAGAACAGTATTTGGCAGGGACGTTGGCGAAAACGGCGAGATCGTTTTAACCGGTTTGACGGATAGCGTCGCAGTTGTTGCCATTGATAAACACGGTAATGAGAGTAAAGCTTTTATAATATGAGAGTAACGAATGAAATCCCCCTCACCCTGACCCTCTCCCCGAGGGGAGAGGAAAATAAATGGTGTGAAACTATTTATCTGAAAAGCTATAGCAAGGTACAAAGATTCGGAAAGGACAAATTATATTATCCAAAACTGGATGAGAAGCCGAAGCACAATTGAATTTATCGGCTTATGGGAGCTGTTGCACAATCCAGATTTTAAAGGCATCGAATTCGATGCCTTTAAAAATGAAGCAGGCTCAAATTTCTTTCCCTGATGTAAATTTTCACTGAAATTCCCTCGCCCCTTGGGGAGAGGGTTAGGGTGAGGGGTGAATCAATCAATCATCTTGCCAAAAAACTTAGAAAGAATATGACTGATGCTGAAAGACTATTATGGCGACATCTTCGTAATCGTGAACTTGGCGGATATAAATTTCGTCGGCAACGCCCTATTGGTCCTTATATAGTTGATTTTGTCTGTTTGGAGAAAAAACTTGTTGTTGAAGTTGATGGCGGCCAGCATGCAAGGCAGATGGAATCAGATTCCAAACGATCCGATTATTTGAAAGAGACAGGATACCGGGTCTTGCGCTTCTGGAATAATAAAGTTTTGCGGGAAACAGAATCTGTTTTGGCCGTTGTTCTTTCGTTTTTGGATAGGAGTGTTACCCCCTCACCCCAGCCCTCTCCCCGAAGGGAGAGGGAGAATAAGCATAAGCCTTCTCTAATTGATGGAAAAGGGAGAATGAGTGCAGAGGCAGAAAAACAATGAACTACCCCACCGCAAGCAGCGGAGTATCAAAATGAGGGTTTTAATCTTTCCTATCGCCGCAAGCTGCGGGGAATTAACCCATACAGATTTCGCATCGCACTTCAAGTGATTATAGTAATCTGTGTAATCTGCGAAATCTGTGGATCAAAGTAAATTGAAATGGCAAAAAGACCGAAAAGACAAAAAGCTATCAAAAGATTAAACTTGTCCGACCATACGCTGGACATAAATATCCGGAGGTGCAATTACAGCAAGTTTAATTTTTCGGATATAGAGGACTATGTCCACGAGCTTGTCGGATCGCGCGATTACCAGTATAAGGCCATTAAACAGGTCATGATCTACCTCTGGGGCGGCAGTTACAAGAGCATTGCCGACCTCGGAAAAGAAAATTTCAACAATGTCAAGGAAAGGGCACAAATTCAACAGCGGTTTGGGACAGAAGCAAGCTTTCTGAATAATTTACCACTTCCTGATCGTCTATCCGGCGTTGTGCATATGGCTACCGGTACAGGGAAATCGTATGTGATATTTGCAATCGCCTATCTTTCTCTTGTCATGGGGCTTACAAAGCGGGTTTTGGTGCTCGGCCCGGCCTCAACCATTATCGAACAGGGCCTGCGAGAAAAATTCAAGGAGCTGAAGAACAAAAGAGAATTCAACAGCAAGCTCCCGCAAAAATACCGGGGGAAGGCTATAAACTTGCTCACGGACAATGATCCCATAGAAGACGACTCTATTGTTATTGAAAACATAAATGCAGTTTACACCTTTGGGGGGATAACCGATACATTATTCAAAAATACCGACGAAGTTCTTGTGCTTGGAGATGAAATCCATCACGCCTATTCACATTTGAAATATGCAGACAATCGTCTTGTGCTTGACAAGGAAGAAGGACCGGAAGGAAAAAAGAGCGAAGCAAGAGACGAACGGCTATGGATAAAGTTTTTACGTGAAAACAGCAAAATTACCAGACACATCGGCTTTACCGGCACCCCCTATAACCAGAATGAGTATTTTGCCGATATCATTTTCAATTACTCCATCAAGGATGCGACCGAAGAGAAATATATCAAAAAGATCAATTCGATTATCCGTACCGAGACCGATGAGGGCGACGACCGGCTCACGATTGATCAGCGGTTTGAGATGGTGCTGAAAAATCATCTGGAAAACAGGGAAAGGTATACGTATAAAACCCGTTCGGGCAAAAGGATTGTAAAACCGATAACAATTTTTATTTGCCCGAATATAAAAAATGCTCAAAGAAGGTATGATGAGTTTGTTGGGTTCCTGACCGGATATGAGAAAAAGCATCATGGTATACAGGGAACTGATTCCGAGATCATGGATGTGCTACGTAAAAAAGTGATTTGCGTTGTAAGCAGGGTTTCCAAATCGGAATACAAGCAGGAGCTTGATAATATTGAAGAAACAGACCCGAAAAAAGTCGGCGGATCAGTGGAATTTATTTTTGCGGTCAACAAGCTCTCAGAAGGCTGGGATGTGGATAATGTCTTTCAAATTGTTCCAATGGAAGAGAGGGTCTTTAATTCCAAGCTTCTTATTTCACAGGTGCTCGGCAGGGGTATGCGCATCCCGCGGAATGTTCCCAATGCCCATATACTGCAAAAATATCCTGAACTGACGGTCACAAATCACGACAAATTCGCCGATCACATCAAGGAGCTGGTTGACTCGGTTACCGAGAGCGACATGTACCTTGCCTCTGCACCTTTGACTGACCGGGAGCAAGGAAGAGGCACGCATAATTTCACCCTCTTTAACCTCAATTATATCCCAAACATACGTTTTGAAAAGGCTGACCACATAGACCAGGGGCCGCCGGGGAAACTTATATTAACGCCATTTGAAGAAAAGCTGGGCGTTAAAGTGATAAGGACCAAAGACGAAAAGCGGTACGAACTGGCAAGGAATTTTTATACGGTTGATCAGATAGTTTACGATAACTTTAACCGCTTTAAATTCAGAACATTTGAGGCATTGCACTTTGATTTCGGGAGCGTAGTTGTGGATGACCGTTATCCTGAAGAAGATGAAATCAGTCAGGTTGTTCGTGAAGCAATGGAAGAGGCCGGTATCAAAGGGGACAAGCTCTCGGGAGATAACCGAAAACAGATCGATATCTATTTCAGCCAGTTCCTGCCACGGGGCAAAAAGAAGCGGGTTTTTGAAAATATTGAGGGTGATTTGATCCCGATTGACACCTCCCGGATGGACAGGTCCGGCATCCGCGTGGGCGAGCTTGAAAGGGATAGAACCGCATTCTTAAGCGAGGATTATGAAACCGAAGTCGGAGACACAAACAAATTTGTACTGGAATACATTAACGAATTGAGAGGACGCCCGAAAGATAAGCGGCAGCTTTCCCTTTTTAAGCCCGAGGATTTTGTGGAGAGCAGAGATGAAATTATCCGGCCGTTTGTAAAGGGGGATACAAGGCCGCCCTATGTAGTGAATACGTCAAAACTGAAAAGCCCCCAAAATATAGTCCTGGTCTCCCATTCGCCGGAAAAGGAGTTTGTTTTTCAACTGATAGAAGATTCTGATTACATAGATTCATGGATCAAATCGCCGGACAAAAATTTCTACAGCATTGATTATGAATACTGGAAAGGCGGGAAAGACAGGGTCAGGCGAAGTTTTAATCCCGATTTTTTCATCAAGATCGATCTCGATGAATATATCTCAAGTCTTGAGAGTGAAGGAACAAAAGAGCATCTTGAAGAACTGAAAAAGCTCCAGGATGAAGGCATAGAGACCCTGATCAAGGTGGTGGAGATCAAGCCTGATGAAGAGCAGGATGAAGCAACGCCGGCAAAAGAGGACTATGCAAAGACGCACTTTGAACGGGTGAACAGCAAATTGAGCAGACTTAACTTGGCAGATCTTGAGAGCAGATATCAGTCAGATGCGAGACAGCATTACACCTTTGATTTGCTGACTCCCTATCAATTCCCGCGCTGGTTTTCTGACTTGAGAAAAGGAGGGGTTGACATATGAATTGCCAAACAAGAAATATTCTTTCTTGGCTTCAACTGCTGGTGGCTGGAACGGGGAAATTGAAAATGAAAAAATTACTCGCGGTCGTTGTTTCATTTACCTTTATTTTTGCTTTTGTCAGGCATAACGTGTCCGCGGCAGGCGATACCTCCCAGAAAATAAGACCACCTGCGGTTGCCTACATGTTTTACCCGGCAGTGCCTGATGAGCTACGTCAAATTGTTCGAACCTTCTTAAAAGACGCTCGCATCGCCCATCTTTACAGTCTTACTGAAGAAGAATATTCGTTGATTTTAAAAGAGACAAACTGCGCCGACCCATTTCGTGTGGCAGCGCTGAATGTTTACCGCGATATTGCCAGGGGAAAAATAGAATGAAAGAGGGACTTGGGGACGTCCATTTGTAAATTAGTAGGCTATTTGGGACGTTATGTTGCCCTTATGTTGCCGATATTGACAAGCTTGCATCCAGGGTGTGTGATCTTATGCAGGTTGAGCCAGCCGAGCTTTGGGCAGCAGACAAAGAGCGCAAACTGGTTGCGGCAAGAAGTTTACTATGCTATTGGGCGGTAAGAGATCTTGCTATAGGTATGGCTCAAATAGCAAGGCGATTGAATCTCTCATTGGCCGGGGTGAGTCAGTCGGTAAAGCGAGGAGAGACAATAGTACAACAA
>JABXJW010000028.1 GCA_013375395.1 Desulfobacterales bacterium
CGAAAAATTGCTCATTTCTGAATTGGAAACCGACATCAGTGCCCAGAGTTCTGAAATTCATTTATGGATGGGCACTACCTATGAAGAACTGGAACAGAGGGTCAAGGAAATGCAGATGAAGATTATCTGCACCTTTGGGGCGAAGCCCCTGGGTTCTTTACTATAGCTCAATGTCCATCAGATCTTCAGCCAGCACAAGAGGCCCTTGGTAGGTTTTTCGGCACTGTTCGGCCACATCCACCCTGTCGCATTCAGGGTAAAAGTGGGTGAGTAGGGAATATTAGGGACGTTCTCAACATTTAATTTACATTGCAGTCCGGGACAAGGACGGGGACGTTGGTGCAGAACGTGCGTAGCCTCTCAAAAATGGTTATTTCTCTCAGGCTTTTTTCTGATGGAACGGTTCTTATTACACACGATGTCGTTACCCGAAGATGCATAGCGTGACTTCTGCCCCCAATACACCATTAGGATCCGAGGTTTCTACAGATTTTGCACGATAAAACCTCCTACTGAGGGTTTTATCGTGCAGTTTTGCCGAATAAAAGGTCTTCATATTATGATGAAAATAGTGCGCCGTTCAGCTTATACTCAGACCTTGCACCTACTCGCGTCACCTTCAGCCAGCCCAAAAAGCACAAAACCCCACTTCTCCTTTACGAGAAATGGGGGCTGCATATTCAAACATGGCATTGCCTATTGTTGGGGTTAGCAGGCTATGTTGAAACTTGGAATACCTTTGAATAATTGCTTTTAACGTCATTGCGAGGAGTCCGCCTCGGGCGGACGACGCGGCAATCTTTCAGGATATCAAAATATCAAATGGTTAGAGATTGCTTCGCTTACGCTCGCAATGACAATATGGATGTTATGCAAAGATCTCACCTTAAGGGACGGTATCAGGGGGTATGTGGTTTTGTCAAGGATTTCCGGCTATAACAACGCATTTGTGCCGGGGCGACAGCTTTTGACAAGCAACTGTAACGAAATGTTACAATTTTGAGAAAAACAGGCAGAAAAAAGTGTGTGGAAATTACACAGTTGGGAGGAGGGGAGGGCGGTAGCCAGCATACCGGGATCTATGGGGACAGCTTTTTTATCTCTCACCCGCTGCCGGAGGTCGCTAGAGCCCTTAGAGCGCACTGAGATAAGTTTTCTTTGGCCTGATTTTTTGACTAGGGAAATCAGGCCAAGAACTCAGTCCGCTGCTGGCGGACATTCATAATCCAGCTCATGCTGTTAAATGCCTTTGTATTTCTATTTAACTTGGGTAAATCGTATCTTATTCACATATTGCGAAAATTCCTGCCGCATCAGGGAAACCGAGTTCTCAGAAGTGGTATTTTATTTCCACTTTTTCCTCCAGGCGGGTCTGTCACCGATTTCCTATGCCCGTTGTAACTACTGGAGAGTACAGCGAATATTCTATTCGTAGCCATTTTGGGTTCGTGGGCATACATCTTGCGTAATAGAAATTGAAAATCCGTATCCTTCCAACCGTTCACGCATCTTGATCGTATAGGAATTTCCTTTTTTTAGTCCGCCACAGGCGGACGTTATATAAAATCGCAAAGCGATTTTATAACTTGATAAGATAGGAATTTCGCTTTGATCTTTCAGATTTGAGCTTTCAGCGAATTCAACCAACCCCGAAATCTAAACAAAGCTGAGAAAAGAAATAAAGGATTTAGCTCAACAAATTCAGTAACATTGTATGACTTCGGGTTATTAAGGGCATCAAGAGCTAAGTGTATAAATGGCAAATACAGGGCAAACGTACATGAGTTCTTGACCGGCCTGCTCCACGCAACCCCCGTCCGGAAGGGCGGGGTCGAGGGGAGCTATAGTGAAATGTTTGTCTTCCTTACCGGGCTGCGAAGCACTGCCCTAAGGCAGAACCCCCGTGCGGAAGCACGGGGAGGCTTCACTTTTGATGATTTTGTACTTTGCAATCGTGGGGTATTGTCTTCGTTGTCGTCTCAACCCTATTCCAGGGTATCCCTACAGAGAAAAATCTCAAAATACAAAATATGCTTGTTTAACCACTGGCAGACCAATGTCGGTTCTGTTGGAAGTCCAGGAGATGATTTCGATTAAGGGCAACGCATTTTAAGGTAACTCACACGATTCTTGGCGCAAGACACAGCGTTCGCCGTCTTCAGGCCTGACTTTACAAGATTGGGAAGATCAAAGGTATCAGCAGGGATGGCCTGGCCTTTCAGTATATTGCCTATGAGGGGCAGCAGAAGGACGCGTCAGAAACCTACATTTTCCTATCCGAGGATGGTGGTCTTCATCTATTCCAAATACCGTGCAAAATAATACATGATTTCAAAGTTGACGCTTTCGTAAAAAGTCATTTACCTGGTCATTGCGAGGCGTGCAACGACGAAGCAACGTGATAAATACAAGCAGTTATCACACAAAAGATTGCTTCGCTTCGTTCGCAATGACATGTTTTTCGACTTTTTACGAGTTTATCAAAGTTGATGATTACGCAACATCCACTCAAGATGTCGAAATCAAACCGTGTGGGGTGCAGTTCGGGGATCTGACGGAAGAGCAGGCCGCTGAGCTGGAGTTTTTCCTCAATAACCACACAACAGAAACTGCTTGATGGACTAGGGATGTATATGAAAGCACGGACGACATTAGTCGAGTGGTTAAATAGTCGAGTCGTCGAGTAGTAACCCTTGAACCCTTGGCCCAGACCTAGATTGCCGGCTTGACAGCTTACAACAACGCAAAGCGCCAGGGCGGGCACTCGACTAATCAACCACTTGACTACTCGACCAACTGCGAAGCGAAGCGTAGCCAATCCAAATGACCGTAAGAGCAGCCAAACAAAAATAAGAAAAGAGCAACAAAATCAGAGAGGTGCTCCTATTACTCGAAGTAATCGAAGGGGCGGAGCAGTGTACTTCTTAGCCTCCCTTCCCAAAATTACCAATTTCCAAAAGTCTCTCAAATAACTCTATGCTCTATGCGCTTTGCCACATGCCCCATGCGCTATACCCTTTGCGCTTTGTTTTTCCACATCATTCTGATCTTCTTGTGGTGTTCCACAGGATTTTGCGCTGAAGGCGTGGAATGGGGCCGGCTCAGACTCGCCCCGAAACTGTCAGTCGGAGAGCAGTACAGCGACAACGTCTTTTTAACCGAAAAAAACGAGGAGGATGAATACATCACTACGATTTTGCCGGAATTGTCTCTGGACTTCGCCTTCTCTCCAAGAAGCATCCTTAACGTGGGCTACAAGGCTGATTTCAGGATTTACACGGAGTTTGACAACTTCAGAAAGGACCATCATCGCGGTGGCCTCTCCTGGACATGGACGTCGCCCAAAGGCTCAGAGTTCGCCATAGGTGCTGATGCGGAAGACAGCTCCATGCAGCCCTATTCAGAAAAAGACCGGCACAAGGATTTTGTGAAGGGGGAGGCTTTTGTCGATAGCCTGCTCAAGGTGGGGGCTTTCACCGGGTTGGGGATCAGGTACGCTCATACCTCTCGCAGGTTCGACAGTCGCCTTGATAAAATAGATGAATATGACAGGGATGCCATTACACTCGATATCCTATACAGGCGCTTTCGACACTTGCCGCTGCTATTGGAATACAGTTACTACCATCAGGATAACAACGATTTGGACGAGCCTTCCACAGATATGGATACCCATACGGTGTTTATTGGGGCGCGTTGGGACCCGACTGCCAAGTTAAGTGGCACCCTCAAGGTAGGCTATACTCAAACCGATTTTGAGGAAGTTGATGATTTCAGCGGGTTCGCCACGGACACGGATCTGACCTACCGCTTTTCAGACATCACTACGTTCAAGCTAAGAGCGTATCGTATGCTGGTAAGAAGCACATGGGCTGGAAGAGAGACTGGGAATTACTTTATTTCTTCTGGTGGAGGACTTTCTGCAACGTACCGCAGTGCGCCCATCGCCATAGTGCTTGATTTCTCTTACACGAATAACGACTTTGAACAAAAGGATTGGTGGTATGAGGAGCGAGAAGATAACTACTTCCGTGCGGGAGTGATGGCTGAACATCTTCTCCAAGACTGGCTTCTATTATCACTGAGCTATCACTACAGTCGAAACGACTCGAACTTTGCAAGCGTAGATTACAGAGAAAACCGCGTGGAAGCGCGTTGTTCTCTCTTCATTTAACCCCTAATTCAGCCTCAGACTCACACAGACCGACACAGACATTTTCTCCTGCGGGCTTCGCAGGAGAAAAGACCGTCATTGCTTCGCGATAAGCGATTATCCTTTTTTCCGCTAATCTAAACTTTTCGGACGAGACTATCAGGAGGACTCTGGGGCAAATTTATCTTCGCCCGGAGGGCTGACGGTTTTCTCTTGGCCAAGCCTTGTTCAATGCCTTGTAGAATGTTTGCACTGTAAAATTGAACGCCATTTCACTGGGGAGGAAGCATATTCAACCGGGACGAAGCATATTTAGCTGTGGTCGGCCAAGAGAAAAACGTCCGTGTGCGTCTGTGGCTAATTTTCCAGCCGGAGGGCAGACTTTCACCATGACTAACCCATTTTATTCGAAAATAATGCTGATTTTCTGCCTCAGTGGATTTTTGGGTCTGGCACCTTTAAATCTGGCCGCTCAAAGCCCCCCTGACGAGGGATACGTGATAGGTGCCAGGGATATCCTCGAGATTCGTGTCTGGGACAACGAAGATTTGCACCGCAGGGTGGAGGTTTCACCTGATGGGATCTTCACCTTCCCCCTTATCGGTCAGGTCCATGCAGCCGGTCTTTCGGTCTTTGGGCTTGAAACTGTGCTTAAAAAAAGACTGGCCGACGGTTACCTGGTTGCACCTCAAGTGACGGTTACCGTCGTAGACTATGAAAGTCAGAAGGTCTTTCTCTTTGGTGAGGTGAAAAAGCCCGGGACTTATGTTCTAGAACGCAAGACCCATCTTGTGGAACTGATATCCGAGGCTGGCGGTTTTACAGACAGGGCAGGCCCAACAGTTACAATCGTAAGGCCCACGCCATCCCGGCAAGGAAGTGGCCCTGTGGCTCTCGAGGAGGCAAAACAGAGCGAAATGATCATGGTAGCCCTGCATCAATTCACCGCTGGTGGCACAGATAATCGTTGCCTTATATCCGCCGGCGACTCCATCTATGTGAGTAAATCCCCGCGCATTTTTGTAACCGGAGAGGTCAAAAAACCGGGCGAGTTTAGGTGGGAGACAGGGCTGACCGTCCGCCAGGCCGTTTCCCTTGCCGGTGGCCCGTCCCAAAGAAGCGCCCCCAAGCGGACCAAAATTATTCGCATCGAAAACGGGGTAGAAAAAGAAATCAAGCCCGGCATGAGCGACCTTGTGATGCCAGGTGACATCATCAGGGTGCCGGAAAGTTATTTCTGATCTTCGTCAAACATTCACCGTCCGTTCGATTCTCTCACTTGAGGTTCACCCCGTCATATACCGAGTTTAACTCAGCAGATTATCAAGATTTGAAGATAACCGCTTGGAACTGCTCTTAAGATCTCACCCACTATTTAACAGGGCAAGGAGACCGCAGAGGAATATTTTTTCATTTGCCGGGAGACCGACGGTAAATCAAAATCATTCCGCCTTGCGGGGCTAAGGCGGGCGCAATTTGCCCAAAGGGCTGAGCTTTTTTTCCTGATCGTCACCTGCCTGCCATAGCGAGCGCTCAGGCGAGGTGGGCGGTTAACAAATCAACCTCTCAACCAATCGACTAACCAACCAATCGACCAATTTTAGGGAGATCCATATGGAAGCAAAAACAAGCCCATGGTCCGCACCTCAACAGATGTCGTTTCCGGAACAAGTACATCTGACCGATTATATTAACATCATCAGAAGACGCAAGTGGGTGGTTATCATTTTCCTCTTGACTGCCGTGAGTCTTGTCACTGCCGCATCCTTTCTCACCAGCCCAACCTATAAGGCCACCACACAGATCATTATTGAAAAACAACCTTCCCCCCTGATCCGCATGGCCGAGATTGTGTCTACCGAGTCCAGGCAACAGGACTACTATCAGACCCAATACAATTTGTTACGGAGTCGAAGCCTCGCGTACAAGGTGATCGAAGATTTGGAGCTCTGGAAAGATTTTGAGTTCAACAAGACCGAAGATCCAGATGCTTCAAGTTCAGCACCTGGCGGGTCCGGAAGTCCTAGGGATAAAGAGGCATCAAGATCTCAGATCGAGCCTGCGATCATAGACTGGTACTTGTCGAATCTTCAGGTTACCCCCATCCGCGGTAGCCAGCTGGTCGATGTCAGCTTTCTCGGTCCTTCACCTGAGTCGATTACCCGTATCCTCAACGCCCACGCTCACGCCTTCATCGACAAAAACATTCAGACACAAAGGTCGGCCGCTCAGCAGGCCTTGGACTGGCTTGAGACCCAGCTTCAAGATCAGAAAGCCAAAGTGGAGGCGGCTCAGCGAGCCATCTACGAATATAAAAAAGCAAACAATATTATATCCTTAGAAGAACGCCAGAACATCGTCACCCAGAAACTCATGGAGTTGAATTCCACCCTTACCAGAGCCAAGGCAGAACGGGTGGCCAAAGAGGCCGTATGTAACCAGCTGGAAGACTTCTCCGTTAATAATGAAAGCCTTTTTTCCTTGCCGGAGATCTCCCGGGATTCTGTGATCCAGAATCTTCGCGGTCAGTTGGTTCAGCTCAGGGCTCGGCATTTAGAGATGGCTACCAAGTTCGGACCCAAGCATCCCAGGATGATCGAGCTTAATTCGACCGTCAAGCCGTTGGAACAGGAAATCACGGCTGAGGTGCAGCGGCTGAGGAAGTCCATCAAGGCCGAACTGGATAGGGCCGTGGCCATTGAGAAATCGATTCAGGAGACTTTGGACACTCAAAAACAGGCGGCCATGGCTATTAGCGAAAAGGCGATTAACTATGACGTGTTGCAACAGCAAGCCGAAAGCAACCAACATATTTACAACATCCTCCTCAAACAGGCCAAAGAGATCAGTCTGACCAGTGTCATGGAAAGCAGCAATGTCCGCATTGTGGACAAGGTCGAGGTCCCCCGTTTTCCGGTCAAGCCAAGGATCTTTTTAAATATTTTGCTGGCTGTGGTGTTAGGTCTCTTTATGGGTACCGGGCTCGCTTTTTTCTTTGAGTACATGGATAATACCGTGAAAACCCCGGAGGATGTCCCGCGACGACTGGGAATGCCGGTGCTAAGTGTACTCCCTTATGACAAATCCCTGAAGGGGCACAAAACGCCCGCCTTACCCTGGGATGCCGATTCCGGCACAAAGGATAAAGCTCCTCTGGCCTATCCCCTTTATGATATTGCAAGTCGTTTTCCTGCGAGTCTCCGGTTGACGGAACAAGGTATGTGCGGCCAGGTCCTGGTGGTGGAGAGTGCCACCATGGGTGAAGGGAAAACGACCGTGCTTGCGAATCTGGCCATGAACCTGGCCAGAGCCGGTCTCCGGGTGCTCATGGTAGACTGCGACCTTGAGCGCCCTGCCCTGCATCACCTCTTTGCGATTAAGAATGAAGGGGGGCTGGTCAGGGCTATGAGTCGGGTTTTGTCCCATGAAATAGGTACCGGGAGCCTGAGTGAATATAGTGTGGATGATCTTTTCTTCCTGATCGCCTTGAGAAAGCGAAGCGGTGAGCTAACAATTACGAACGACGCTCAGAGCATGACATCTGTTTTTCAAGATGGAGGTCTCCTTCACATCGAAAACCGGAACAACCCCTTGGCCAACCGGCTGGGCACCACACTTCTGCGTGGCGATTTTATCACTGAAAGCCAATTAACAGATGCCCTGGAACGACATCAGCGCACAGGACAACCACTCGGATACATTCTGATCAATGCCGGCTACATCACTCAAGATAAGCTCCAGGGTCCCTTAAGGCTCCAGATGGAAGAACACCTTCAGAAACTATTCAGTTGGAAACATGGTCGTTTTGTCTTTAAACCAGGCAGGGTTGAAATGTACGAAAACGAAAAAATCTATTTTGCAGAGGAATACACGCAGACAATCCGTCGGCTAGGGCATCTGGCAGGAAGCCGTTTGCTGGAAAGCGAGATCCTTTCACACGTGACGTCCAGCCGTGAAGGAAATGTGTATGTCCTGCCTGCCGGCATGGCAGCTTCAGGATCGAATGGTCAGGTGAATCTCCCACTCCTGGCAAAGTTCCTAGATATACTGAAAGGGCGCTTTGATGTGCTTCTGGTGGATACCCCCCCGCTGCTCGATGCAGCAGGCGCCGCACCTTTATGCGCTCTGGCAGACGGCGTTATCTTCGTGGTCAAGGCAGGGTACCTGTCTGTAAAGGGCCTCAATGAGGCTAAGACCGGCTTGAGTGAAGCCAAGGCCAACATCATCGGTGCCATCCTCAATGAGGTAAAAGTCGGACGACAATACTACTACAAATAATTCAACGTCTCGGAATTTCTACAACCTATTGAAAGTATATATTGGACGTCTTGGACGCTCTATCAGGGAATAATGGAATAATGGAATAATGGAATAATGTACAAGATAAAAAGACCAAAATCCTCTTCAACCCAATATTCCATCATTCCAGTATTCCATTATTCCAATTGTGAGCGAAGCGAACTAAGTTCTTTAACCACAGACCCACGGGGAGATTTATAACAGTTCACCGCAGAGTCGCTGAGAGCGCCAGAGAAATCTTTTTATCCAATCGGGAGATGCCGATTGGATAAAACCAACTCAGGCCTGCGGCTAATACTTTGCTCCGCCTGTGGCGGACTGGAATCTTTTTGTCTTGCGCCTGGCGGCTTGAGACCATTGCCGCCCCTCTCAGCGGAAAACAAAAAAATATGTATCACTTTAGCCTTATGAAACAACCGGATTCGAGGGAGCTACAAGGACAATCAAGTTTTGAACCGGGGAACTGTCTGAGGGACTTAGTGAGCCTTGAGAAAGAACGGGTAACTAGACGGTCCGTATTTAAATGCTCAAAAAGAGCGAACTTTCCTGGTGCGATTTAACAAGTGAATGCAGTTCGTTCTTTAGGCTCACTTAGGCGCGAGTTTTACACGGTTCAAAACTTGATTGTCCTTGTAGCAACCGTGTTTTCAAAGACCTAAATTGCTACAAAAATATAAACTCAGCGATCTCTGCGACTCTGCGGTGAATTCTGAAATCAGTCTATGTTAGTCTGTGTGGGTGCGTGGCTACTCTAATATACGATGGCCATTGAACTAAAAGACATCACCAAGACCTTTGTGGAGCGTTCCTGGCGCACCCTCGTCTTAGGAAAGCAGCCCAAAAGGGTCCAGGCTCTCAGTGGTGTTTCCCTGACGGTCCAGCCAGGGGAGGTCTTCGGCCTCCTCGGGCCAAACGGTGCAGGAAAGACGACCCTTATCAAGATACTGGCCACGCTCATACTTCCTGACAGCGGCTATGCAAGCATCTGCGGTCATGATCTTTGTGACCAACCTCACCATGTTCGCAGCAAGATCGGCCTGGTGAATACCAGTGAGCGAAGCTTTTACTGGCGCCTCACCGGAAGACAAAACCTGGGCTTTTTTGCTGCGCTTTGCAACCTTTCCGATTCAAACGGCAAAAAACGTGTTGATGAGCTTTTGGACCTAATTGGTCTTAACGAAAAGGCGGATACTGCTTTCATGAAATATTCCACGGGCCAGCAACAGCGGCTTGCTCTGGCCCGAGCCCTTCTAACTGCCCCCGAGGTCCTTCTAATGGATGAGCCCACCAACAGTCTCGATCCGGTGGCTTCTTCGGCACTTCGCAAACTCACCAGAAAAGAGCTGGCAGCAAAGCAGGACAAGACCGTACTTTGGTGCACCCACAATCTCAAAGAGGCTGAGGAGGTGTGCGATCGCCTGGCCATTATTCACAAAGGAAAAGTCATCGCCTCCGGGAACCTGGATGATATGCAGTCCCTGATGGACGGTGGGAGCTCTTATCAGCTTAAGATCGACCACTGGCCTGAAGATGCATTGCAAAGATTCGCCTTCTTTCCCGTGCGCACCTTCCAGAACAACGGTTATGTGGATCTGGAATTAAAAGCAAAAGAAGAGCAGATCCCATCTGTGCTAAAGCACCTCATAGGCAGCGGAATAAAAGTCTACACCTGCACCCGCAAGGAAACCGACCTAGAAGAGATATTTGAAAGACTGATCAACCAAGAGAATTGTTCACCGCAGACGCAAAGAACTCAGAGATTGGGTTAACGTGTGGTTACATTTATGAATGGCAATTTATTTTGCTCGAAGAGCTTGTGGTTATTTCTTTTCGCCCTCTCAGCGAAAAGAAATAGAAAAAATCCCTCAGCGTGCTCTGCGACTCTGCGGTGAATCATTAAATTACGATGACAGTCAAGCCTCTTGCATTTCTGAAACGTGATTTCCTGATCGCCACAAGCTATCGGCTCAAATTTCTCCTCCAGCTAGCCGGGATCTTTATATCCACCCTCATGTTCTTCTTCCTCTCCAGGCTGGTGGGAAAGGGGATAGCAAATCAACTGGCGGCGTATGGTGGCGACTATTTTGCCTTTGTCCTCATAGGCATAGCATTTACGGATTATCTGTCCGTTTCTTTAGGCAGTTTTGCCGGCCAGATACGAAGCGCGCAGATGCAGGGCACATTAGAGGCCTTGTTGGTCACACCGACTTCGGTGCCCACTATCCTGTTTTCGTCATCCCTGTACAGTTTTTTTTTTACCTCGCTACGGGTGATCCTTTACCTGGTCTTTGGCGTTCTCGTTTTTGGGCTTAAGCTCCACGTCACAAGTATTGTCGCTTTTCTGGTGATCATGTCTCTCACCATGTTGGCCTTTTCCGGCATCGGGCTCCTTTCAGCAGCCTTCATCATTGTCTTCAAACAGGGCAGTCCCATTGGTTGGCTGATTGGTACGGCATCAGGGTTATTAGGGGGCGTATTTTATCCTGTCGCTGTGCTCCCTTCCTGGCTTGAGCCCTTTGCGTATCTGCTTCCCATTACTCACGCCCTGGAGGCCATGCGCCAGATCCTGCTAAACGGCGCCACGCTTGCCGCTGTCTATGACAAGGCCCTGGTTCTGGCTCTTTTCGCTGCACTCCTTCTCCCTTTAGGCCTGGGGGCCTTTGGATACGGACTGAAAATGGCAAGAAAAGAAGGCAGCCTCATACATTATTAGATTAGCCACAGACTCACCCCGGTACAGTCGTTCCCTGGCCCAGACCGGGTTTGCCACCCTAAGAGATTGTTGGGGTCGTGTCGCGCCAGGGCAGGCCTCCTTACAAGGCACAGACCCACACGGACATTTATAGCTGTTCATTGCAGAGAAAGACTTTGCCCCAAAGGGGCTGGAATCTTTTTGTTTGTCGTCATCTCCCGACAAACAAAAAAATATTTCTCCTCCGCGACCTCTGCGACTCTGCGGTGAGTCATAAGATCAGTCAGTGTCAGTCCGTGCCTGCCCCGTAGGGCACAATGATCGTACCAGGGTGTGTCTGTGGCTAACAAGAAATGAAATTGCAGCCTCTCAACCTTTCACTCGATAGCTCTTGTTACTCTAACAGGAGGGCTTTCCACGATGAATAGAACACAGATTCAGACTCCGGACTTTGCTTCAGTGTATAAAGGGAAAATCATACTCATAACAGGCTCGGTGGGCACAGTGGGCTCAGAGCTTCTAAAACAGATTCTAGAATATGATCCAGCCCAGGTCCGCCTTGTTGACAATTATGAATCGGGTCTCTTCATGCAGATGCAAGCCCATGGAAATGGGGCTAAGCTTATTCCTGTCCTGGGTGATGTCAGAGATCTTGGCAAGCTCCAGTCTGTTATGGAAAGCGTAGATGTGGTCTTTCATCTTGCCGCCTATAAACACGTCTGCCTGTCCGAGTCTAATCCCTTTGATTCCGTGAGAACCAATGTCATTGGAACGCAAAATGTGCTTAAAGCCGCTCTTTCTGCCAAAGTAGGCCGGGTGCTTTATACCAGCAGCGACAAGGCGGTAAACCCGACCAATGTCATGGGAACATCAAAGCTCCTGGCAGAACGGGTGGTCACCGCCGCCAACGCGCAATGTCACAATGGGAATAGAAACCATATCTTTTCAAGTACGCGTTTTGGAAACGTTCTTGGATCCAACGGCTCAGTCGTCCCGGTCTTTGCGGAACAGATCAGGCACGGAGGTCCTGTCACAGTTACAGATATTCGAATGACGCGATTCGTAATGACCGTAGAAGAAGCCGCCAGGCTGGTTATCAAGGGGGCGGCTATAGCATTCGGGGGAGAGGTGTTTGTCACCAAGATGCCTGTGGTCCATATTCTTGACCTGGCTCGAGCCATGATAGAAGTTCTGGTTCCAGTTTATGGTTACCGACCCAAAGATGTCTCCATTGACTATATTGGCGCGAGGCCCGGAGAAAAGCTCTATGAGGAGCTAATGAGTGACGAAGAAACTGCCAGGGCTCTGGAATTGCAGGATATGTTTGCAGTACTGCCGGCATTGAGAAATCATAATGGTATGAGAACCTACAATTATCCTTGCATGGTTTCAGATAAGGTAGATAAACCCTATATTTCCAGAGATGAGAAGACCATGAGTATAGACGAGATTACAGATTTCCTGCTTGCCAACAATATCTTGGGCAAAGAGATCACTTCAACTTACACTCATGATAAGGAACTTCGACTGAAAACCTTGGCTGTGTAAAGTTGGCCGCAGACTCACACAGATCCACACGGACTTCTTCCCCTGCGGACCCCGGTTAAATACGGTGGTTCATTTCACGGGGCGGCTTCGCAGGGAAAAAGGGCGTCATCGCTTCGCGAAAGAAACTGTCTGTGTCCGTCTGTTGGGGTCTGTGGCTAATTGAATAAGGCATAAGAAGTTAGTGTATGTGGGGGGGCTGTGGCTGAATTGAATGGGATGGGGAAATGAACATACTGATCCTCGGTGGTGACGGCTACCTTGGCTGGCCGACAGCCATGTATTTTTCAAACAGAGGGCATGAGGTCACCGCCATAGACAACTATTTCCGCCGCAATGCTGCCCTTGAGCTCGACTGTGAACCATTGATACCGACACCCAATCTGGTTCAAAGGGCCAAAATATGGGAAGCAGTCACAGGCAAAAAAACCAACGTCCATATTGGTGACGTTACGGATTATGAATTCCTTTCCTCTCTGTTCAAGCGCTATGATCCTGATACCGTTATTCACTACGCAGAACAGCCTTCCGCCCCCTACTCCATGATCGATAGGGATAAGGCCGCCCTTACGATCAAGAACAATCTTATTAGCACTTTGAACATCACCTATGCAGTGAAAGAAGTATGTCCCGATTGCCACATCATAAAAATCGGCACCATGGGTGAATACGGAACGCCAAATATTGACATCGAGGAAGGATGGATAGAAATAGAACACAACGGGCAAAAAGATACATTTCTTTTCCCAAGACAAGCAAGCTCGCTCTACCATACCACCAAGATCCAGGACACAGACCTTCTTTGGTTTTATGTAAGGACGTGGGGAATCAGGGTGACCGACCTTATGCAAGGACCTGTTTATGGGCTCTCCAGTGACGAAGCAGATATAGATGAAAGACTCGTTCCTATTTTTAACTACGACGAGATATTTGGAACGGTCCTTAATCGCTTCATAGTCCAGGCCATTGTGGGATATCCGCTTACCGTTTACGGCAACGGCGGACAGACAAGGGGCTACCTGAATTTGAAAGACACAATGCAGTGCGTTTATCTATCCGCTACTCAACCAGCCGAACCAGGAGAATTAAGGATCTTCAATCAGGTCACGGAGACTTTCTCGGTGAATGAACTGGCTGAAAAGGTTCGGACAGTCGGAAACGAGCTTGGCTATGACGTTAGAGTAAACAACATAGAAAACCCGCGCAAAGAAAAAGAAGAACATTACTATAACCCAAAATACACCGGCCTCCTTGACCTCGGCCTCAATCCCCACTACCTGGCTGAAGAAGTCCTCGAAGGCATGTTGAGAGCTGTTGAGCCGTATAAAGACCGCATAAACAAAGATGCGATATTTCGTGGGATCAAATGGTTGTAAGTGTAAGTGAGGAGTGAGGAGTGGATAGGAGAGAGTCAAGGATGCGGAACTTATGGAAAAGCCACACAAAAATTTGAAGGCATGGCAGTTGGGTATGGATATCGCAGTGGATGTAGACAAAACCTCGGAAACACTTCCGACTGACGAAAGATTTGGGCTTGTTTCACACATGCGAAGGAGTGCGGTCAGCGTTCCAAGTAATGCTTGGCCCGTGAAATAAATGTTGTGCATTACGTATATGTCTTGAAGTCCCAAGGTGACGGGGGATTATACATTGGTTGCACGAAAGACCTTTATATGGATATCAAGGCACACAACTCCGGACATGTCCAGTCTACCAAGAATAGATTGCCTATGGATTTGATCTATTACGAAGCCAGTCTAAATGGAAAGGACGCCTTCAATAAGGACCATGTACCGCATCCTGGAAGAAAATCAAGAAGTCAGAGAACGGAGAAATCAGCTACGCCATCCCAACTATAAGAAACCTGAGCTACTGGCAACTGCGCCCAATCAGGTGTGGTCATGGGATATTACGAAGCTCAAGGGACCGGTAAAGTGGACATATTATTATCTCTACGTCATCCTCGATATCTTCAGCCGATATGTTGTTGGCTGGATGGTAGCGCGCAGGGAAAAATCAGCACTGGCCAGAAAACTGATCGAACGCAGCTGTGAAAAACAGGGCATTCAACAGAATCAGCTGATTGTTCATGCGGATCGGGGGCCAGGCATGACATCGAAACCTGTAGCATTGTTACTGGCAGATTTGGGGGGTGACCAAGAGCCATTCAAGGCCCTACGTCAGCAATGACAACCCTTATTCAGAATCGCAGTTCAAGACCCTGAAGTACCGGCCTGATTTTCCGGAACGGTTTGGTTGCGCTGAAGATTCCAGATCCTTTTGTCATGGTTTCTTCCACTGGTACAATACGGAACACTACCATTCCGGGATTGGTTTTCTGACACCGGAAGATGTCCATTACGGACGGGCTGAACAAATTATCAAAGAGCGTGAAAAGGTATTGAAAGTGGCTTTTGAAAAACATCCAAACCGGTTCAAAGGGAGAGTTCCTAAACCGATGGCATTACCCAAGGCAGTCTGGATTAATAAACCATCGCTGAATGAAAGTGATTCGGTGATACACTAAATTATTGATGGAGGTGTCTCATTTTCATTGACACGTTCCAGATAAGCTGTTATCAGGTCTAATCAGGTCCCAGAAAGAATAATGTCAACTTCTAACTCCTCACTTCTAAATCCTCGCTGCATTCTTATTACCGGCGGTTGCGGCTTCATCGGCGTAAACCTCCTCGACTTCCTGCTCAAGAAAGGCTTGTCTGATTTCCGTATCTTGGACAACCTTTCCGTCGGCCAGGTAGAAGATCTCGAGTCAGTCCTTTCAGAACACGGCAAATACGAAAAAAAGGAGGAGGGCAATCACATTACATATTCCTTGTCAAAGAAGGACTCCTCACTCCTTACTTCTCACTCCTTACTCTCAAAGGACTCCTCACTTCTTACCAAGCCCCGTGAAATTCATGGCAATGAGGAGCAAAGCGGATTTCACCAGGGTCCTAACTTCCACCCCGCTAAATCTTTACCCCGTGAAACCCTCAAATGTTTCACCGGGGCAGAAGGCCATTTAACTAGGGCCTCACGCCTCACTCCTGACTCCTCACTTAAAAACGACTCCTTACTCCTTACTTCCGACTCCCCTCTCAAGGGAGTTGCCGGCGAGACCTTTCAGATTGCCACTTTCAAAGAGACCACGGTCAGTGAGATTTCGAAGAAAATAAGAAAATTGGTAGAGAAGGAAACTGGCGAACCGGTAGACATTATCCACACCGAAAACAGGCTTGGCGATGCGCAGCGAAACTATTCAGACATAAGCAAGGCTATGAAACTGTTAAAGTTTCGACCTGTGTATGAACTTGACACTGGTTTATCGGAAACCTGCAAGGCTTTTCTATGAGATTGAAAGCATTTTCTTTGATGCTCATCCCATTAATGCTGTTTATTGTTTATCCAGGTAATTCGTGGTCTTTGACCATAATTGAAAATGGAAAGGTAAAGTGCATCATTGTTCGCCCTGCCAATGCGACAAAGCAAGAAGAATCCGCCTCAAAAGATTTACAAATCTATTTACAAAAAATATCGGGTGCCAAGCCCGAGATAATATCCGAGGGCGCACGATCCAATAGAATTCCAATTTATGTTGGTGCCTGTAACGCTACAAAGAATCAGGGCCTTGTAGGTCAGGTAAAGCAATTAAAGGACGATGGATACATAATCAAAGTAACACCCGATTCTATGTGCCTAGTTGGTAAAGATCCCCTGGCGACCAGATTTGCCGTATTCGGGCTTTTGGAAGACCACCTTGGTGTGCGATGGTACATGCCTGGGGATATTGGTGAGGTAGTACCATATTCAAAAGATGTCATTCTAAATGAAGGCGAGGACGTGCAAGAACCCTCTTTTCCCATGCGCTGGATTGGATCAGGTGACTGGGCACTTAGTAATCGTATGAATGTTAAGGTTGATAGTAAGTTAGGCATGCATGTATTTAGGTCTTGCCACACATTTAGTAAACTCTGTCCTGTGGAAAAGTATTTTGATAATCATCCTGAATACTTCGCGTTGGTTGATGGAGAGCGAAAGAAGTACGAAGGAGATCATGGAAATCAGTTATGCACCTCAAATCCTGAAGTGATACGATTGGTTGCTGAAAATGCCTGTAAGATATTAGAAGATAGACCCGAATTAGATGTGATGACAATCTTTCCCAATGATGGTCTTGGCTTTTGCGAGTGTGAAAGTTGCAAGGCATTGGATGAGGACAAGGGGATTTCTGTAGAAGATATTAATAAAAACTGGCGGTCATTGGGACCAGAAAAGCGCGGGATACTTTCACGGCGTATGGCCATATTTTACGATGAGGTTGCCAGACGTATCTTGAGCAAGCATCCGGAAAAATATGTACAATGTGGTGCCTATTCTGCATATCGGATACCTCCTGAAAATCTGAATATCAAAGCTCCCAATTATTCTATAGTAGAGATTACCCATGGCTCGGGCCATGACCAACCTATAGAATCTGGCTCGTGTAATGATGGATATAGGCAGGCTATTGACGGGTGGAAAAAGAAATTTGCTTCGTTCAGTGTCTATGAGTATTATTGGAAGCTTGCTGCCAATGAACTACCATACCCTATTGTTCATTCAATCAGAAAAGATATCCCTTATTTTCATAAGAAGGGCTGCTTTGGTCTTTATACACAGTATTCGTCAAAGAATGTTGGCACTCTTGGACTAAATTACTATGTAGCGGCTAAGCTTCTTTGGAATGTGAATGCAGATGTAGATAAAATTCTCGATGATTTTTATCACAAATTCTATGGGCCAGCATGGGAACCGATGAAAGGATATTACGAAACTTTGGAAAAAGCTGTGATCGATAGCAATGTGCATCTTCCTGCTGCATACCATGAGCTACCTTTGATATTTAACAAAAAGATATTAGCAGAGTGCGAACTTTATTTAAGTCAAGCCAAGGCAGCCGTTCAAGGAAATGAAATTTTTGCCGGGAGAACCAATATGACTAAGGTCTCTCTTGCATATGTAAAGTTAGCTATGAATTATTTAGATAGTTTAGAAGACGTAGTGCAAAAATTTGGGTGGAATTTGAGAAATATTGACACCACGAAGGAATTGGAAAAGTCCAGAAAGCTGGGGAACAAAGCCTTACAATATCTTGAAGAACACGAATCAAGCAACTGTTTCAAATCACCTATTACAAACTATGTAAAAAGATTCCTTAATCCCGAGTATGCCATAAGAAGAGTGGCATGTTATGGGAACACAATAACATTAGATAAGGCAGAATGGGTTATTAAACAAAAAAAGGATGCTACGACGAAAGAAGGAATGTTTCGCAAAATGCGTTTTGATATATGGATCTATGGTTATGACTTTGATAGGAACGAAAAAAAGGCAGAACATCAGGTGTATTTGATAGATAGAAACGGGAAAAAGGTAAGGGTCGGAGAGTTAGCAAGCTCGGAAGGTGGCGCCAGTGGGAAAAATCGCTGCTTTGTGATTAAAGGGATAGATTCAGAGAAATTTATTTGTGACAGGGATATTCTGGAATTGCATATAGTAAATCCAAAAGGAGATTGGATACAATCAATAATCTACGCTTTCTATATAATGCCACATAATCCAACTATAAATAGTGTTGAAGCTACCAACACTCTAGAAAATGAAATGGATAGGCTTCATGAACAATCATTCGGATTCATAGAATATTGCTATTATGGTATCCCAAATAATGACGGAGAGACTCTAAAAGTATGTTTTACATTGTACGATGAATCATTAAAACCGCCTCACAACCTCAGGCAAGAATAGTCCCGAGACTGCAATGAGAGCTTCATATCTCTTCACCTCTGGAATGTGAACAGAACGAACGTCTGGACACTTTACCTGGCGAGGTTTGTCGCGTTGAGACCTTTGCACGACCCCTTTTCACTCCTTTGTATGAACTTTTTGACCCATCCATGGGCTTCCTCACTAAATCCCAAAAACTCGGCCTAACATCCTCAAACAGTTTGGGATTTGCCCACTGGCGTGGGCCGTTCGCGTCGCCCGGACGGGTGCCCCAAAAAGTCCATAATGGTCGTTCAAAGGAGTTATGCAAAGGTCTCGCGTTGTCGGCGGGCGGCGTTCTGCCGTACAAAAGCAAATGGATCAAAGAAAGTGACAAAACAGCTTAATACAAATCCTCAGTCCTCAAGCCTTAATCCTCAATGCACAATAATCGAAACAACCCCATTAGAACTTCTCAATCTATATTTAACAGACGGGAAATCCAAAGGGGATAAGACCACCAAACTCTACCAGAAATTCAACAGTGAGCTAACCTGGGATGCCATCTTGAACAAAGGTTATCAAAGAGACTTAGCACCTCTTCTTTACTATATTGTAAACAAAGATGGTTTAGATTCAGATTCAAAGGAAATCGCTTTACGCCATGAAATTAAACATAAACTAAAAGCCGTGTATAACCAATACTTGGCTACGAATTTAATTCAATTTAACGAACTGGAAAAAATACTGAATGCTTTTGAAAGCGAAGGTATAGACGTTATTTCGCTCAAAGGTGTGGAAATGGCAAAAAACTACTACCCGGATCAGGCTTTACGCCCTATGGGTGACATTGATCTGCTTATCCGAAAAGAAGATATGAAAAGGGCAAAAGAATGCCTAATAAGTCATGGTTATGGATTTAAAAGCATGTCTACTTTCGTTGATGAGGACTTCTATGAGAGGAAGCATTTTCATTTTCCATACATAAAATATAACGCAACAACACCCATTGTTGTGGAACTTCATCAAGATATAGCAGGGAGGTCTGATTTCATCAACAATAACATTGTTGAGTTTTGGGAAAAGGCCGCGCCTATAGACGATCGTCACAAATCCGTTCTCATAACAGCCAAAGAGTATCTGCTCCTACACCTCTTCTGGCACACATATCTGAACCTTTCAAACTGTCTTTATGTCAGACTTATTTGCCTAATTGATATAGCACTCATCATGCGAAAACACAAAGATGATATAGATTGGGACTTTATAGAGGAAAAATCTAAGGAATGGGCAATTTATAGACAAGGTTATTTTTGCTTATATTTAATAAACCAATTGTTTGACATACCCTATGATAAAAAGATCACGCGTACAATTATGCCGCCGAAGCATTGCTTAAGGTTATTTGATTTTATCATGTCGCAAATTGAGTGTGATATTCATGCCTTGAGAGATCCTAATCGACTTTACATAAGGCTATTGATCTTAATATCACTAAATACCACTAATGCCAGAATTAAATATCTTTTTAGATATAACCCAAAAGCCTCTTTTAGTAAGAGGGAACGTTTAAGAAAGAAATATAATCTGTCTTCGGGAAAGGCGGTTTATATATTTTATATCATTCACCCAATCTTATCAACTTTGATGGGTCTCAAGTGGTTATATAAAATATTTTTGAGAGGCGGAACAGATAAGCTTAGCGTTTAACGGAATTAGCGAAAATTTATCCAAAGGACATTCCATTTAATGAGCCCCCCAAAAATTGTCTATGGATTAGCTTATGCGTAGCATCTCCTTCTCGATAGCATGTGGAATCTTCCCCATATCTTTCATTGCCTGCCCCATGAAATGCTTGCCCCGCCTGCCCTGTAGCTCCGGCAGATGGTACTGGGGTAGGTAGGCACTATCGTACTGGGGTAGAATGCAAAGCATATTCAACTGGGGCGGAGCATATTTCATTGGGCTCTCCTCTCCGAAGCGCAGGCTCTACGAGCCGGAGGCCGATCGGATAAAAAAGAGAAGGCTTTGTGATCTCCGAAGCTCTGCGGTGAGCATAGAAACAGAGTCATGAAAATCGTTACCATAGTCGGAGCACGGCCCCAGTTTATTAAGGCTGCTCCAGTTAGCAGGGCACTTCGTGAAGCTGGTCATACAGAGTTCCTTGTGCATACGGGGCAACACTATGATGAGAATATGTCTCAGGTATTCTTTGAAGAGCTGAATATTCCCACGGCTGATTACAATCTAAGTGTGTGTAACCTTGCCCATGGAGCAATGACTGGCCGCATGTTGGAAAAAATCGAGGATGTGCTTTTGGAAATTCGGCCCGACTGTGTTCTGGTTTACGGTGACACCAATTCAACCCTAGCAGGGGCTTTGGCGGCCAAGAAGCTCTACCTGAAGCTTGCCCATGTAGAAGCAGGACTCAGGTCCTTTAACATGGAGATGCCCGAGGAACAGAACAGGGTGGTGGCGGATCGATTGTCTGATCTACTTTTTTGTCCCACTGAAACGGCGGTAAGCAATCTCAAGAAGGAGGGAATCGCAAATTCACCGTACGGAGAGACAGTCATCAATGTCGGGGATGTCATGTACGACGCCCTCCTGTTTTATTCAGATATTGCTGAAAAAAGAGCCTCAATTCTTGACAGGCTACAGATAGAACGAGGGCAATATGTTTTATCGACGATCCACAGAGCGGAAAATACAGATGTGCCTGCCCGGCTTGACAGTATCATGCTTGCTCTCAGAGAGATTGCCAACGAGATAGCCGTGATTCTTCCTCTTCATCCGAGAACCATGAAAATTCTGTTAGAGTCGACTCAATCAGTGCGTGGCATCAAGATTATAGATCCGGTTTCATATTTGGAGATGATCCTGCTTGAAAAAAAGTGTCAGGCTATTATTACTGACTCAGGTGGGCTCCAAAAGGAGGCGTACTTTTTTCATAAACCATGCATCACGGTCAGGGATGAGACGGAATGGATCGAATTGGTCGATGCGGGTGTTAACTGTGTGGTAGGTGGAGATAAAAACAATATCGTGGAAGCCTTTAAGAACCTTCAAAGCGAAACGTTAGACTTTTCACAAAAGTTTTACGGGAACGGCAAAGCAGGGGAAAAGATTGTCGAAGTGCTTGTGCATCATGAGCCACCGGGTGAAACTAATAGGAAATTGCACTGCAAGGGTGGCGGTTAACGGTAATTATGCGTCGATCAAAGGTTTCGTTATCCCTGATGATCTCGTTTCGACAATAAGCCACTTTTTTTGCGTACCATGTTTCCAAAAAAAAACAAGTATTCCTTAAAATCTCTTAATCGAATAAGAATAGGGGGTAAAGCGTCATATTACGTAGTTGCCATCAATGCCTCCATTTTGCAAGAGGTAATCAAGTTTTCAAGCCAGAAACAAATCCCGTTTTACATACTTGGCGCTGGATCTAATGTTGTCATAAGCGACGAAGACTTCGATGGTATTGTCATCCGGTTGGGAGGCGAGCTAGAGTCAATTGCGTTTGACGCAAAACAGGCCTGCGTAACTGCACGTGCTGGAGCTTCCTTGATGAACCTGGGGTTTAGGTTGGCCAGACTGGGTTATCTTGGGTATACGTATATGGCGGTTATTCCGGGAACGATCGGCGGTGCGGTGCGAATGAATGCGGGCACAACGAAGGAAGGAGAAATCAAGGATCACTTCGTAAAAGCCCGGGTCTTAGACCCTTCAACTTGTGAAGTCGTAGAGTACGAATGGAAAGACATGGGCTTTGGCTACCGTGAGAGTGCAATTTCAAATACAGGCAGGATTATCCTCCAGGCCGCGTTCCGGCTGAAAGAGGAGTCGGGGAGGGATGTGCGGCAGGCTATGAAGAACGTGCAAGCGCTTCTGGCCTCACGGCGGGAGAAGCAACCAAGAAATCGGAGAACATTTGGATCGACATTCAAACGTCCCCCTGGGGGAAAGCCTGCAGGGTGGTATCTTGAGAGGGTCGGGATGAAGGGAATGCGCGTGGGAAATGCCATGGTGGCAAAAGAACACGCCAACTGGATTCTGAACATAGGCGAAGCAAGGAGTGCTGATGTGAAGGCAGTAATCGATATCGGGCAAAAGCGTGTGTTTGAAGAATACGGCGTGATGCTTTCACGGGAGGTCATATATTTGCCTGAGGATATGGAGCAATGGGACTGATGAATGGAATCAAACAATATAAAATCAGACCTTCTCGTCTGGTTGGTTCTGTTCATGTAAGCGGCGCAAAAAACAGTGCTTTGAAATTGCTGACCGCTTCTCTTCTCACCGATGAAAAAGTAGAAATTGATAACTATCCTGCCGGATTGGTAGACGTACAAATACATGTGGATATGCTAAGACAGTTGGGCAAAGACTGCCATTTAGAAGAAGATAAAATCATCATTACTGAACCTGACAAGATCAAGACTCGACTGGATTGGCACGGCCCTTCTATCCGTAACACCTTATTGATTCTTGGTGCCCTTGTCACACGCACGGGTGAGGGGGCCGTTCCATTGCCCGGTGGCTGCCAGATTGGAGACCGGAAATACGACCTCCATGAGATGCTTCTTCGTGAGATGGGTGCAGAGGTATGGACTGAAGACAATATGCTTTGTGCCGAGGTAAAGGGCGGTTTAAAAGGTATCGATATTCACCTCCCAGTTCGTTCAACGGGCGCAACCGAAAACGCTATTTTGTCTGGCTGCCTTGCGAATGGGACCACTCGAGTCTGGAACCCTCATGTTCGCCCGGAAATAATGGACCTCATTTCCTATCTCACGAAAATGGGGGCAAAAATTGAAGCTTACGGGCAGGAGCACATTGAGATCGAAGGCGTAGAAAGACTTTCAGGCATTCGCCATACGGTTATTGGTGATAATATGGAAGCTATCACCTGGCTAATCGGTTCCGTGATTACAAATGGTGATGTGGAAATTGTGGGGTTTCCTTTCAGACACCTTGAAATACCACTTATTCAATTGAGAGAAAGTGGTGCTAAGTTCTATAGGGGAGATGAGCGCTTGATAGTGCGTGGAGGACGTTGCTATCCCATCGACATCAGCACAGGCCCGTACCCAGGAATCAATTCAGATATGCAGCCATTCTTTGCGCTTTATGGCGTCTGTGCTAGGGGAGAGAGTCGCATAATTGATTTGCGCTTTCCGGGCAGGTACGCGTACACTGATGAAATAAAGAAAATGGGAGGGCGGTTCAAGATAGACGCGAATATACTGCGTATTTTCGGCGGGACTCCTTTACATGGAAGTCAAGTAACTGCCACAGATTTGAGGGCTGGGGCGGCTCTGGCTTTGGGTGGTTTGGTGGCAGATCGAGAAACAGTCATCGAAGACGCGTGGCAAATTAGTCGTGGTTATAATAGGTTTTTTGAAAAAATACGTGATTTGGGGGCAAATATCGATCGAGAGTAATAGAAAGCTATGGTCATTGATTACGCATAGTCCCTCTGGAATGGGATAGCTTTTGGAGTGCAAACGCG